>NZ_JBHYJD010000038.1:0-100725 GCF_042740555.1 Nonomuraea sp. NPDC059007 | reverse complement strand
TGCTTTCTTTGTTTTAAATCGACCGGCGCGTACACCTTCGTGACGTCAAGCAATATCCGAGCCGCGCTGGTGGCCGCCGGGGCGACCACGGCCTTGTATAATGGGGTCGTCGACCGCCGCGCGGGCGGTCGACTACGCCGCAACCTACGCTTTGATCGGATATATCCCGAAAAATCAGCCTGAGCGCTCCACCACGTAGTCGCACAGAGCCAGGAACGCGTCCTTCGCCGGGATGTTCGGCAGGCCCGAGAGATCGGCCCGCGCCCGGTCCACCCACGCGTCCAGTTCCGCACGGGCCTGAGCCATCGCCGGGTGCGCCCGCAGCAGCGTCAGCGCCTCCTCCAGGTCCTCCTCCGCCACCGGCCCCGACAGCAGCGTCTTGAGCCGCGAGTCCTCGGGCGAGGCCAGCAGGTAGAGCACCGGCAGCGTGCGGATGCCCTCGCGCAGGTCCGTCCCGGGCGTCTTGCCCGACTCCGACGAGGTCGAGGCCACGTCGAGCAGGTCGTCGCCGAGCTGCCAGGCCACGCCGATCGCCTCGCAGGCCCGGCTCAGCCGCTCCTCCACACCCGTGGGGGCGCCCGACAGCAGCGCCCCGAACCGCCCGGAGGCGGCGATGAGCGAGCCCGTCTTGTCGGCCAGCACGTTGATGTAGAACGAGATCGGGTCGTCGCCGGGACGCGGGCCGATCGTCTCCCTGATCTGGCCCTGCACGAGCCGGGAGAACGTCTGCGCCTGGACCCTGATCAGGTCAGGGCCGAGGTCGGCCAGGAGGTCGGAGGCCTGGGCGAACAGGTAGTCGCCGGTCAGGATGGCCACGGTGTTGTCCCACCGGGCGTTGGCCGACGGGGAGCCGCGCCGTACCGGAGCCTCGTCCATGACGTCGTCGTGGTAGAGCGAGCCGAGGTGCGTGAGCTCGATCACCACCGCGCCCGGCACGACGCCGGGCGCGGACGGATCGCCGAACTGGGCCGCCAGAAGCAGCATCAGCGTCCGGAACCGCTTGCCGCCCGCCTCGATGAGGTGCTTGGACGCCTCCGTGACGAAGGCGTCCTCGCTCTCGACCGACGAGCGCAGCAGTTTCTCGACCGCGTTCAGCCCACTGGCGATGTCCTGCGCCAACCGCTCGTCCTCAATGGGCAGATCAACAACCGGTGGCGCGGACATAGGTACCCCTATCTAATGAACAGGCCGGACGCAGCCTGGTTGGCGATGTCGAGTGCGGGCTGCGGGAAAAGCCCGACTCCTACCGTAACCAGCAGCGCGACGCCGATGACCACCGCGGTGCCCATGCTGGGCGCGACCACGGTGGGGCCGTCGGCGGCAGGCTCGCTGAAGAACATCAGCACGATGACGCGGACGTAGAAGAAGGCCGCGATCGCCGAGGCGATGACACCCACGACGACCAGGCCGGTCATCCACGCGCCCATCGAGTCTCCGGTCTGCGTGCCACTGCTCACGGCAGCCGCGAACACGGCGTACTTCCCGAAGAACCCGCTGGTCAGAGGGATACCAGCGAAAGCCAGCAGGAAGAAAGCGAACACACCGGCAAGCAGCGGAGATCGCTTCCCGAGTCCGGCCCAGCGGGACAGATGACCCGCCTCGCCGCCGGGGTCGCGCACCATGGTGACCACGGCGAACGCGCCCACGGTGGTGAAGCCGTAGACCAGCAGGTAGAACAGGATCGCCGACAGCGAGGCGGCGTTCTTCTCCGCGGCCTCGAACGTCGCCATCACGCCGATGAGCAGGAAGCCCGCGTGCGCGATCGAGGAGTAGGCCAGCATGCGCTTGATGTCGGTCTGCGTGATCGCCAGGATCGCGCCCACGATCATCGTCAGCGCCGCGACCACCCACATGACCGGACGCCAGTCCCAGTCCAGGTTGCCCAGAGCCACCCAGAACACCCGCAGGACCGCGCCCATGGCCGCCACCAGCGTGCCGGAGGCCATCAGGGCGGTGACCGGCGTCGGGGCGCCCTGGTAGACGTCCGGCTTCCACGCGTGGAAGGGAGCCGCACCGATCTTGAAGAGCAGGCCCACGCCGAGCAGCGAGAGGCCGAGCAGCAGCAGCGGGTCCATGAGCGAGCCGGTGGACATCGACTGGCTGATCCCGGGCAGGCTGACCGTGCCGGCGTAGCCGTAGATCATGGCCATGCCGTACAGGAAGAAGGCCGAGGAGAACGCGCCGAGCAGGAAGTACTTCAGCGAGGCCTCCTGCGACAGCAGGCGGCGACGGCGGGCGAGGCCGCACAGCAGGTACAGCGGCAGCGACATGACCTCAAGGGCCACGAACATCACCAGCAGGTCGTGCGAGGCCGCGAACAGCAGCATGCCGCCGACGGCGAAGAGCACCAGCGGGTAGACCTCGGTGTGCGCGCCACCGCTCGTCTCCGCCTCCTCCTCATCCGCACTCCCGGGTACGGCCGCCGCCGACGCGACGAAGTGCCCGTCGTCGTTGACCATCAGCACGGCGCCCAGCGAGAGCACCAGGATGACGCCCCAGATGAACAACGAAGGACCGTCCACCGCGACGGCGCCCATCGCCGAGGCCGTGGTCGGCACGCCGCCCCTGGCCACCTGCACGATGACCAGCGCGAAGGCGCCGATCAGGCTCAGCAGCGAGAGCGGCACCTGGATGGACTTGCGCAGGTAGCGCGGCGCGAACGCCTCCACCAGGACGCCGATGCAGGCCGCGCCGAAGACGAGCAGCAGCGGCGCGAGCTGCCCGTACTCGATGGTCGGCGCCTCGAAGCCGTTCACTCTCCGGCCCCCTTCTCAGCGATGGCGGGGTTCTTGACGTCCACGTTGGTGAGCGTGTGCTGCACCGACGGGTTGATCACGTCGAGCAGCGGCTTCGGGAAGAAGCCGAACCCGATGATCAGGGCGACCAGCGGGGCGAGCACCACGACCTCGCGGACGTTGAGGTCCTTGAAGCCCTTGACGGACTCGGCCGTCGGGCCGTTCAGCGCCCGCTGGACCATCCACAGGATGTAGACGGCGGCGAGGATGACCGCCACCGCGGAGACGATCGCCGCCACCGCGAGGGCGCCGGATCCGAACGCCTCGCTGGAGTACGTGCCGACCATCACCATGAACTCGCTGACGAACGACGACAGCCCCGGCAGCGACAGCCCGGCCAGACCGGCGACCAGGAAGAACCCGGCCAGCATCGGGGCGACCTTCTGCACGCCCCCGTAGTCGGCGATGTACGGCGAGCCGCGGCGGGAGATGAGGAAGCCCGCGACCAGGAACAGCGCGCCGGTGGCGAAGCCGTGGTTGACCATGTACAGCGCGGCGCCGGACTGCGCGACCTGGGACATCGCGAAGACGCCCATGACGATGAAGCCGAAGTGCGAGATCGAGGTGTAGGCGATCAGGCGCTTCATGTCCGTCTGCCCGATGGCGACGATCGCGCCGTAGATGATGCTGATCACCGCGAGCACCACGATCGGCATCGTGAACGCCTTGGCCGCCTCGGGGAAGAGCTCCAGGCAGAAGCGCAGCATGCCGAACGTGCCGACCTTGTCGAGCACGCCCACCAGCAGTACGGCCGCGCCCGCCGGAGCCTGGGCCGCCGCGTCGGGCAGCCACGTGTGCACCGGCACCAGCGGCGCCTTGATGGCGAAGGCGATGAAGAACCCGGCGAACAGCCACTTCTGCGTGGCCGGGTCCTGGATGGCGCCGACGAGCTCGGGGAACATGAACGTGCCCTTGCCCGCCGCGAAGTACAGCCCGATGACCGCGACCAGCATGAGCAGGCCGCCGAACAGCGAGTACAGCAGGAACTTCACGGCCGCGTAGGACCGCTGGGCGCCGCCGTAGGAGCCGATCATGAAGTACATCGGGATCAGCATGGCTTCGAAGAAGATGTAGAAGAGGAAGATGTCGGTCGCCGCGAAGACGCCGATCATCATCGTCTCCAGCACCAGCAGCAGCGAGAAGTAGGTCTTGACCGACCGCTTCGGCGCGATGACCGTGCCGTCCGCCGTCTTCACGCCGTCGGCGTCGTTCCACGAGGCCAGCACCACGATCGGCACCAGCACCACGGACAGGGCGATCAGCACCAGCGCGACGCCGTCCACGCCGACGCCGAACTTGACCCCGAAGCTGGGGATCCAGTTGTACTCGGCCACGAACTGGAAGCGGTCGCCGCGCGGGCTGAACTGCACCGCCATGACGAGCGTCAGCACCATGACGACCAGGGAGACCAGCAGGGTCACCTGCTTGGCCAGCTTGTCGCTGCCCTTGGGAAGCAGGGCCACCACGACGGCGCCCAGGACGGGCACCGCCATGAGGATTGGGAGCCAGGGTGACATCAGATGTTCCCAACGAGGAGCAGGGCGCCGGCCAGGAGGGCCGCACCGAACAGGATGGACAGCGCGTACGTTCTGGCGAAGCCCGTCTGCAGCCGCCGCATGCGGCCCGAGGTCCCGCCGATCGCCGCCGCCAGCCCGTTGACCAGGCCGTCGACGCCGCGGTTGTCGAAGAAGACGGCGATCCTGGTCAGCCACTGGCCGGGGCGCATGAACAGCGACTCGTTGAGGGCGTCGCCGTACAGGTCGCGCCGGGCGAAGGCGGTCAGGAACGAACCGCGCGGCGCCAGGACCGGAACCTCGGACTTGCCGTACTTGTACCAGGCGAAGCCCGCGCCCAGGGCGACGAGGGCCAGCGACGACAGCCCCACCGTGGTGGTGCTGAACAGGTGGAACTCGGGCAGCCGCTCAGGCAGGCCGACCGCCGGGGCCAGGAACTTCATGAACCGGTTGTCGCTGATCAGGTAGTAGCCCAGGCCGATCGAGCCGAGCGAGAGCAGGATCAGCGGCACCGTCATGACCGAGGGCGACTCGTGCGGGTGCGCGTCCTTGTCCCAGCGCTTCTCGCCGAAGAACGTCATGAAGATCATGCGGGACATGTAGAAGCCGGTGATGCCCGCGCCCAGCACGGCCAGCCAGCCCATCCACTGCCCGTGCTCCATGGCCGTCTCCATGATCCCGTCCTTGGTGTAGAACCCGGACAGGAACGGGAAGCCGATGATCGCCAGGTAGCCCACCATGAAGGTGGCGAAGGTGATCGGCATGAGCTTGCGGAGCCCGCCGTACTTCCTCATGTCCACTTCGTCGTTCATGGCGTGCATGACCGAACCGGCGCCGAGGAACATGTCGGCCTTGAAGAAGCCGTGCGCGATGAGGTGCGCGATCGCGAAGGCGTAGCCGGCGGGGCCGAGGGCGGCGCCGAGCATCATGTAGCCGATCTGCGACATCGTCGAGCCGGCCAGGCCCTTCTTGATGTCGTCCTTGGCGCAACCGATGATCGCACCGGCCAGCAGGGTCGCGACGCCGACGATGGCGACGACGAGCGAAGCCGTACTGGATGCCTCGAAGAACGCGCCCGAGCGGACCACCAGGTAGACGCCGGCGGTGACCATGGTCGCGGCGTGGATGAGGGCCGAGACCGGGGTCGGGCCCTCCATCGCGTCCAGGAGCCAGGACTGCAGCGGGAGTTGGGCCGACTTGCCGCACGCGCCGAGCAGCAGCAGGAGCCCGATCGCGGTCAGCGTGCCCGAGGAGGCCTCGCCCACCTTGCCCTGCAGGTCGCCGAAGGCCAGCGTGCCGAAGGAGGTCCAGATGATGAACATGCCGACCAGCAGGCCGAAGTCGCCGACGCGGTTGACGATGAACGCCTTCTTCGCCGCGACCGCGGCCGACGGCTTGAACTGCCAGAACCCGATGAGCAGGTAGGACGCGAGACCCACGCCCTCCCAGCCGATGAACAGCCCGACGTAGTTGTCGGACAGCACCAGCAGCAGCATCGCCGCGACGAACAGGTTCAGGTAGGCGAAGAACCGGCGCCGTTCGGGGTCGTGCGACATGTAGCCGATCGAGTAGATGTGGATCAGCGATCCGACACCCGTGATCAGCAGCGCGAAGCTGATCGACAGCGGGTCGATCAGCAGCCCCATGTTGAGGCCCTCGCCGTTCAGACCCATGCCGGGGATGAACTCATACAGGTGTACGGCCTGCCGCCGCGCGTCCTCGGGAAGCCCGAGCAACTCCACGAACCCGAGCACCGCCACGACGAACGAGGCGAGCGACATCGCCACGCCCAGCAGGTGTCCCCACTTGTTCGTGATCCGGCCGAGAACCAGCAGAATCGCGGCGCCGAGGAGTGGCAAGGCGATCATCAGCCATGACACACCGATCGCGCCGCTGCCGGCGAAATCGGCGATCTTAACGGGATCCACCAGTCACCCCTCAGTACTTCAGCAGGTTCGCGTCGTCCACGGACGCAGACCTGCGGGTTCGGAAGATCGTCACGATGATGGCCAGACCGACCACGACCTCGGCCGCGGCCACCACCATCACGAAGAACGCGATGATCTGGCCTTCGAGGTTGCCGTTCTGCCTGGCGAAGGTGACGAACGCGAGGTTGCAGGCGTTGAGCATCAGCTCCACGCACATGAACACCACGATCGCGTTACGCCTGATCAGCACACCGAGCGCGCCAATGGCGAAAATCAGCCCCGAGAGGATCAGGTACTGCGTCGTCACTTCGAGTCCTCCTCGACCTCGACCGAGTGCTTGATCGCCTCGGCGAGCTTCGGGTCGGCGGGCAGGTGGCCGTGCTCGACGTCGTAGCGCGCGATGTAGCGGTTGACCGACTTCTCGGAGACCGAGCCGTCGGGCAGCAGCGCCGGCATGTCGATGGCGTTGCTCCGGGCGTAGGTGCCGGGGCCGGGCAGCGGCGAGGGCTGGTCGCCCTGGAACCGGGCGCGCGAGAGGTCCTTCTGCGTGGCCTTGGCGGTGAGCCGCTCGCGGTGGGCGAGGACCATCGCGCCGAGCGCGGCGGTGATCAGCAGCGCCGAGGTCACCTCGAAGGCGAACACGTGGCGGGTGAAGATCTGCCCGGCCAGCGTGCGGATGTAGCCGCCCTGACCGGTCGCCGCGGCCAGGCCCTTGGCGTTGCCGAAGACGGCGTTGCCGACGGCCAGGATGATCAGCGAGGCGAAGCCGAGCCCGGCGATCGCGGCCCAGAAGCGCTGCCCCTTCAACGTCTCCACGAAGGAGTCGGAGGAGTCGACGCCCACCAGCATGAGCACGAACAGGAAGAGCATCATGACGGCGCCGGTGTAGACGATGATCTGCACCGCGGCGAGGAACGGCGCGTCCTGCGCCGCGTACAGCACCGACAGGCAGAGCATGACGCCGCCGAGCATCAGCGCGGAGTAGACCGCCTTGCGGCTGAACACCACGCCCAGGGCTGCCGCCACGGACACGACGGCGAGCACCCAGAAAGTGACTTGCTCACCCATTGGTCCGTCCCAGGCGGTAGTAGTCCTCTTCGGTCTCACCGAGCCGCATCGGGTGCGGCGGCTGCTCCATGCCCTGCGTCAGCGGTGCGAGCAGCATCTCCTTGGTGTAGATGAGGCTTTCACGGTTGGTGTCGGCCAGCTCGTACTCGTTGGTCATGGTCAGCGCGCGAGTCGGGCAAGCCTCGATGCAGAGACCGCACAGGATGCACCGCAGATAGTTGATCTGGTAGGTGCGCCCGTAACGCTCGCCCGGGGAGAAGCGCTCCTCCTCGGTGTTGTCCGCGCCCTCGACGTAGATCGCGTCGGCCGGACAGGCCCATGCGCACAGCTCACAGCCGACGCACTTCTCCAGCCCGTCGGGCCAGCGGTTGAGCTGGTGGCGACCGTGGAAGCGAGGGGCCGTGGGCCGCTTCTCCTCCGGGTAGTTCACCGTGACGGGCTTCTTGAACATCGTGTGGAAGGTGACGCCGAAGCCCTTGACGGGGTTCAGCCAATCAGTTAGTCCCACTGGGAACCTCCTTGTGCTGCACCCCGTGGTAGTGCGGCAGATCGAGCGGCGGCACCGGGAATCCGCCGGCGGTCGGCTCGCGGTCCAGCTCCTCGAACTCCGCGGCGACCTTGGCCTTCTCGGCTTCCTTGCGGCGCTGGTTGACGGTGTCGAACCGGGCCCAGATGCCGAGCGCGCCGAGGACCACGATGGCGGTGATCGTCAGGACGACCGCCATGCTCCCCTCGAAGCCGGAGGTCGGACCCTCCCTGACGTACATGATCGCCCGGACCGAGGCCACAAGCATGATCCACGCCAGGTTCAGCGGGATGAGGACCTTCCAGCCCAGCGACATCAGCTGGTCGTAGCGGACCCGCGGCAGCGAGGCGCGTACCCAGACCACGAAGGAGAAGACCAGGACGAACTTGATGAAGAACCAGAGCAGTCCCCACCAGCCTTCGTCCGGCAGGCCGAAGGGCGCCTGCCAGCCGCCCAGGAACAGCGTGATCGCCATCGCCGACGCGGTGAACGTGTGCAGGTACTCGCCCATCATGATCAGGGCGAACTTCAGCGAGGAGGAGTACTCGGTCTGGAAACCACCGACCAGCTCGCCCTCGCCCTCGGGCAGGTCGAACGGGATACGGGCGGCCTCGCCGAAGCCACAGATCACGAAGATCAGGAAGGACGGCAGCAGCAGCACCACGTACCAGGAGGGCATCGGGATGCCCCAGAACTCCCCGCCCGTGGCCTGCGCCTTGACGATCTCCGAGGTGGACAGCGTCCCGGCGAACAGGAACACGCCGACGAAGGACAGTCCCATGGCGATCTCGTAGGAGACCACCTGCGCCGCACTCCGCAAACCACCCAGCAGCGCGTACGGCGAGCGCGACGACCACCCGGCCAGCACGACGCCGTACACCGAGATGGCGCCCATGGCCAGCATGAACAACACCGCGACCGGAAGGTCCACGAGTTGCAGCGGCGTCTGGACCCCGAACAGGTTGACCATGCCGGCGAACGGCGTGATCGAGAAGGCCAGGAACGCGGGGATCACCATGATGACCGGAGCCATCAGGTAGAGCGCCTTGTCCACCGTGTTCGGGAACAGGTCCTCCTTGAGGCCCATCTTCAGGCCGTCGGCCACCGACTGCAGCAGGCCGAACTTGCCCGCCCGGTTGGGACCGATGCGGTTCTGCAGCTTGGAGATGAGCTTGCGCTCGTACCAGACGCCGAACAGGATCCCCAGCATCAGGAAGACGAAGAGCATCAGCGCCTTGACGATGGTGATCCAGAGCGGATCCTTGCCGAAGTCGGCGAGGGTCGGTTCCGTGGCGAGGAGGATCATGAAGCGCTCCCGATCGTGACGATGTCGCCGGACACCGCGCGCAGGTCGCGGGTGACCGAGCTGCCGCCGGAGTTCGCCGGCACCCACACCACACGGTCGGGCAGTTCGGCGATGCGCACCGGCAGCGTGATCGCGTCGCCGATGACGAGCTTGTCGCCGTCGCCCACGCCGATCTCGGCCGCGGTGCTCTCGGAGACCAGCGCCTCAGCCGCGCGGGAGGTGCCCGCGAGGTAGGGCTCGCCGTCCTGCAGGCGGCCGTCGTCGAGCAGCAGGTGCCAGGTCGCCAGTAGCGCCTGACCCGCCTGCGGCGCCCCGGCGGCACCGCCGCCGACGTTGGGCGCGGCCACGTGGCTGCCGCGCCAGGCGCCGACCGAGCCGAGCTCGCGGCGGGCGGCCTTGGCGTCGGGCAGGCCCAGGTGCACGTCCAGGCGGTCGGCCAGATTGCCGATCACGTGGAGGTCGCTCTGCAGGCCGGGCACCCTGATGGGCGCCTCGAACGAGCGGCCGCGGCCCTCCCAGTTGACGAACGTGCCGGACTTCTCCTGCACGGCCGCGACGGGCAGCACCACGTCGGCGCGGTCGGTGACCGCGCTCGCGCGGATCTCCAGGCTGACGATGAACGGCGTGTTCTCCAGCGCGGCCAGCGCGGCGGCCGGGTCGGCCAGGTCGTAGGGGTCGACGCCGGCGATCACCAGCGCGTCGATCTCCTCGGCCCGGGCGGCGGCCAGGATGCCGTCGGTGTCGCGGCCGGGCGTGGCCGGCAGCGAGGCGACGTTCCACGCCCTGGCGATCTCCGCCCTGGCGCTCTCGTCCTCGACCGGGCGGCCGATCGGCAGGAGGTTCGGCAGCGCGCCGGCCTCGATGGCGCCACGCTCACCGGCCCTGCGCGGGACCCAGGCGACCTTGGCGCCGGTGGCGGCGCTCAGCCGTACCAGAGCGGACAGGGCGCCCGGGGCGGTGGCGAGCCGCTCGCCGGCGAGCACGATCGTGCCCTCGGCCAGCGTGCCGATGAGGTCGCCGATGGCCTCGGCCTCGGCGCCGGGGGCGGTGCGGATGAGCGTGCCGCCCATCTTGGCCAGCCCCTTGGCGGCGAACGGCGCGATCGCGGTGACCTTCAGGCCATGCTTCTTCCAGGCCTTGCGCAGGCGCAGGAAGACGATCGGCGACTCCTCCTCGGGCTCGAAGCCGACCAGGACGACGGCCGGGGCCTTCTCCAGGTCGGTGTAGGAGACCTCGATGCCCTTGCCGGCGACGGCGTGGGCGAGGAACTGGGTCTCCTCGGCCGAGTGCGGCCGGGCGCGGAAGTCGATGTCGTTGGTGCCGAGCGCGAGCCTGGCGAACTTGGAGTAGGCGTAGGCGTCCTCGACGGTCAGCCGGCCGCCGAGCAGGACGCCGGTCCTGCCGCGGGCGGCGGCCAGGCCCTCGGCCGCGACGGTCAGCGCCTCCGGCCAGGAGGCCGGGACGAGCACGCCCTCCTCGTTGCGGACCAGCGGCGTCTTCAACCGGTCGGGCTGCGTGGCGTAGGTGAACGCCCAGCGGCCCTTGTCGCAGTTCCACTCCTCGTTGACCTGCGGCTCGTCACCGGCCAGCCGGCGGGTGACCCGGCCGCGGCGGTGGTCGGTGCGCTGGGCGCACCCGGAGGCGCAGTGCTCGCAGACGCTCGGCGTCGAGACCAGGTCGAACGGCCGGGCGCGGAAGCGGTAGGCGGCGCCGGTCAGCGCGCCCACCGGGCAGATCTGGACGGTGTTGCCGGAGAAGTAGGACTCGAACGGCTGGCCGTCGGCCACCCGTACCTGCTCCTTGGCCCCGCGCTCGAAGAAGTCGATGAACGGGTCGCCGGCGATCTGGTCGGAGAAGCGGATGCAGCGCGCGCACTGCACGCAGCGCTCGCGATCGAGCAGCACCTGCGTCGACAGCGGCAGCGGCTTGGGGAAGGTCCGCTTGTGCTCGTGGAAGCGGGACTCGCCCTGGCCGTTGGACATCGCCTGGTTCTGCAGAGGGCACTCGCCGCCCTTGTCGCAGACCGGACAGTCGAGCGGGTGGTTGAGGAGCAGGAACTCCATGGCCGCCCGCTGCGCCTTCTCGGCCACCGGCGAGGTGAGCTGGGTCTGCACGACCATGCCCTGGGCGACCTCGATCGCGCAGGAGGGCTGCGGCTTGGGGAAGCCGCGACCGTTGCCGGCGTCGGGGATGTCGACCAGGCACTGGCGGCAGTTGGCCGCCGGGTCGAGCAGCGGGTGGTCGCAGAACCGCGGGATCTGGATGCCCAGGAGCTCGGCGGCCCGGATGATCAGGGTGCCCTTGGGGACGCTGACCTGGAAGCCGTCGATGCTCAGGGTCACCAGGGAGGTTTCTACAGCGGTGGTCGTCACTGGTCACCCCAGACAGTGGACTTCTTCGCGTCGAACGGGCAGCCGCCGACCTCGAAGTGCTTGAGGTACTCGTCGCGGAAGTACTTCACCGACGAGTGGATCGGGCTGGCCGCGCCGTCGCCCAGGGCGCAGAAGGACCGGCCGAGGATGTTGTCCGCGATGTCGGTGATCGTGGACAGGTCCTCCTCGGTGCCCTGACCGGCTTCCAGGCGCTTGAGCACCTGCTTGAGCCAGTAGGTGCCCTCGCGGCAGGGCGTGCACTTGCCACAGGACTCGTGGGCGTAGAACTCCGTCCAGCGCAGCACGGTCCTGACCACGCAGGTGGTCTCGTCGAAGATCTGCAGCGCGCGGGTGCCGAGCATCGAGCCCTTGAGACCGACCTGCTCGAAGTCGAGCGGCACGTCCAGGTGCTCGGCGGTGAAGATCGGCGTGGAGGAGCCGCCCGGGGTCCAGAACTTGAGCTCGTGGCCCGCGCGGATGCCGCCGGCCATGTCGAGCAGTTCGCGCAGCGTGATGCCCAGCGGCGCCTCGAACTGGCCGGGCCGCGTGACGTGCCCGCTCAGCGAGAAGATGCCGAAACCCTTCGACTTCTCCGTGCCCATCCCGGCGAACCAGTCGGCGCCGTTGGTGACGATCGAGGGAACACTGGCGATCGACTCCACGTTGTTCACGACAGTAGGCGAGGCGTACAGGCCCGCCACGGCCGGGAACGGGGGCTTGAGCCGAGGTTGACCGCGACGCCCTTCGAGCGAGTCGAGCAGCGCCGTCTCCTCGCCGCAGATGTACGCCCCAGCGCCCGCGTGCACGACCAGGTCGAGGTCATAGCCGGAGCCGAAGACGTCCTTGCCGAGGTAGCCCTTCTCGTACGCCTCGCGCACGGCCGCGTGCAGCCGGCGGATGACGTGGAGCACCTCGCCGCGTACATAGATGAAGGCGTGGTTGGCGCGGATGGCGTAGGACGTGATGATGATGCCCTCGACCAGCGAGTGCGGGTTGGCCATCATCAGCGGGATGTCCTTGCAGGTGCCCGGCTCCGACTCGTCGGCGTTGACGACGAGGTAGTGGGGCTTGCCGTCACCCTGCGGGATGAAGCCCCACTTCATGCCGGTGGGGAAGCCCGCGCCGCCGCGGCCGCGCAGGCCGGAGTCCTTGACGGCCTGGATGACCGCGTCGGGATCCATGGCCAGGGCCTTCTTCGCCGCCTCGTAGGGCCCGTAGCCCTCGAGCGTGAAGGAGTTGGGCTGGTCCCAGTTGGCGGTCAGGACCGGCGTCAGCGTAGTCGTCATGCCTCAGGGGCCTTCCATCCGTTGGCCTTGGCGACCTTGAGGCCCTCCAGCGAGGCGCCGGCGGCCGAGGGGCCGTCGCCCGCCAGCTCGTCGGGCAGCCCGGCGAGCACGCGCGAGGCCTCCTTGAAGGTGCAGAGCTTCTTCGGGCCGCGGGTCGGCGAGATGCTCTTGCCGTCACGCAGGTCGTCGACGAGCTGCTTGGCCGAGTCGGGCGTCTGGTTGTCGAAGAACTCCCAGTTGACCATCATGACCGGGGCGAAGTCGCAGGCCGCGTTGCACTCGATGCGCTCAAGCGAGACCTTGCCGTCGGCGGTCGCCTCTTCGTGACCGACGCCGACGTGCTCCGACAGCTCTTCCCAGATCTGGTCGCCGCCCATGACGGCGCACAGGGAGTTGATGCAGACGCCGACGTGGAAGTCTCCGGCCGGGCGGCGCTTGTACATGGTGTAGAACGTCGAGACGCCCACCACCTCGGCCTTGCTCAGGCCCAGGATCTCCGCGCAGAACTCGTGGCCGTCGTCGGAGACGTAGCCCTCCTCCGACTGCACCAGGTGCAGCAGGGGCAGCAGCGCGGAACGAGTCTTCGGGTAACGCCCGATGATCTCCTTCGCGTCCCGCTCAAGACGCTCGCGGACCTCCGGTGAAAAGCTCATGCCAGCTCCTTCGGAGCAGGCATGAGCTGCGCTGCTGCGTCTACTAGGCGCTCGCTGCGCTCGCTCACCTGTCAACACCTCCCATAACCGGGTCGATAGAAGCCACCGCGGCGATCACGTCGGCGACCTGGCCGCCTTCCGTCATGGCGGGGAAGGCCTGCAGGTTCGTGAAGGAGGGCTCGCGGAAGTGCACGCGATAAGGCCGGGTGCCGCCGTCGCTGACCACGTACGCGCCGAGCTCGCCCTTGGGCGACTCGATCGAGGCGTACGCCTGGCCGGCCGGCACCCGGAAACCCTCGGTCACCAGCTTGAAGTGGTGGATCAGGGCTTCCATGGAGCTGCTCATGATGTGCGCGATGTGGTCGGGCGAGTTTCCGAGGCCGTCGGGGCCCAGCGCGAGCTGCGCCGGCCAGCCGATCTTCTTGTCCTCGATCATCACGGGCTTGCCCTTGAGCGGACCGGCGATCCGGTCGAGAGCCTGCTCGATGATCTTGAGGGACTCCTCCATCTCCTTCATGCGCACCAGGTAGCGGGAGTAGACGTCGCAGCCGCGCTCGGTGGCGACCTCGAAGTCGTAGGTCTCGTAGCCGCTGTAGGGCTGCGACTTGCGCAGGTCCCAGGGCAGGCCGGCGGCGCGCAGGATCGGGCCGGTGACGCCCATCGCCATGCAGCCGGTCAGGTCGAGGTAGCCGACGTCCCTGGTGCGGCGGACGTAGACGGGGTTCTCGTCGAGAAGCTTGCGGACGTCCTTGATCCGCTTGGGCATCTCCTTGAGGAACTCGCCCACCTTGTCCACGGCGCCCGCGGGCAGGTCGACGCTGACGCCGCCCGGCCGTACGTAGGCGTGGTTCATGCGCAGGCCGGTGATGTACTCGAACAGATCCATGATCAGCTCGCGGTCGCGGTAGCCGAACAGGAACGGCGTCGTCGCGCCCAGCTCCATGCCGAACGTACCCATCGCGACCAGGTGCGAGGCGATGCGGTTGAGCTCCATCATCATCACGCGGATCGCCTGGGCCCGCGCGGGGATCTGGTCGGTGACGCCGAGCAGCTTCTCCACGCCCATGCAGTACGCGGTCTCGTTGAAGATCGGCGCGAGGTAGTCCATGCGGGTCACGAACGTGGTCCCCTGGGTCCACGTCCGGTATTCCATGTTCTTCTCGATGCCGGTGTGCAGGTAGCCGATGACGCCGCGCGCCTCGGTGACCGTCTCACCGTCGAGGGTCAGGACCAGGCGGAGCACGCCGTGCGTGGACGGGTGCTGCGGGCCCATGTTGATGACCAGGCGCTCTTCCTCGGAGTCGCGCGCGCTGGTGACGACCTCGTCCCAGTCGCCGCCGCTGACCGAGTAGACCTTGCCCTCGGTCGCCTCGTCGTAGCCCGTGCTCACGAATACGACCTCCTCTCGTCCGGCGCGGGGATCGTGGCGCCGCGGTATTCGACCGGGATGCCGCCCAGCGGGTAGTCCTTGCGCTGGGGGTGACCGTCCCAGTCGTCCGGCATCATGATCCGCGTCAGCGCGGGGTGGCCGTCGTAGACGATGCCGAAGAAGTCGTACGCCTCGCGCTCGTGCCAGTCGTGCGTCGGGTAGACGGCGACCGACGACGGGATGTGCGGGTCGTCGTCCGGCGCGCAGGTCTCGACGCGCACCCGGGTGTTGTGCGTGATCGAGACCAGGTGGACGACCGAGTGAAGCTCCTCGCCCTGCAGGTGCGGGTAGTGCACGCCGGTCACGCCGAGCGACAGCTCGAAGCGCAGGGCGGCGTCGTCGCGCAGCTTCTGCAGGACCTCCACCAGGCGCTCGCGCTTGACGTGGAGGGTCAGCTCGCCCCTGTCGACGACGACGCGCTCGATGGCGTCGTCCAGGCCGAGGGTGTCGACCAGGGCGTCGAAGTAGCCGCCGAAGGGGCGGGGGGTGGACAGTTCGGGGGCCCGCCGTACGACGAGGCCGCCGTAGCCCGAGGTGTCACCGGTGTCGTGCGCGCCGAACATGCCCTGCCGGGCGATCGGCGTCTGCGGCGGCTCGGTCCCCGGTACCTCGGGGAGGTTGTCGCTCACTTGCCCGCCCCCTGGTCGATCAGCGGAAGCGTGCGCAGGGCCTGCAGTTCGAGCTCGTCGATCTGCTTCTTGCGGTGCGCGCCGAACTTCATGTTCTGGATCTTGTCGTGCAGCTTCACGATCGAGTCGATCAGCATCTCCGGCCGCGGCGGGCAGCCGGGCAGGTAGACGTCGACCGGGATGATGTGGTCCACGCCCTGCACGATGGCGTAGTTGTTGAACATGCCGCCGCTGGAGGCGCACACGCCCATGGAGATGACCCACTTGGGCTCGGCCATCTGGTCGTAGATCTGGCGCACGACCGGCGCCATCTTCTGCGACACGCGACCGGCGACGATCATCAGGTCGGCCTGGCGGGGAGACGCCGAAGCGCGCTCCATGCCGAAGCGCGCCAGGTCGAAGTGGGGGCCACCGGTGGCCATCAGCTCGATGGCGCAACATGCGAGGCCGAAGGTGGCCGGCCACACGGAGTTCTTGCGCGCCCAACCGGCGGCCTGCTCGACCGTGGTGAGGATGAACCCGCTGGGGAGTTTCTCTTCAAGTCCCATAATCAGTCCCAGTCCAGACCCTTGCGGCGCCACACGTACGCATAGGCGACAAGCACGGTGACGATGAACAGCACCATCTCGACCAGCGCGAACACCCCGAGGCCCGAGGCGATCACCTGGCCGTCGGCGCCCTTCAGCGGGGCGAAGGAGACCGCCCACGGATAAAGGAAGATGATCTCGATGTCGAACACGATGAACAGCATCGCGGTGATCATGTATTTCAGCGGGAAGCGTCCGCCACCGACAGGCTGGGGCGTCGGCTCGATGCCGCATTCGTAGGCGTCAAGCTTGGCGCGGTTCCAGCGCTTGGGACCGGTGAAGGGAGCGACCGCGACCGAGAAGATCGCGAAGCCTCCCGCGAGAATGGCGAGCACCAGGATGGGCACATAAAGGTCCATCGCTACGCCTCCTCTTCTGTCGCAACGCGCGCGGGCGCGCAGTCTGACCTATAAGTTTGCCGGGTGGGTCTGCGGTTCATGCTGGTGGGGCGACCTTCGAGAGTGCGTTGATGATCCTGTCTGACGCATCGCCTCGCCGGTCGGTGAGATTACCAAGGAGTTTGAGCGCGAAGCGCATCAGCCTCGGGTGAGGCAGCCCGTGCCTCGTACCGAAGCTCATCACACCTGGCTTCCCGATCGCTTCGACGAACAATCTGCCCAAGGTGAAATATCCGCCATACGCGTCCTTGAGGACCTGCGGGTACGTGCGCAGGATACGTTCCTGCTGCGCGGGGGTGGTACCGCGAAGCGCCTTCGCGATCACCTCGGCCGCGATCTCGCCCGTCTCCATGGCGTAGGCGATGCCCTCGCCGTTGAACGGATTGATGGCGCCGCCGGAGTCGCCGACGAGCACCAGGCCGCGGGTGTAGTGCGGCTGCCTGTTGAAGGCCATCGGCAGGGCCGCACCGCGGATCGGCCCCGTCATGTTCTCCTCGGTGAACGCCCATTCGGCGGGCATGTTCCTGCACCACCGCTTGAGCAGCTCACGGTAGTCGATCTTGCCGAAGGCGTCACTGGTGTTGAGCAGGCCGAGCCCGACGTTGCTGGTGCCGTCGCCGACGGGGAAGATCCACCCGTAGCCCGGCAGCAGCGTGTCCTGGTCCCACAGTTCGAGCCACGTCTCGAGGTAGTCGTCGTCGTGGCGCGGGCTCTGGAAATAGGTGCGTACGGCCACGCCCATCGGACGGTCCTCGCGCTTGTGCAGCCCCATCCCGAGCGCCATGCGCGTGCTGTTCCCGTCGGCGGCGACCACGAGGCGGCCGCGGTAGGTCGCGCCGTCCTTGGTGGTGACACCGGTCACGTGCCCGCTGCGATCGTCCAGGATCGGGCCGGTGACGTTGACGCCCTCCATGAGGCGTACCCCGGCCTTGACCGCGTGGGCGGCCATGATCTGGTCGAAGTCCTGGCGGGTGCGGACCAGGCTGAAGTCGGGGAAGCTGTCGAGCTGCGGCCAGTCGAGCTCGAAGCGGAGCCCGCCGCCGACGACCCGCAGTCCCTTGTTTCTGATCCAGCCGGGCCCGTCGATGTCGACGCCCATGTTCTGCAGTTGCTTGACCGCGCGTGGGGTCAAGCCGTCTCCGCAGACCTTCTCCCTAGGGAAACGCGTCTTCTCCAGGAGGAGCACGTCCAGCCCTGCTCGGGCCAGGTAATACGCGGTCGCGGAGCCTGAGGGACCGGCGCCGACGACGATGACGTCAGCGTCAACTGTGTTCATGGTCGCGCCCGCTCACCACTCGTTGGCATCGTGCCTCGCTCTCTCGTGGCGAGCTCCTGCGCTTGGCGTATGGCTGCTGGCACGGTCACTGGACTGTCCTGTCCTACACACTCGAAGGCCGTGGGGTATGGCGCCTTCGTTCCTTTGTGAACCCCTTCACAAACTTGTCGGCCCGCAGTCTAACGCTTTTGCGGGGCAAAGTGGCAGTCGGGGGGTTCGTTCATGAGGCGGGCTTGAAGCCGCGGTGCATGGCGACGATGCCGAGGCTCAAGTTGCGCCAGGCGACACGCTCCCAGCCGGCCTCCTGGATGATCCGCGCCAGCGACGGCTGGTCCGGCCAGTCTCTGATGGACTCGGCCAGATACTCGTAGGAGTCGTCGTTGGAGCCGAGGACCTTGGCCACCTTGGGCAGCATCTTCATCAGGTACTCGCGGTAGAAGAGGTCGAACGACTTGACGGTCACGTGCGAGAACTCCATGATCACCAGCCGGCCGCCCGGCTTGGTGACGCGCAGCATCTCGCGCAGCGCCACGGGGGTGTCGTGCACGTTGCGCAGCGCCACCGAGATCGTCACCGCGTCGAAGCTGTCGTCGGCGAACGGCAGCCGCATCGCGTCACCCGCGACGAACGGGATCCCGGGGCCGCTGAGCGCGTTGCCCCCGTGGCGGCGCACGCCGGTCTGGAGCATGCCCAGCGAGAAGTCGGAGGCGATCGCCCGCGCGCCCAGCGTGGTGAAGCTGTCGGTGGAGGTGCCCGTCCCCGCGCCCAGGTCGAGGACCACCTCTCCCGGCCCCGCGTCCACGGCCGCGGCGACCGCCTTGCGCCAGAAGCGCACCTGACCGAACGAGATCACATCGTTGACGAGGTCATAGCGCCGGGCCGTGCGATCGAACATCGCGGCGACCTCGTGCGGCTGCTTGTCCAACTGAGCGCGGGTCATGCGTCAAGCCTATTGCCCCCGCCCGTAAGGCCCTCATCGCGTGTGCCCTATCCCGACAATGAACGGAAAGTAGCCACTCCATAACGCACCGTCTGCTAGAACTTGGCGAATGTTCGCGCGTGTCACCCTTGCAGCGGTCATCACGATGGCCCCTGTCACGCACACCCGCGTGGTGTCCGCCAACCCGGCCGACACCACCCCCCACGTCCTCGACGGCATCGTCAACACCATCGCCCTGGTGGGCGGCACCGTGGTGGTCGGCGGCTCGTTCAGCGAGGTAGCCGACGCGAGACGCACGACCACCTTCCCCCGGAGCAACCTCTTCGCCTTCGACCTGGCCACCGGCGCCGTCCTGCCCGGCTTCGCCCCTGACGTCGCCGGTCCGGTCCACGCGCTGGCCGCCGGCGCCGGCGGCACCGTCTACGTCGGCGGCGACTTCCCGTCCGTCAACCGCACACGGGCGCGCGCCCTGACCCGCCTGAGCCTGTCCGACGGCTCGACGGTACGCGGCTTCGCCCCGCGCGTGTCCGGCGGCGTCGTGACCACGCTGGCCAGGCGCGGCGCCCACCTCTACACCGGCGGCGACTTCACCTCGCCGAGAACCGCCCTGGCCAGGCTCGACGCCACGACCGGCGCCGCCGACCCGCGCTTCACCATCGAGCCCGGCCTGCCCCGCACCCCCAAGGTCAAGGTTCACGCGCTGGCCGCGAGCGCCGACCGGCTGGTGGTCGACGGCAGCTTCACCACGCTCGACGGCGAGCCGCGGCCCCAGCTCGGCGTGATCGACATCTCCTCGTCGACGCCCCGGGTGGCCAACTGGCGCACGGCCGCGTACGAGCCGAAGTGCCAGGATGTCTTCCCCACCTATGTCCGCGGCCTCGACCTGTCACCCGGAGGCGACTATTTCGTGGTCGTCACGACCGGCGGCAACGGCGACCCGCGGCGCCTGTGCGACAGCGCGGCCAGGTTCGAGACCTACACCAGGAGCCAGCGCGTCCGGCCGACCTGGGTGAACCACACCGGCGGCGACTCGCTCTACTCGGTCGCGGCGACCGGCGCGGCCGTCTACGTGGGCGGGCATCAGCGCTGGATGAACAACCCGCGCGGCCGTGACTCGGCGGGGCCCGGCGCCGTGCCCAGAGAGGGCATCGCCGCCCTCGATCCGCGCACCGGAAAGGCGCTGGCGTGGAATCCGGGACGTGAACGCGGTATCGGCGTCAAGGCATTTCTGGCGTACAGCCGCGGACTACTCGTTGGTAGTGACACAACTCGACTCGGACGGGAGTACCATGCCCGGATTGGCATGTTCCCTCTGCCCTAGTCGTCCTGCGGCTTAGGCCGGTTGATCTTGTCGCTGATGCGGGCGCTCATGGCGTCACGCTGCTTGGACAGCAGGACGTAGCTGGCCACACCGCTGATCAGGAAAGCCACCAGGATCAGCACCAGCGGATTTTGCAGTCCGAGCAAGTACAGGACACCGAGGGTCACGATGAACAAGCCGATGCGCGACGCGGTGTAAACGAGAACGGGATGCACAGGTCAGAGGCTACTCGCTCCTGGTCGTGCCCCTGCGAGCCGTACCCGCTGCCGCTCTTCGCATCGGGCGCGAGCACTGCTACTGTTCCCAGTCAGGGTGTTTCGTAAAGAAACACCCACGAGAGCCCCAAAGAGGCTCTATCATATAACAATCGGGCAGTCAGCCGATAACAACCCGTGATCTTTGTCGAAAACCACGGATAAATCAGGCTTCGCTCGACACACTGGTTACCTGTCCGCCCGCTGGCAGGAAGCGGGATGCGAGGGGGAGAGATTGGTGGAGAGTAGCAGCGAGCGTCTGCTGACCCCAGGAGAGGTTGCCGCCCTCTTCCGGGTAGACCCAAAGACGGTTACACGCTGGGCTGCGGCAGGCCGCATCAGCAGTATCCGCACCCCCGGAGGGCACCGTCGCTTCCGCGAGTCGGAAGTGCACGCCCTTCTTAGAGGCGAGGACGTTCTTACGGCCGAACGGCCGGCAGGTGAGTCCCCGCGCGTTTGACGTTCCGTCAGGTCGGTGATCCTGCGCCGCTGTATCACCGCCACGGATCCCACAGGCACGCTCTTCTCGCCGGTACGGCCCGGCCCCAGGTGGCCGAGGACCGAAACGAGCGCCCCACCCCGCGCTGAATCCCGGCACGCGTGCCCACGCCCTCTACGTACATTGCCCGGACGACCCGAACCACGACCCGGCCTCCACCCCTCAGGCCGTCGCGGTGACCACCACCCCCCGTCGGTCAGGGTTGTCCCCCGATGTCAGGCGTCCTCCTGCTCCGCCTTGAAGGCCAGGAACTCCTGTTCCAGCTCGTCGTTCTCCGCCGCCCAGCGCGCACGCCGCTCGGCCGCCTCCTCCTCGGTGCACGACTCCGGCAGCCATCGCTCGTAGTCGGGATCCCCGGGCTCCAGTTCCACATACGCGTTGCCGATGAGACGCCCGTCTTCACTGGTCAGGCTCTGCGGCACGCGCAGGGTCCCGTCAGCGAGCCGGATGACGTACATCGCTCATCACCTAGATTCCGTAGCGCCGGTTGAAGAACAACATGACGTCGAGGGCCATCCGCGTGTCACCGCCCAGCATGTCGACCAGCGCGGGACGCTGGCGCGAGGAGATCGCGGCGAAGGCGTCCGCGAAGAACTCCTTGCGGCCGAGCCCCCCGCCCTGCCGGTGGAAGGCGGAGGCCAGCATGGGAGCGGCCTTCTCGTAGAGTGCCACGAACTCGGGCAAGTCGGAGACCCAATCGCCATGCGGGGAGTCGATGTCGTCGAGGGCGTGGCCGACCTCGTGCATCATCACGTCGGGGGTGGGAGAGGGCCGATCGCCTACGACGATCTTGCGGTCGCCGTACGCGCCGGCGCAGATGTCCCAGGAGGCCTTGCCGGAGGGCAGGGGGGCGCCGCGCAGATAGCCCATGTCGTCGAGGTCGGGGACGCCGCCGGCGCCGACGTAGATGCCTTCGAGTCCGATGGCGAGCTTGCGCTTCAGCCGTTCGGGCAACTGGGCGAGGCTTTCCACTGCGCGCACGGCCTCCGGCGAGGGCGGACCGAGCCGGGCGTCCCACTGACGGTGCAGGACGGCCTCCAGCTCGCCGCAGTGGCGTAAGCCGTCCGCCTGGACGGGCGCGTCGGGCCGGTTGGGCTGCGCGCGCGGCGGCAGGTCGGTGAGCTCGAAGTCGTGCCAGGTGTACTGCGGCCGCTCCACGACCGCGGCGGGCAGCCGCTCGCGCCGCCAGCCGGGCTCGTCGGCCCGCTCGGGTCGCCGCGCCTGCTCCGCCTCTTCCGCGCGCTCGACGCGCTCGCGTCTTCGGAACGGCCACACGCTCCGCTCGGCCTGCGGCTGTGCCCGGAAGGGCGGCCCGTCTGCCCCGGCTGACCTCTCCGCACGCTTCCGTTCGGCCTCGCGAAAGCCCTCCGCGGGCGTGTCACGGGACCAGAACGAGCGGTCCGCCTCCGGCGGCGCGTCACCACGGCGCGAGAAGAGGTAGGACCCGCGCCGCCACCAACGTCCACGTCGATGCCGGCCCTTGTCGCTGGAGAAGGCCATCTCACCCCTAGACACCCTGCCCATCAGGTGAAACCCCGCCGCTCCACCTGATCCGGTTCCACGGTACGCGGCCGATCTTCCCGAGTCATCCGAAATGGGACACCGAGCAAGCACGATCACGCCTCGGATGGCTTACAGTTCGGGCATGGCAGGTGTCCTGGTCACCCTGGCGGTGCTGGCTTTCTGGCTCTACTCCCTGTTCGACGTCATCACGACGCCGGAGGACGAGGTGCGGAACGTGCCAAAGACCCTCTGGGTGCTCGTCATCATCCTCGTCCCCGTGGTGGGCGGGATTCTGTGGTTCCTGCTCGGCAGGCCCGCCCGCGGCGGCGCCGAGGACGGTCCCCTGCGCATGCCGCGGCGCCCGGCGCCGCCGCGCCAGGATCCGCCCAAGGGACCGGAGGACGACCCGGAGTTCCTGCGCGACCTCGACAAGCGGATGCGCGGGGAGGAGTGAGCTCCTGCGGCTAGTTGCCGACGTCGGCGTAGCTGTGCATGCCGCCGAGGAAGATGTTGACGCCGACCAGGTTGAACATCAGGCAGGCGAAGGCGACGAGCTGCACGATCGTGGCGGCCCTGCCGCGCCACCCGGCCGTGACCCTGGCGTGCAGGTAGGCGGCGTAGGCCACCCACGTGATGAACGACCAGACCTCCTTGGGGTCCCAGCCCCAGTAGCGCCCCCACGCCTTGTCGGCCCACAGCGCGCCGGCGATCACGGCGAAGGTCCAGATGGGGAAGGCCACGACGATCGCGCGGTGCGCGACCCGCTCCAGGTCGGCGCGTGTGGGCAGGCGTGAGAGGCCGTCGCCACGGATGAGATAGAGCACGCCGGCCGCGCCGGCCACGATGAACAGGCCGCTGGCCAGGATCGCGGCGGAGACGTGGATGGCGATCCAGTAGGAGTTGAGCGCGGGCACCACGGGACCGGCGGCGGTGTAGAGGAACTTCACCGCGGCGCCGAGCCCGAGCACCGCCACGACCATGACGAACGGGCCGAGGAAGCGCACGTTGGCGCGTAGCTGCGTGGCCAGGAACGCGGTCACGGCGGCCATGCAGATGGCGACCACGAACTCGTACATGTTGCCCCAGGGCCAGCGCTCCACCGCCAGCCCGCGGGTGACGATGGCGGCGGTGTTGGCCCCCCAGCCGACCCAGGCCAGGGCCATCCCCACCTTGCCCGCGGTGCCCGCCCAGGCGGGCGGCTCGGGATCGGCGGGAGCCACGACCTGGTCGGGAGCCTCGTCCAGCGGGGCGCCGACGGTCGCGGGCTGCCTGACGCGGCCCTTGGCGGGCGCGTCGGTACGGGCCCTGCCGTAGGCCAGCTCCAGAGCGAAGCCGATCATGGCGGCGAGGTAGAGGAGCACGGCGCCGACGACGAGCTGGTCGCTCGCCTCGGCCAGTACTTCAGCGGACATCCTTGTCTCCAGCTGATAGGACCTTGACGATGTCGGCGAACTCCTCGGTGAAGCCCGCGGCGGAGCCCTCGGTACGGGTGAGACCGCCCACCTCCGCCGCGCCGTCCTTGACCCGGACGAACACACGGCGGCGGCGGATCACCAGCGAGAACACGATGGAAACAGTGGCGAGACCGGCGGCGAGCAGGGCGGGCACGCGGCCGGGATCGTAGGCGATCTGGAGCGTCATCCACTCCTTGACCTCGACGAACTCCAGCTTGCCGAGCCCGTCTGGCAGGTCGAACGACTGGCCGGGGGCCAGCGGCTCAGGTGCCGTGGAGCCCATGACCAGCGGCTTGAGCTTCTTCATGACATCGGGCGGCGCGAGCTCGTACACCGACTGAGGTCTTCCCGAGCGCACCCCGAAGTCGCCCGTGAAGGCGCCGAGGACCTGAACCCTCGGCATGAGGTCGCCGGGGAAGCTTGAGGTGTAGCCGCCGCCCTGGGCCGGCGCGATGGTCGGCAGGAAGCGCAGGAGGAAGCCGAGCTGACCCGGCTGGGCGTCGGGCGCCTTGAGCACGCAGCCGGAGACCCGGGTGGCCGGGAACTCGATCAGGCACGGGACCGCGCCTTCGAAGGCGACCTGGCCCTTGCCGTCGGTGATGCGGAAGAAGGGCGCGTAGCCGTTGCCGATCAGGTAGGTCTGGGTGCCGTTGATCTCCAGCGGCTCGTTGACCTTCAGCTCGTAGTCGCGTTTGGGCGCGCCGGGCGCGTCGCTGACCTTGAGGTGGGCGGAGAAGTCGAGCGGCTGGCCGACCTTCGTCGGGTCGCCGCCGACCTGGTAGGAGGCCTTGAACTCGTCGAGCGTGAAGGAGAACGGCTCCAGCGACTCGGCCGAGACCTGGTTGCCCGGCATGAACCGGTCGTAGGCGGCGACGGTGTTGGCGAAGCCCTCGTCCTCCACGACCAGCACGTTGCCCCGGTAGCCGAACACTGCGCCGATGCCCACGGCGACCAGCAGGCCGAGCAGGGAGATGTGGAAGAGCAGGTTGCCGGTCTCGCGCAGGAAGCCCTTCTCGGCCGAGACCCAGCCGTCGCCGGTGTCGACGCGAAAGCGCAGCTTGCGCAGCCTGCGGGCGGCCACCTCCACGGTGAGCCCCTCGTCGAGGACCGTGTGGTGGGGCAGGCGCGACAGGTGGCGGGGCGCGGCCGGCGGCTTGCGCCGCAGTTCCTTGAAGTACGTCGTGGTCCGCGGCACGATGCAGCCGACCAGCGAGGCGAACAGCAGCAGGTAGATCGCGGCGAACCAGACCGAGTTGAAGACGTCGAAGAGCTGGAAGCGCTCGTACCACTCGGCGCGGACCGGGTCGTTGATGTAGATCTGCGCGACCTTGTCCGGCTCGACGCCGCGCTGCGGGATCAGCGAGCCGGGGATCGAGCCCAGCGCGAACAGGAACAGCAGGAGCAGCGCCGTCTTCATCGAGGTGAGCGTGCGCCACGTCCAGCGCAGCCAGGCCACCGGGCCGAACCCGGGCGGCTTGGGCGCCTGCTTCTCCATCTCCTGAACGGCCATCAGATCACCGGCTGGAATCCGCCGATGAGCCCCTGCAGGCTCGCGATCATCTGTCCCCACAACCCGGTGACGAGAAGGACTCCGACGGCGACCATCATGCCCCCGCCGATGCGGGTGATGAGCTGGGAGTGCTTACGGATCGCCGCGAACGTCCGCAGCGCCCTGCTGTATGCCAGCGCCGCGCCGACGAACGGCAGCCCGAGCCCCAGCGCGTAGAAGACGGCCAGGGTCGCGCCGCGCGCCGCGCTGCCCTCGTTCAGCCCGAGCGCGAGCACGACGGCCAGCGTCGGGCCGATGCACGGCGTCCAGCCGAGCCCGAACACGACGCCGAGCAGCGGCGCCCCGGCCAGCCCCGCGGCGGGCTTGCGATGGATGCGCACGTCCCGCATGAATCCCGGCACGAGCCCGAGAAAGGCCAGCCCGAGCAGGATCGTCAAAACCCCGAGCACCCGCGTGATCACCTGGGCGTTGCCCAGCACCAGCGAGCCGAGCCCGCCGAACAGCGCCCCGCTGAGCACGAACACCACCGCGAACCCGGCCACGAACAGCACGGTGCCCAGCACCAGCCGCCCGCGCTTGGGGTCGGCGCTCATCCCGGTCACGTACGACAGGTAGCCCGGCACCAGCGGAAGCACGCACGGCGACAGGAACGACACGATCCCGGCGAGCACCGCGATCGGGACGGCCAGCAGGAGCGACCCCGAGGCCACGACCTCATTCATCGCGGACCTTGGTGACGGTGTTCATCAGGTCGGAGAACTTCACCGCGCCCAGCGCCCTGGCCGCGATCCTGCCCTGCTTGTCGATGATCAGCGTGGACGGGATGGCCGCCGGCGGCACCGTGCCCTGGAAGGACAGCGCCACCTCGCCGGGCTGGTCGAAGATGCTCGGGTAGCCGGACTGCTCGGTGCGCTCGAACGCGATCGCGTCGGCCTTGCGGTCCTTGAAGTCGATGCCGAGGAACTCCACGCCGCTGGCCTTGGTCTTGGCCGCGACGTCCTTGAGCACCGGCGCCTCGGCCCGGCAGGGCCCGCACCAGGACGCCCAGAAGTTGATCACCACGACCTTGCCCTTGTGCCCTGCCAGCGAGGCGGTGCCGCCGTCGAGCGTCGGTCCTTCGACGGCGGGGGCGGGCTTGCGCTCGGCGGCGGGGAAGACCTGCATCTTGCCGTCGCCGGCGATGAAGCGGGTGTCACCGGCCTGCGGCTGGCCGCTCTGGTTGCCCGCGCACCCCGCGACCAGAACAGTCAGCAGGGCGAGGGAGAGTGACGTCGCGCGCACGGGAGGATGATCTCCTTGTACTACAACCGGTAGAGCTTGCAACTCTACCGGCGAGGTCGCACGCCCCGAACACCAGGGCTCAACGCTGACCTTTCCGCAGAGATCCGGCGGGCTCGCTGTAGCCGACGCTGATCAGCCGGTCCTGGTCGAAGGTGAGGCTGGTGAGGCTGGCCAGGGCGCACTGACGCCGCCGCGGGTCGGGCGACAACCGGCGTCCCTCGGCCGCGAGCCTGATCGCCCAGATCGGAAGCTGGTGACTGACCAGCACCACCTCGTGCCCCCGCGCGGCGGCGCGGGCGTCCTCGATCATCGTGCGCATCCGCTGGACGATCTCCAGGTACGGCTCGCCCCACGACGGCCGCCACGGGTTGTAGAAGTAGCGGTAGTTACGCGGGTTGCGCAGGATCGCCAGGCCCGCGCCGACGGTACGGCCCTCCAGGAGGTTGCCCGCCTCCACCAGCCGCTCGTCGGGCTCCACGGTCAGCCCGAGCGTGGTGGCCAGCGGTGCGGCGGTCTCGCGGGCACGTTCCAGCGGGGAGGAGTACAGGGCCACGATGTCGCGGCCCGCGAGGGCCTTGGCGACCATCTCGGCCATCTGCTGACCTGTCTCGGACAGGTGGTAGCCGGGCAGTCTGCCGTAAAGGATGCCGTGGGGGTTGTGCACCTCACCGTGGCGCAGCAGGTGAACGACGGTGGTCTCAGCCATGGTGTGGCACAGCCTATCCGTTTCGATGGCGCCGATAGGCGACCCGGTCTCGTCCGAAAAGGGCACCGACGGTAAAGTCGCCTTGACTGCGCCTAGGGTTCCGCGTTCCGGTCCGCCCTGATGAACCACAACCAGGGCCGGGGAGACAGGTCCGAGCGGCGCCGCGGCCCTGGGCCGTACAGCTGACGGGACAAAAGCCTGGAGGCTCCTATCCGCACACCCGGAAGGAGCTCACCGCTTGAACGCCTGGGCCCTCGCTCTCGTCCTCGTCGCCGCCGTGGCGCACGCCACCTGGAACCTCCTCAGCAAGAAGGCCTCCCAGGCCGACGGCCTGATCTTCCTCTGGCTGGTCGCGGTCGCCTCGACCGTCATGTGGGGTCCGGTGTTCGCCGGGTTCCTGCTCGTCACGGGCACTCCGGTGCGGTGGAGCGACGTGGCGGTGGTCTGCGTCAGCACGGCGCTGCACCTCGGCTACTTCGTGCTGCTGCAGCGCGGCTACCGCTACGGCGACCTGTCGACGGTGTATCCGGTGGCGCGGGGTACCGGGCCGATGCTGGCCAGCCTGGTGGCGGTGCTGTTCCTGGGCGAGCGGCCCGGGATCGCGGGGGTCGCGGGCATCGCGCTGGTCGGGATCGGGGTGTTCATGATGAGCGGCGGCGGCAGGGCCGACGTCCGTGGGCTGGGGTTCGGGCTGGGGACCGGGGTGTTCATCGCGGCGTACACGGTGTGGGACGCACAGGTGGTCGGCGCGTTCGCGGTGGCGCCGCTGGTGCTGAACTACCTGGGCGAGGCGGGGCGCGCGCTGGCGCTGACCCCGGCGATGCTGAAGGGCGGGCGGCGGCTGCTGATCGGGGCGATCTGGCGTGAGCACCGCTGGCGGGTGCTGGGCGCGGCCGTGCTCATTCCGCTGTCCTACCTGCTGGTGCTGTTCGCGTTCACGATGGCGCCGGTCAGCGTGGTGGCGCCGACGCGGGAGATCAGCGTGCTGATCGCGGTCCTGCTCGGCGGCAGGCTGCTGGCCGAGGGCGACCTGCGCCGCAGGCTCCTGGCCGCCGGGGTGATCCTCGGCGGCGTGGTGACGATCGCGCTCAGCTGAGGCTTCCGGCCTCTTTCAGGGCTTCGACCATGGCTCTGATGGCGGGACGGCGGGCGGCGTCGGTGCGCCAGATGGCGTAGATGCGGCGGGTCTGCCGGGGCAGGGTGGGGATCGCGCGCACCCGCGACGGCATGCAGTCACGGCCCAGCCTGGGCACGATCGCGCAGCCGAGACCGCCGGCGACCAGCGCCATCTGCGTCGGGTACTCGTCGGCCATCGAGACGATCTCGGGTTCGAGGTCGGCGCTGCGCAGCGTGTAGACCAGCCAGTCGTGGCAGATGGTGCCGGGCGAGGAGCTGATCCACCGCTCACCGCTCAGCTCCGCCAGCTCGATCTCCCTGCGGCCGGCCAGGGGGTGGTCGGCGGGCAGGATCACGTCGGCGATGTCGTCGAGCAGGATCGCCTTGGACAGCCCGTCGGGGATGGCCATGGGCCGGTTGAGCCAGTCCTGGACGACGCCCAGGTCGAGCTCGCCCCTGGCGACCTCGCGCACCACGCGCTCCGGCTCCCGCTCGTTGAGCAGGATCTGCAGGTCGGGATGGCGCTCGCGCAGCGTGCCGAGCGCGGGCGGCATCAGGCCGCGGGCGGCCGTCGGGAAGGAGCCGACGTGGAGCTTGCCGACCACCTCGCCGCGCAGCGCCTCGAAGTCGGCCTCCGCGGTCTCGACCAGGGCCAGAATGCGCTCGGCGTGCTCGGCGAGCAGTCCGGCGGCGTCGGTGAGCCGCACACCGCGCCCGTTGCGCTCCATGAGCCGCGAGCCGGTCTCCCGCTCCAGCTTGGCGATCTGCTGCGACACCGCGGAGGGCGTGACCATGAGGGCGTCGGCCGCGGCGCCCACGGAGCCGTAGACGTGCACCGCGTGCAGCGCTTTGAGCCGATTCAGATCCAGCATCCGATGTGAGCCTCCTCTCGTAAGCCATCCTAAAGGGTTTAGCGTAGAAAGTCTCGCTTGTGGTTGATTGTGTAGCGAGAGAAAATATATGCATGAGAAACAACACCGCACAGAAGACCGAGACCTCCTACCTCAAGAAGCTTGCCGAGCAGGCCCGCGAGCAGCGCATCCGCGCCCAGAAGCCCGCCTCCAAGTAGTGAGGCCGCGCCATCTGGCCCTCGCCGTCGGCCTCGCGGCCGTGTGGGGCTTCAACTTCGTCGTCATGGAAGTGGGCCTGCGCCACTTCCCGCCCCTGCTGTACGCGGCGCTCCGGTTCGCCCTGGCCGCCTTCCCCGCGCTCTTGTTCGTGGGACGGCCGGGCGTACCGTGGCGCTGGGTCGCGGGTGTCGCGGCGGCGGTTGGAGTGGGTCAGTTCGGCTTTCTGCTCATCGGCATGCGGGCGGGGATGCCGCCCGGCCTCGCCTCACTGGTCCTGCAGGCCCAGTCGCTCTTCACCGTCGTCTTCGCGGTAATCCTGCTGGGCGAACGGCTGACCGGCCGCCGCATCACCGGGCTGACCCTCGCGCTCGGCGGCCTCGTCCTCGTCGCCGTCGACTTCGGCGCCTCGGGCCCGTTCGGCGCGTTCGCGCTGTGCGTGGCCGCCGCCGCCTCGTGGAGCGTCGGGACGATCATGCAGCGCCGGGCCGCGCCGCCCGACTCGCTGCGCTTCATGGTGTGGGTGAGCGCCCTGTCGACACCGCCGCTGTTCCTGCTGACGTTCGCGGTCGAAGGCGTGCCCGTGCTGAGCGCCCCGCTTGAGGGCTGGCTGTCGCTGGGCTACGTGGCGTTCATCTCCACGCTCGGCGGCTTCGGCGTCTGGGGCTGGCTGCTGCACCGCTACGACGCCTCGGTCGTCGCCCCCTACACGCTGCTCATCCCGGTGTTCGGGATGTCGTCGGCCGCGCTGTTCGTCGGCGAACCCATCGGCTGGGTGAAGGCGGGCGCGGCCGTACTCATCGTCTGCGGCGTCCTTTACGCCGGTACGCGGCCCCGCTCGGCCCCTTCGCCGTCACCCTCGCCCGCGCTCGCGCCCGCCGGGCGGTCGAGCCGGTAGATGACGTGGTCCCGGTCGTCGACCGGGTTGTCCGGCTCCAGCTCCCCCTCCGCCACCCGTCGCAGGCCCGCCTTCTCCAGCGCCCGCCACGAGGCCCTGTTGGCCTTGGACACCGGGACGATCACGCACGTCGCCTCCGGGTCCGCCCAGGTCGACTCGACGATCGCGCGGATCATCGACGGGCCCAGGCCCTTGCCCACCTGCTCCTCGTCGCCGATCAGGTAGTCGATGCTGACGGCGCCGCCGGGCACGTCGAGGATCGGGGCCAGCTCCTCGGCGTACTCGGGGTAGTCGGCGTACCGGGAACGCTGCACCAGACCCAGCGGGCGGCCGTCGAGGAAGACCAGCAGGTCCTCCGACGGCTCCTCGCCCCGGGCCGCCGGGCCGAAGTCGCGCGCGACGGCCTCCGCAGAGGTCTCGTGGTTCCACCACCGGGCCACGTGCGGCCGCTCCAGCCACTGCTTCACCAGCGGGAAGTCGTCCTCGGCGAGCCGGCGCCAGGTGATCACCATGTCTTCGACGGTACCCGACGCGCCGGCTCGCCGCCCGCGAATATCCGGCCGGGTCAGGCCACCGCGGCGGCGGCCTTGGCCGCGGCGGGCAGGGCGTCGCCGATGCGGTTCAGCGCCTCGTCGTCGTGCGAGGCCGACAGGAACCACGCCTCGTACGCCGACGGCGGCAGATAGACGCCCTGATCGAGCATGGCGTGGAAGAAGGCGGTGAACGCGGCGGTGTTCTGGCTCCTGGCCCCGTCGAAGTCGGTCACCTCGCGGTCGGTGAAGAAGATCGAGAACAGGCTGCCGGCCGCCTGCAGCCGGTGCGGCACGCCCTCGGCCGAGAAGGCCGCGGAGGCCGCCTGGGCGACCGTGGCGGCAGCGGCGTCCACGCGGGCGTAGGCGTCCTCGTCGAGGTTGCGCAGCGTGGCCAGGCCGGCGGCGCAGGCCAGCGGGTTGCCCGACAGCGTGCCCGCCTGGTAGACGGGGCCCTCGGGCGCCAGGTTGGCCATCACGTCGGCCCGCCCGCCGAACGCCGCCGCCGGCAGGCCGCCGCCCATCACCTTGCCGAAGGTCATCAGGTCGGCGTCGACCGGGTCCAGGCCGTACCAGCCGGAGCGGGAGACGCGGAAGCCCGTGAGCACCTCGTCGACGATCAGCAGGGCGCCGTTGCGGGCGCAGATCTCCTTCAGGAACGCGTTGAAGCCGGGCGCCGGCGGCACCACGCCCATGTTCGCCGGGCACGCCTCGGTGATCACGCACGCGATCTCGGCGGCGGCGAAGGCCTCCTCGACCGCCTCGCGCGAGTTGTACGGCAGCACGATCGTGTCGGCCGCCGACGCGCCGGTCACGCCGGGGGTGTCGGGCAGCCCGAACGTCACCACGCCGGAGCCGGCCGAGGCCAGCAGGGCGTCCACGTGGCCGTGGTAGCAGCCGGCGAACTTCACCACCTTGGAACGGCCGGTGAAGCCGCGGGCCAGGCGCACCGCGCTCATCGTGGCCTCGGTGCCGGAGCTGACCAGCCTGATCTTCTCCACCGGGGCCACCCGGGAGACCAGTTCCTCGGCCAGTTCGACCTCGCCCGGGGTGGCGGTGCCGTACGACATGCCGTGGGACAGCGCCGCGGAGACGGCCTCGACGACGGCGGGATGACGGTGGCCCAGGATCATCGGCCCCCAGGAGCAGACCAGGTCGACGTAGCGGTTGCCGTCGACGTCGGTGATGTAGGGGCCCTTGCCCTCGGCCATGAAGCGCGGCGTGCCGCCGACGGCGCCGAAGGCGCGCACGGGCGAGTTCACGCCGCCCGGCACGATGGTCCTGGCGCGGTCGAACAGGCTCTCAGACTTGTCAGTGCGGCTCACCCCTACAGGGTAGAGGCCGACCCCTGAGCCCGGTCAGTCGGTGAGCTGCTCCAGAACGCGCAGCGGGTCGGGAAGCGGGCGGCCGTCCGGCGGGCGCAGCCAGGAGACGGGCTGGCCGGTGGGCAGCGTGGACGGCGGCGCGAGGACGTAGCTGTCGCGGCAGTGCCAGCGCAGCCCCGGGTTGTCGTCGATGGTCGCCGGATCGCAGTCGAGCTGGCAGGACCACCACTCGTCCTCGTCGTCCGGATTGCCGCGCGTGGCCACATAAAACAGAACCCGGTCGCCGTTGGCGGCGACCGGGCCTGAGTGGGAGCCGGCTTCGTCCAGGCGCGTGAGCGCGGCGAGGCCGGCGGCCAGGGGTACGTCGAAGACGTCGAAGACGCGTCCCGTGGGGAGAATCACATTGGCGTCGGGCTCGTGCTGCCACCAGCGGGTGAGCTGGGTGGCGTCGGTCGTGGCCTGCAGATGCCAGGCCGGGGAGAGCGGATGCGCGCCGGGGTCCGGACAGCCGAGGCGGTCACAGGAGCACGCGCGCGACCCGTGCCGCAGCGGATGCGCCCCCGGCGCGCTGGGCCACCCGAGAGCGGCATAGCCCAGCACCGCGTCGATCCTGGTCGGGCGCGTGAGTTTCGCGGCCCGCTTCCGCGTACGCCGAGCGAGTGGTACCCCGACCATGGTGACTCCCGTTCGAAAATCCCGCGCGCCTGAGGAGGTCCCTGACCCCGGGGCTCCAACACGCCACCTGGGACACACCAGCACTTGTTATCGCACTCTAACGCACAGGTCGCAGGGGTGAGCGGGAAACCCCACCTAGAGCAGCCGAGCCACTTCGGTGGCCCAGTAGGTGAGGATCAGGTCGGCTCCGGCGCGCCGGATCCCGATCAGCGACTCCATGATCATCCGCTCGCGGTCGATCCAGCCGTTGGCCGCGGCCGCCTCGATCATCGAGTACTCGCCGCTGACCTGGTAGGCCGCCACCGGCACGTCCACGTTGTCGCGGAACTGGCGGATGACGTCGAGGTAGGACATCGCCGGCTTGACCATGACCACGTCGGCGCCTTCCGCGAGGTCCAGACGTACCTCACGCATGGCCTCCTCCAGCGGCCCCGCGGGGTCCTGCTGGTGGGAGGCGCGGTCGCCGAACTGCGGCGCGCACTCGGCTGCGTCGCGGAAGGGGCCGAAGAACGCCGAGGCGTACTTGGCCGTGTAGGCCATGATCGGCAGGTGGGAGAAGCCCGCACCGTCCAGGGCGGCGCGGATCACGCCCACCTGGCCGTCCATCATCCCGCTCGGGGCGATCATCTGGGAGCCGGCCTCGGCCTGCGCCACCGCCATCGAGGCGTAGCGCTCCAGCGTGGCGTCGTTGTCCACCTCGCCGCCGGGAGTCAGCAACCCGCAGTGCCCATGGTCGGTGAACTCATCCAGGCAGGTGTCGGCCATCACCACGATCGCGTCACCGACCTCGGCGTTCACCTCGCGCAACGCCTGCTGGAGAATCCCGTCGGGGTCGTCGCCCGCCGAACCGCGGGCGTCCTTCACCGCCGGGATGCCGAACAGGATCAGCCCGCCCACGCCCGCCTCGGCCGCCTCGTGGGCGGCCTTGCGCAGCGACTCGCGGGTGTGTTGGTAGACGCCGGGCATCGAGGCCACGGGATGCGGCTCGGCGAGGCCCTCCTTGACGAAGGCCGGCAGGATCAGCTGCGACGGGTGCAGGCGCGTGCCCGCGACCATCCGTCTCATGACAGGGGTACGGCGAAGCCGCCGCGGACGTGCGGCGGGGAACTCAGCACTCATGTGACGAAACTCCTATTTGCGGCGGCGTGCCCCACGGCGGTTCTGCGAGGGCTTACGCGGGGTGTCACCCGCGGCGATCGCCGCCTGCCTCTGCTTAGCACCGTACTCGGCGAGGGCGGCGGCCAGCGCGGAGGCCGATGGTTTGTCCGCCATGACATCCACGCGCAGGCCGAACTCCTCGGCCGTCTTGGCCGTCTGCGGGCCGATGACCGCGATGACGGTGACGTTGTGCGGCTTGCCGGCGATGCCGACCAGGTTGCGCACGGTCGAGGACGAGGTGAACAGGACCGCGTCGAACCCGCCGCCCTTGATCGCCTCGCGGATCGGCGCGGGTGGCGGCGCCGCCCGCACGGTCCGGTACGCCGTGACGTCGTCGCACTCCCAGCCCAGCTCGGTCAGCCCGGCCACGAGCGTGTCGGTGGAGATGTCGGCCCTGGGCAGCAGCACCCGGTTGATCGGGTCGAGCATCGAGTCGTAGGGCGGCCACTCGGCGACCAGGCCCTCCGACGACTGCTCGCCCGAGGGCAGCAGGTCGGGCTTGACGCCGAACTCGACCAGCGCCCTCGCGGTCGCCTCGCCCACCGCGGCCACCTTGAGCCCGGCGAAGGCGCGCGCGTCGAGCCCGTACTCCTCGAACTTCTCGCGCACCGCCTTGACGGCGTTGGAGCTGGTGAACGCCACCCACTCGTAGCGGCCGGTGACCAGGCCCTTGATGGCCCGGTCCATCTGCTGCGGCGTACGGGGCGGCTCGACCGAGATGGTCGGCACCTCGTCGGGCACCGCGCCGTAGGAGAGCAACTGCTCCGACAGCGCCTTGGACTGCTCCTTGGTACGCGGCACCAGGACCCGCCAGCCGAACAGCGGCTTGGTCTCGAACCACGACAGCTTGTCGCGCAGCCCGACGGCCTCGCCGACGACGATCAGCGCGGGCTCGGTGAACCCGGCGTGCTTCAGATCGGGCTGCAACCTGCCCAGCGTGGTCGCCACGGTGAACTGCTCGGTGGTGGTGCCGCTGCCGCTGACCGCGACCGGCGTGCTGTCGGGCTTGCCACCCGAGACGAGCGCCTTGCCGATGGCCACGGCGTCGCCGATGCCGTTGTAGATCACCAGCGTGCCGGGACAGGCGGCGTGCGAAGACCAGTCCTGATCCTGCGCGGCGTCGACGACACGGAACTCGGGCACGTCCGCGGCCGGCGGGATGCCCGCGTAGGTGAGCACCGCGGTCGCGGGCGGCACACCCGGCACGATCTCGAAGTCCACCCCGGCGGCGGTGCAGGCGGCGACCTCCTCGGTGATCGAGGAGAACAGCATCGGGTCGCCCTCGCACAGGCGTACCACCAGCCCGCCGTCACCGGCGCGCTTGAGGTAATCGCCCTCGACCACTTCGACGCCCTCGCGGCAGTGCCTGAGCAGCGGGCCGAACAGGTCCTCGTCGAGGACCACCGCGTCGGCCTTGCCTAGCAGCTCGGCACCACGCAACGTCAGCAGGTTCGGGTCGCCTGGACCCGCACCCACGAACGCCACGAAACCGGAGGTGGGACTATCGGCGCTCAATGGGAATGCTCCCCCATCAATCTGTCGGCCCCCTCGGCGAGCATCTCGGCCGCCAGAAGGCGGCCCAGGCGTTCGGCGTCCGAGGACGGGCCGGCGGCGGACTTGCGGACCGCAGCCTGGCCGTCGAGCGAGACGACGGCGGCGGTCAGGTTCAAAGTCTGCCCGTCATCGGCGGCGAAGGCACCCACCGGAGCGGAGCACCCTGCCTCGAGAGCGGACAGAACGGCGCGCTCGGCCGCGACCGCGGAGCGGGTCCGCGGGTCGTCGAGCACGCCAAGGAAGGCGATCAGGTCGGCGCGGCCGGCGAGGCACTCCACCGCCAGCGCGCCCTGGCCGGGCGCGGGCAGCATCTCCTCGACCTCGAAGATCTGGGCGATCTCCGTGTCGCGCCCGATCCTGGTCAGACCCGCCGAGGCGAGTACGACGGCGTCGAGCTCGCCCGAGGTTACCTTGCCGATCCGGGTGTCGGCGTTGCCGCGGATCGGGACGTACTCCAGGTCGGGCCTGAGCGCGCGCAGCATCGCGACGCGGCGCGGCGAGCCGGTGCCGACCCTGGCACCGGACGGCAGATCGGCCAGCTTGTGCGCGCCGACCAGCGCGTCGCGGTGGTCGTGGCGGGCGGGCAGGGCGGCCAGCGTGAAGCGCTCGTCCGGCTTGGTCGGCAGGTCCTTGAGCGAGTGGACGGCGAAGTCGATCTCGCCGTCGACCAGCTTGTCGCGCAGCGCGCTGACGAACACGCCGGTGCCGCCGAGCTGCGCCAGGTGCGCCTTGGTCACGTCGCCGAAGGTCGTGATGCCGACCATCTCGATCGCCCGGCCGGTCGCGCTGGTGTAGCCGTCGGCGACCATCTGCGACTGCGTGGTCGCCAGCAGGCTCCTGCGCGTCCCCAGCTTCAGGGTCACAGCTCCACCTCCCTCACGGCCTCGGGCATCTTCGGATCCAGGCCGAACAGCTCGCGCAGAGCTTCCGCATAATGATCGCCCCCTGGGGAGGTGGCGAGCTGTTTGACACGCACAGTGGGCTCATGAAGGAGTTTGTCCACCACGCGCTGCACGGTCTGCGTCACTTCGCCGCGCGCCTTGTCGTCGAGTTCGGGCAGGCGCATGAGCAGCCGGCCGAGCTCGGCCTCCACGACGTTGGCCGCCTTGCTGCGCAGCGCCACCACGGTCGGGGTGACCCTGGCCGCGCGCTCGGCGTTCAGGAAGGCCGCCAGCTCGTCGGCGACGAGCGCGCGCACCGTCTGTACGGCGTCGCCCTCCCGCGAGCCGATGCCCGACTCCTGGATGGTCTCCAGGTCCACCAGCGTGACGCCGGGCAGCTCGCGCACCGCCGGGTCCACGTCGTGGGGCAGCGCCAGGTCGAGCACGAACAGTTCTCCGCCGGTCCTGCCGGCGAGCATGGCCGGGGTGACCACGTGCGACCCTCCGCCGGTGCACGTGATCACAAGGTCGGCCGCGGCGAGTTCACGGGGAACCTCGCGCAGCGGCACCGCCCGGCCGTTCACCCGCTCGGCGAGCCGTACGCCTCGCTCGAAAGTGCGGTTGGCGACCACGATCTCGCCGGCGCCCGCGCGGGAGAGCGTGGCGGCGGCCAGCGCGCTCATGGAGCCGGCGCCGACGATCAGCACCCGCTTTCCCTCCAACGGGCCGACGAAGGCCAGGCCCGCGGAGACCAGGGACGCGCCCGCCTGGTCGATGTCGGTGTCGGCGTGGGCCCGCTTGCCCACCCGCAGCGCCTGCTGGACGAGCTCGTTCAGCGTGGCGCCGACGGTGCCGTGCTTCTGGGCGAGCTTGAGCGCCCCGCGCATCTGGCCGAGGATCTGGCCCTCGCCGACCACCATCGAGTCGAGGCCGGACACCACCGAGAACAGGTGCTCGACCGCGCGGTCCTCATAGTGGACGTACAGGTGTGGCGTCAGCTCGTCGACGGGCACGCCGGAATGGACGCTCAGCAGCCTGCTGATCGCCGTCACGGCCGCGTGGAAACGGTCCACGGCGGCGTAGACCTCGACCCGGTTGCAGGTCGAGACCACCATCGTCTCCGCGACGCAGGCGTCCTGCTGCACGTCGTGGATGAGTTTGGAAAGAGTGTCCCCCGACACCGAGACACGTTCGAGCATGGCCACCGGAGCCGTCCGGTGGCTGAGCCCGATCGTCAGAACACTCATTGACTGTCCACGGCCATGAGTGGCCCCCCAGCTTTGCGTTGCTCATGGAACGCAAGGATCTGCAGTTCTATTGATAGGTCAACCTTACGGACATCGACGCTGTCCGGCACAGAAAGTACGACAGGAGCAAAGTTCAGGATGCTGGTCACGCCCGCGGTCACCACACGGTCGCACACTTCCTGAGCCGCCGCCGCGGGTGTCGCGAGGACCACGATGGAGACCCCGCGCCGCCCGATCACGGCTTCCAGTTCGTCGATGTGTTCAACATTCAACCCCGCGATGTCGTCGCCCACGATTTCGGGGTCGGCGTCGAGCAGGGCGGCGATCCGGAACCCCCGGGACACGAAACCGCCGTAGTTCGCGAGGGCGCGGCCGAGGTTGCCGACGCCGACGATGGCGACGGCCCAGTCCTGGGTCAGGCCCAGCTCCCGCGAGATCTGGTACACGAGATATTCAACGTCGTAACCCACCCCCCGCGTGCCATACGACCCCAGATGCGACAGATCCTTGCGGAGCTTGGCCGAATTGACGCCGGCGGCGGCCGCCAGGTCCTCAGACGAGACCGTGGCGATCCCGCGCTCGGCCATCCCGTTCAGCGCCCGCAGATACAGCGGGAGCCGTGCGACCGTTGCCTCGGGTATGCCTCGGTCACGGGGCTGGGACGGGCTCTTCACGTGCCGGAGCTCCAGGGGAACGGGCGGCCTCTCGGCCGCGTCATGGGAATCGAACCGCCTTTCAGGTTAATCCCTTTGTGAACCGACGCACAAAGTCGCCACTACCGTGGACCCCATGCACGAGATCACTCTGTACGGCCGGCAGGGCTGCCACCTGTGCGACGACGCCCGCGCCGTCATCGCGAAAGTCGCGGCTGAGCTGGGGGTCAGGTGGACCGAGGTGGACATCGACGGCTCCGCTGAGCTCCGGGAAAAGTACAACGACATGATTCCGGTCACGCTCGTGGACGGAGTGCAGCACGACTTCTGGCGCGTGTCGGAGGAACGCCTGCGGGCGGCCCTGGGAGGTTAGAAGAGCGCCGTCGGCAGCGGGACGACCTTGGCGGCGTTGACGTTGAGTTCGATGATGTTGGTGGCCAGGACCATGGCCTGGCGCTCGTTGACGAAGCGCTCGACGTGGGGCTGGCGCTGGTGGTCCTGGAAGGCCACCTCGTCGCGGTAGAGCTCGTAGACGATGCGCTGCAGGGGCGCGGACTTCACCGCGTGGCAGGCGTAGACGAGCGTGTCAGGCTCGCCCCGGCGCACGGCCTCGACGGTCTGGTCGGCCAGGCGGTCGAACATGTCGCCGGATCCGTCCATCAGCGTGAAGACGGTCAGCAGGCCGTAGATGCTGGGCGAGGGGCGCCCGCCGACGGCCGGCTGGGGCGCGCTGGGCTGGAACACCTCGGCGCCCGGGTAGACGACGCCGGTGTTCGGCATGTTGTAGCTGTCCGGCTGCTGGGGCTGGGGCGGGCCGCCGCTGTGGCGGCCGAACGCCTGCTCCGGGCCGCCGTTCATGATGTAGCCGGTCGAGGGGCCCGGGTCCATCGCGGGCGCGGGGTTCATCGGGTTCATCGGGTTCGCCGGGTTCGCCGGGTTCATCGGGTTCGCCGGGTTGATGTGGCCGGTCGCCGGGCCCGGTTCCATGCGGGCGCCGAAGCCCACGTCCTGGTCGCCCGCGCGGTACTCGGCGACGAGGTCGCTCAGGCCCGAGGGCCGGGGCCGCGGGGGCTCCAGCGGCGCCTGCGCCTCCATGCGGGCGGGCGTGCGCTCAGGCATGGCTCTGCGGCCGGTCGGGGCGGGTTCCCAGCTCTCGCTCTTGATGTCGTCCTCCTCGTCCTCGTACGGCGCGAGCGGGCGCAGCACGGCGTACCAGATCGCCGCGGCGGCCACCACGAGCAGCGCGGTGGTGAAGACGCCGGGCACGGCGAAGCGCACCGCGCCGATCAGGGCCAGCGCCGAGGGCGCGATGACGGCGGCGGCGTGCAGGTTGTCGGTGTCGTAGTCGTCGCCGTTGCGCCAGCGCAGGGCGGCGACCACCACGCAGCCGAGCAGGATGAGCGCGTCGATCACGTGCGCGCCGACCAGGACGGAGCCGGCGATCAGCCCCCAGTGGGACGAGCCGGGCGGCAGCGCCTTGGCCATCTCCGTGGCCTTGAGCACGGGGTCGAAGACGATCACCACCGAGCTGACGATCGTGAACGCGATCCCGAACAGCCAGGCGACGAACTTCGGCGGCGTCTTCTCCGCCAGCAACTGGATGAGGCCGATCGCCATCCACAGCGGGGCGATCAAGGATCCGGCCAGTTGGTAGATCCTGAACGTGCCCTCGCCGAAGCCGATAAGGTAGCCCGTGCCGATCGCACCCAGCGCGATGCAGAGCATCGCCGTGGCGACCGTCCAGGCGATGAGCCACCCTTCGCGCTCCTCGCGAAGACTACGGATCAGGGCACCGGTTGCGATCGCGGCGAGGAGCGCGCCCGCGAACGCGATGACAGCAACAAGGATCTCCATGGTGACTCCAATGCTGCCGGACGATGCCTCCCAGCCGGTAGCCGAAGAGGGAACGGGTCGGTCCACACCGTATCCGCCGATTACGGCTAGTGACGCCACCCTGAAGCGGATTGTGGAATTTCCGGTTGATTTCTAGAGTGTTCGAGCACGCCGCAGCCCTTACCCCCAGGGACACCGGATGCCTGACTCGTGGCCGTTCGCCGGGCTTCTGTCGCCAGCGGTCGCTGGCAACACCCGGTCGAGCGAGCTTGCCGTGCGCGAAGAGATCCCAGATGACGTGCGTACGCTGGTGTTGCGGGCGAAGACCGGCGACACGGAAGCCTTTGGCACGCTCTATGACCGCTACGTTGATCTTGTCTACCGCTACATCTACTTCCGCGTGGGCTCTCACCCCCTGGCCGAGGACCTCACCTCAGAGACATTCTTACGTGCCCTCCGTCGTGTGGCGGACTTCACCTGGCAGGGCCGCGACTTCGGCGCCTGGCTGGTGACGATCGCCCGCAACCTCGTCACCGACCACTTCAAATCCGGGCGCTACCGTCTGGAGATCACTACCGGCGAGGTGCTCGACGTACCGCTCGACGGGGCTTACATCCCGGAGAACGCGGTGGTCACGGCCATCATCAACGACCGCGTCCTGCGCGCCGTCCGAGACCTCAATCCCGAGCAGCAGGAGTGCGTGGTCCTGCGCTTCCTGCACGGCCTGTCTCTCGCGGAGACCGCGTTGATCATGGGGAAGAAGAGTGGAGCGATCAAAGCCCTGCAGTTCCGTGCGATCCGGGCGCTGGCCAGGGCTCTCAAGCACGACCTCGCGTAACCTCCGCACGCGGCGCCTCGTTAGGCAGGTGTCACACCGGACGGGGGCCACAGGGAGCAGTCATGGGTAGGGCGCGACCTAGCCGATGGCCGTTCGGAGCCACGCAAGGGTCGCACGAGCGGCTTCTCGGCCATCTGGACGAGCTGCGCAGTCTGCCTCAGGGCGGCGGGCCGGACGGCGATTTCCGTGAGCGGCTGAGAACACGGCTGATCTCGGCCGACGCCAACGCCGATGCCGCCGCACCCGCCGTGCCCGAGGCCAAGGCGCCGCCTGGCAGGGCCCGGCACGCCAGGCGTACCAGGAGGGTGCGGTTGTCGTGGCCGTCGCAGCTCGCGACGCTCGGCCTGGCCGCGGGCATGATGGTGTCGGCCTTCTTCACCTACCAGTCGGTGCCCGGCGACACGCTCTACCCGCTCAAGCGGGCGGCGGAGCACACGCTCGTCCGGCTCAGCACCGACGACAGGGAGCGGGCCGAGCGCGAGATGGTCTCGGCCAAGGAACGCGCCGCCGAGGTGGCCGTGCTGCTCGGCGGCTCCGGTGACGGGCCCCTCGTCTCGGCTACTCTGAGTGACATGGCCGAATCCACAAAATCGGCCATCAAGCGGATGGAGCGGGTCGAGCCGCGCTCCCCCAAGCTCAACAGTTTCGCCCAGGACCAGCGCGATATGGTCGAGCCCATGCTGGAGCAGCTCAACGGCCCCGAGCAGGACCAGGCGAGTACGTATTTGCACTACATCGAAGGCCTTGCGGTGCCTAGGTAAGCTGCTGTCCATGAGGCGGCTACTTCGACGACGACACGAGACGGAAGCCCAGGTCGCCGGCGAGGTCGCCGCCGCGGCGGCGGTCGTGACCCAACCTGCCGATCCCGACCCGGAGGCCGCCGCGTTCTTCGACGTCGACAACACGATGATGCGCGGCGCCTCGATCTACCACTTCGCCAGAGGCCTGGCCACGCGTGGCCTGTTCACCACCTCCGACCTGCTGAAGTTCGCGGTCGGACAGGCCGCGTTCCGGCTGCGCGGCAACGAGAACCCCGAGCACATCGCGGTCGCCCGCGAGACCGCCCTGGCCTTCGTCGCCGGCAGCAAGGTCGACGACGTCGTACGGCTCGGCGAGGAGATCTACGACGAGGTCATGGCCGACCGCATCTGGGCGGGCACCAGGGCGCTGGCACAGTCGCACCTGGACACCGGCCAGCGGGTCTGGCTGGTGACCGCCACCCCGGTCGAACTGGCCCACGTGATCGCCCAGCGCCTCGGCCTCACCGGCGCGCTCGGCACGGTCTCCGAGACCAGGGACGGCGTCTACACCGGCCACCTGGTGGGCGACCTGCTGCACGGCCCGGCCAAGGCGGAGGCGGTGCGCGCGCTGGCCCGCAGGGAAGGGCTCGACCTGACCCGCTGCACCGCCTACAGCGACTCGGCCAACGACCTGCCGCTGCTGTCGCTGGTCGGGCACGCGGTGGCCATCAACCCCGACTCCGAACTGCGCGAGCACGCCAGGAAGCACGGCTGGCCGATCAAGGACTTCCGCACCGGCAGGAAGGCCACCATGGCCGCGCTGCCGATAGCGGCGGGCCTGGGCGCCGTCGCGGGCGGCATCGCGGCCGGGATCGCGCTACGCCGCCACTACCGGTCCAAGTGAGCGCCGGATCAGGGCCTTCAGCGCGGCGTTGACCAGTTCCGGACGTTCCAGCCCCAGCATGTGACCGGCGCCGGGCGCGACCACCAGCGTGGCGTCCGGCAGCGCGGCGGCGATCCTGCGGGCGTGCGCGGGCGTGGTGAGCCGGTCGCGCTCGCCCACCATGACCAGCGTCTCGACCCGGCTCAGCGCCTGGAGGGCGGCGAGCTTGTCGTGGGCCAGGATGGCGTGGAAGTAGCCGACCATGACCTCGGTGGGCGTCGCGGCGACCATCCTGTTGACGAAGCGCACGTGGTGGCCGCGCGCCTTCGGCCCGAAGGCGGCCAGCCGGGTGACCGGCCAGTTGGTCCCGGCGCGCAGGAGCGCCGGGCTGGCGTCGATGAGCGCCGCCCTGGCCTTCAGCCGGTTGAGCAGCACGGGGGCGGTTCTGCCTGCGAGCCCCTCCGCCAGCCTTCCCGACGAGGTGCTGATGAGCGCCACGGCGACGACCCGGTCGCCGAACAGTTCGGGCCGGCGGGCGGCCAGGCCCATGATGGTCATGCCGCCCATGGAGTGGCCGACCAGGACGACCGGCAGGCCGGGCGGGACCGCCGCGTCGATCACGGCCTCCAGGTCGGCGGCGAGCCGTTCTATCGAGCAGGGACCCGCCGGACCGGCCGTGGAGACCCCGTGCCCGCGCTGGTCGTAACCGACCAGCATGGCCTCGTCGGGTAGGGCCTCCCGCTGGTAGTACCAGCTGTCCCGGTTGAGCACCCAGCCGTGGGCGAAGACCACGGCGTAGGCGGGCGTGCCGGACTCCCTGACGTCGACGTCGATGACGGCGCCGTCGTCCGTCTCGACGGGCAGCCGGCGGCCGTGCCGGCCGCCGAGCGTCTCGCTGGACCTCTTGCGGGCGACGAGTCCCACGGCGACGCCGAGGAGCAGCCCGGTCACGAGCACCTTGTACCGCATGCCGAGACTATAGGACTTTTTGTCTAATAAGACTATCGGAGCTTCGCGAAGAGCTCCTGGGCCTCGGGCTGCTTCCAGGTCAGGCGGTTGGGGTCGTCGGGGTCGGGCGCCCAGGGGACGGTCAGGAACCTCGGCTTGCTCTGCCGCAGGTCGACGGCGAGCTGGTACATCTCCTCGACGTTGAGGTCTGACGTGGTGGCCGCCGTCACGGCGCCCAGGAACTCGCGGAACCCGGCCGGGTCGGTGACCAGGGCGGTCTTCGCCTTCGCCAGCATCGCGTAGAGCAGGCTCTGCTGGCGCTTGATGCGCATGATGTCGGAGCCGTCGCCGTAGTCGCGCAGCCGGAAGTAGCCGAGCGCCTGCTCGCCGGTGAGCACGCTCCGCCCGCTGGGCAACGTCAGCTTCGACTTCCGGTCGTTGACGGGCTTCTTGATCGTCACCTCGACGCCGCCGAGCGCGTCAACGACCTTCTTGAATCCCGAAAAATCCACTTCTGCGTAGCGGTCCACTCGGACGTCGGTCAGCTTCTCCAGTGTCTTGACCAGGCAGTCGACGCCGCCCGTGGTGTAGGCACTGTTGATCATGCCCCGGTGCGCGCGAGAGTCGCCGCACGCGGGGATCTCCACCATCGAGTCGCGCGGAATGCTCACCACCATCGGCTTGCCCCGGTCGGCGGGCAGGTGCACGAGCGCGATCGTGTCGGCCCGCGCCTTGGACCCCGTCCGCGCCTCCAACGGGCCGTACTGCTCGTTCCCCTCGCCCTGGCGGGTGTCGGAGCCGATGAGCAGGATGTTCTGGACGCCGGAGACGTTCACCGGCCGGTCCCCCGACCCCACCGGCGATTCCCGGTCCCGGTTGCCCAGCAGCAGCGTGGGCACCGCGACGGCCACCGCGGTCGCCACGGCCACCGCGCCCATCATCGCCCAGCCGGTACGGAGGCGCCGCCTGGGCGCCGTCTCCATGTACCGGCGGCGCTGGCGGACCAGCGTGGCCGGCGGCTCCTGCTCCAGTTCCCTGCCGAAGTCACGGAGCAACTTCAGATCGTCCATCGTCACTCCTCCTCGATCATCGGGTTGGTGTCGCCGAGGGCCGCGCGTACCTTCCGCCTGCCCCGGTTGAGGCGGGAGCGCACGGTGCCGATCGGGATGTCGAGCGCCCGTGCGACCTCGTCGTAGGTCAGATCGCCCCACGCGATGAGCAGCAGGACGTCGCGGTCCTTGGCGGGCAGGCCGGCCAGGGCCGCGGCCAGCTCGGGCCTGGCCGCCTGCGCGGTGACCCCGGCCGCCACGCGGTCGGCCGGGGACTCCACGTCGCCGTCGAGCGGCGCGCGCTGCATGGCGCGGTAGCGGGCCGCCTCGCCGCGGTGGTGGCGCGAGATGAGTTTGGTCAGGATTCCGAACAACCAGGGCCGGGCGTCGGAGTAGCCCGTGTCGTAGCTCCTCCTGCGGGAGAAGGCCACCAGAAACGTCTCGCCCACCAGGTCCTCGGCGGGCTCGGGGCCCAGCCGCTTCACGACGTACCTGTAGAGCATGCCGGAGTAGCGGTCGAACAGTTCGGCGAACGCCTCCGGATCGGTCCAGGACGCGCTGACGAGCTCGGCGTCAGCGGCCCTGGTGGCGGGTTGCGTGATCATCTCCGCCCTTCTGTGGGGGAATCAGTCAGGGATGTCTTGCCGCAACCCGCCCATCCGGTTCACAGCTCCTTGAGGAAGCCTCCGTCGATCACGAAGTCGGCGCCGGTCGTGCTCGCGGAGCGCGGCGAGACCAGCAGCGCGACGGCGTCGGCGATCTCCTGCGGCTCCACCAGGCGTCCGGTGGCCAGCCGCATCATCTCAGGTGCGGTCCGCTCGATGACGGTCGCGGTGTCGCCGCCGGTCGCCCCGGCCAGCACCTCGGCCGCGCCGCCCTCCTTGGTCCACCAGGCGGTCAGGGTCGGGCCGGGCGAGACGGTGTTGACCCGGATGCCCTGCGGGCCGTACTCCTCGGACAGGGCCTTGCCCACCGAGTTCAGCGCCGCCTTGGCGGCGTTGTAGTCGACGTTCATCGGCGCGGGCTGCCGCGCGCCGCCCGAGGAGACGTTGACGATCGAGCCGCCGCCGCGCTCCAGCATCAGAGGTACGGCCGCGCGCATCGCCCGCACCGCCGAGTAGAGGTTGAACTCGAACATCGCCCGCCAGTCGTCGTCCCCGGGCGAGAGGAAGCCGAAGCGCGGCAGGGTCACGCCGGGCGGCGGCCCTCCGGCGTTGTTGACCAGGATGTCGAGCCCGCCGAACCGCTCGGCGGCGGTGGCGATCACGTGCGCGGGCGCCTGCGGGTCCATGAGGTCCACGGGCACGTGCACGACCTCGGGCGGAAGCTCCGAGGTGCGGGTACGCGAGGCCGCCACGACATGGGCGCCCTCCTCGGCAAGAGTGCGGGCGACGGCCAGGCCGATGCCCTTGGAAGCGCCGGTGACAACGGCCACACGGCCGGAAAGCTGCAGGTCCACGAGGGTTCCTTTCTTGGTTTACGCCTCGTGAACACCCGCCGGGCCTGATCGGTTGCAGCCTTCTCAGACGAAGGCGTGACCTCTTCTCAGGCGCAGCTCGTTGAGCATCTGCTGGATGACCTCGCGCACGTGGTCGGTGAGGTTGAACACGAGCATCGGGTCGTCGGCCGCGCCCGGCTCGTACTCGTCGGTGCGGATGGGCTCGCCGAACTCGATCATCCACTTGGACGGCAGCGGCAACAACCCCAGCGGCCCCAGCCACGGGAAGAGCGGGGTGATCGGCAGGTACGGCAGGCCGAGCGCCCTGGCCAGCGTCTTCATGTCGCCGAGCTTGGGGTAGATCTCCTCGGCGCCCACGATCGCGGTGGGCACGATCGGCACCCCGGCCCGGATCGCGGAGGCGACGAAGCCGCCCCTGCCGAAGCGCTGGAGCTTGTACCGGTCGGCGTACGGCTTGCCGAGCCCCTTGTAGCCCTCGGGGAAGACCCCGACCAGCTCGCCCTTGCGCAGCATGCGGTCGGCGTCCTCGCGGCAGGCCAGCGTGTGGCCGGACTTGCGCGACAGGTGGCCGAGCACCGGGAGCTGGTAGACGAGGTCGGCGCCGAGCAGGCGCAGCGCCCGCCCGGCCTCGTCGTGCAACGCGACCTGGGTCATGAGCGCGTCGACGGGCAGCGTGCCGGAGTGGTTGGCCACGACGAGGGCGCCGCCGTCCTCGGGAACGTTCTTGACGCCGACGGTCTCCACCCGGAACCAGCGGTGGTAGATCGGCCGCAGGAGTTCGAGCAGGACCTTGTCGGTCAGCTCGGGGTCGTAGCCGAACTCGTCGACCTCGTACTCTCCGTTGAGCCGCCTGCGCAGGAAGGCCAGGATCTCGGCCAGCCGATCGGGCTCGCTCATGTCAGCATGGCTCCAAGCCCGCGCGAGCGGAGAAAGTCGTCGAAGGCCGCCGCGGTGGTGAACTTGGGCTTCCAGCCGAGCTCGGCGGCGAGCTTGGCGGGGTCGACGGCCCTGCCGTGGCTCATCAGCCGGAGTTGCTCGGGTGAGAACTCGACCAGCCCGGCGCGCCTGGCCATCTCGCCCATCACGCGGAAGGCGGGTGAGAAGAGTGGCAGCGAGAGCCGGCCGGCGCGGCGTACACACTGTGAGAGCAGAAGCACGCCCGCCCCGGCCACGTTGTACGTGCCGGGGTGGTCTTCCGTGGCCATCCGCCGCAGCACCTCGACCGCGTCGTCCTCATGGACGAACTGCAGGCGAGGGTCGAAGCCGAACACCGTCGGCAGGACCGGCTGGGCGAAATAGCGGGTGACCGGCGAGTCGACGCCGGGACCCATGAAGTTGGCGAAGCGCAGCATGGAGACGGTCACGTCGGGACGCCGGCGGGCGAACCCGCGCACGTAGCCCTCGACCTCGGCCGCGTCCTTGGCATAGCCGTGACCGGGGCCGTCGTGCGGCTCCACGTCCTCGTCGAAGACCGCCGGATCCTTCGGCGACGAGCCGTAGACCGCGGTGGTGGAACGGACCACCACGCGGCGCACGGTCGCCGACCGCTGGCAGGCACCGAGCAGCTGCATGGTGCCGATGACGTTGTGCTCTTTCATCAGCGCCCGGCCCGTGCTCCGCGAAGGAGCGCTGACCAGGCTCATATGCACAACGGTGTCGATGTCCGCGGCCGCGATCACCTGGGCGATGTCGGGGCTGCGCAGATCCACCCGGACGAACTCCGTCCGGCCGAGGGAGCCGCCGCCGTCTCGCGTCAGCGAGGGAAGCGCCGGCGACAAGGGCGGGACGGTGTCGACTCCGATGACGCGGCTGATGTCCGGGTCGGCCGCCAGGACGCTCGCCACCCGGGCGCCGATGTGGCGCGAGACCCCGGTGACGAGCACGGTGCGGGTCATCAGCGCCTCACAACAGCGTCTACTACTTCTTGTTACGCCGCTGGATGCGCGTCTTCTTGAGCAGCTTGCGGTGCTTCTTCTTGGCCATCCGCTTGCGGCGCTTCTTGATCACAGAGCCCACGGGACCCCCAGTTAACTGATAGCAAGTCTGAATCGACGTGCGAGCGCACGCCGGCTCACAGACTACCGGCGATCGGTGGTAGATCGCCCCTCGGGGGTGGGAGCCCGGCCGCGTTCGTGCGACCGGGCCCTGTCCCACGGCGTGTATTCACGGCGAGAGTACGAACGCGCCGCTACTCCAACTCTCATCCGGCCTCGATGTAGGCCTCTCGCAGATAGTCGTGTACCGCCTGCTCAGGCACCCTGAACGAGCGGCCGACGCGAATGGCCGGCAGTTCGCCCGAGTGCACCAGCCGGTACACCGTCATCTTGGACACTCGCATGACCGTGGCCACTTCTGCCACCGTCAGGAACTTCACCTCGCTGAGAGGTCTTTCGCCTGCACCCATCGGACGCCTCTTCCGCACGTGTTTCCGGGTTATCCCCACTGGTGCCATTGCTCACGCACGTGTACTGCCGTCAGCGTAAGTCGGGACTCCGAGTGCGCAAACCCCCTATTTTCTCAGCTCGCGGAGCCACCTGTCAGCCAAACCAGCAAAGTCGCTGGCCAGCAGCCGGGCAGAGCACCTCGCCAGGACGTTGGAACTGTCCAACTTCGTACACATAAGAGTCGCCCCAGGCCCATCAAAAGTTGGCAAAGGGACGACGAGCCTCTTGGAATGCAGGCGCGAAAAGACGGTATGGGGATGACCGAATTCGACTCAAAGGGCTCGTGAGACCCGTGTGACCAGATGGTCCGTCAACGGTGTGTAATAGCGCGGAAGCACGTTGTCATCGAGGGGGACGACCACATCGATCTTGCCCTCGGCCTCGCCCACGAACAGGGCGGGGTCGTTGCTGTCGGCGAAACCCACGGTCGGGATGCCCGCCTCGCCCGCCGCGCCGGCCCATCCGTGGTCGGCGACGACCAGGTCGGGGCGCTCCTCGCCCATCTCCGCGATCATCGCGACCATCGGCGCGGGGTCGTGGCTGTGCACGAATCCGCCGCGGTCGTCGAGCATCGCGACGTCCTGCAGGTAGCGGATCTTGCGCTTGCGGCCGAAGCCCTGGCCCCAGTAGGTCCAGCCCTCGGCGGGCGTCAGCAGCCGCGCGCCGCGCTCGGCCGCGAACCGCGCCAGCGGCAGGTGTACGGCCAGCAGCCCCGTCGGATGCCCCGTGGCGAACAGCAGCCGGGGCGAGGGCCGCGACAGCGCGGCGGCGATCCGGTCGGCCATGGCGTCCAGAGCGTCGATCGTCCGCTCGGGATCGATGGTGTCCTGCCCGGAACGGTGCTTGGCGTCGGCCACCACGCCCGCGGACTTGGCCATGAGTTCCAGGATGTCGCGGTAGGACCACGGCTGCGAGACGGTCAGGCCCAGCGTGTAGTGCGGGTCGCGGTTGGCCAGGGTGCTGTAGTGGTCGAGGTTGTTCTCGCGAGGGGTCGCGACGTCGCCGGCGATGCGCGTGCGAACCAGGTGCTCGCGGAGTTCGTCGCGGGTCTGCACAGCTCTCCTAGGGCAGCGGGTCGATGCCGTGCAGAGGGAACACCGCGTTACGCGTCGCCATGATCGCACGGTCGATGGGATCCGCAGGATCATAACCACCGGAAAGGTCACGAAATTCCGGGCTCCGGCCGTCCGTCATGGTCAGCGGGGGTGTCTCACCGGTGCGCTCGCGGACGAAACGCTGCCAGGACTCGGGTGTCCTGGTCGCCGGGTCGACCGGGCTGCCCGACGCCTCGGCCATGAGGTGCGTCCAGGCCCGGGGCACCACCTGGACCAGCTCGTAGCCGCCGCCCCCCGTCGCGATCCACTTGCCGCCCGCCGTCTCGTGCGCCAGCCGGTGCAGGGCCTCGTACGCCGCGCGCTGGCCGTCCAGGCTGAGCATCAGGTTGGCCAGCGGGTCCAGGGCGTGGCTGTCGCAGCCGTGCTGCGTCACCAGGACCTCCGGCCTGAACTCGCCCAGCAGCGGCGGCACCACCGCGTCGAAGGCGCGCAGCCAGCCGCCGTCGCCACAGCCGGCCGGCAGCGCCACGTTCACCGCGCTGCCCTCCGCGCCGGTCTCCTCCGGCCAGCCGGTGCCGGGGAACAACGTGCGCGGGCTCTCGTGCAGGCTGATCGTCAGGACCCGCGGGTCGTCGTAGAACATCGCCTGCACGCCGTCGCCGTGATGCACGTCCACGTCGACGTAGGCGATCTTCTTGACGCCCTTGGACAGCAGCCAGGCGATCGCCACGGCCGGGTCGTTGTAGACGCAGAAGCCGCTGGCCGTGGCCGCCATGGCGTGGTGCAGGCCGCCGGCGACGTTGAGCGCGTGCTCCGCCGTACCGTCGAAGACCGCGCGGGCGGCGGCCAGGGTGGCGCCGGCGATCAGCGCGGAGGCCTCGTGCACCCCCGCGAAGGCCGGGTTGTCCGAGGTGCCCAGCCCGGCGGAGACGTCGGGCAGGCCAGCGACCGAGACGCGCTTGACCGCCTCGATGTAGCCGCGCTTGTGCACCAGCGCCAGCTCGTCGTCGGTGGCCGGGGCGCAGCCCGCGAGCTCGACCCGCTCCAGCACGCCCAGGTCGCGGGCGAGCGCCATCGTCAGTTCGACCCTGACGGGCGCCAGCGGATGATCAGGGCCGAAGTCGTAGGAGGTCAGGGCATCGTCCCAGATCACCCTCGCCGCACCAGACATGAGTCTCCCTCCTAGCCTTTCGCCGACGTTACCGCAGGCGCACGCCACCGCCCATCGTCATGATCCGGAAATCGCGAGGTATCCTCCGCGGCATGCGCTTCCCCCGGCTGCACCGCTTCGCGCGCAACCCGTGGGTCCAGGACGTCGCGCTGGTCTCCCCGCTCGTGATCGGCAGCCTGTTCGCGGTGGGGGTGGCGTACTCGCTCCCGCAGGTCGACCGGGTCGCGCCGCTTCTGCTGCTGGTCAGCGTCCTGCCGCTGGTGTGGCGGCGGCGTTACCCCCTCACGGTGGCCGGGTTCGTGCTCGGGCTGGACGCCGCGGTCCCGGTCCTCATCGAGTCCGGCGTCTTCCTCGGGATCACGTCGCTGATCGCGCTCTACACCGTGGGCCGCCATCGCGCCGGCAAGAGCGTGCTGCTCACCGGGCTGGCCGCGGGCACGGCCTACTCGATCTCGGGCCTGATCACCCAGTACGACCCCGCCATGGCCGCCTCCGCCATCGCGCCCACCTTGACCGGTTTCGCCGGCCCGTTCCTGGGGCTCGGCCTGGGCCAGTTCGTACGGCTGCGCCGCGAGCTGAAGGAGCGCAGGCAGCGGGAGATGCGCGACGAGGCGATCCACGGCGAGCGGCGCCGTATCGCCCGCGAGCTCCACGACGTCGTCGCCCACCACCTGAGCGTGATCAACGCGCTCGTCGGCGGCGCCCGCACGGTGCTGCCGCCCGAGTCGGTCCCGGCCCGCGAGGCCCTGGAGGCCGCCGAGAGCAGCGCCCGCCAGGCGCTGTCGGAGATGCGCCAGTTGCTGCAGGTCCTGCGGGCCGACACCGCCGACGGCCCGGACGCCGCCACCGGCGTGGGCGCCTCCCGCCTGCCGGAGCTGGTCGAACAGTCGGGCAACGCCTCGCTGCGCGTGGACGGCGAGCCGGTGCCGCTGCCCACCGCCGTCGACCACGCGGTCTACCGGGTCGTCCAGGAGGCGCTCACCAACTCCCGCAAGCACGCCCCCGGCTCGCGGGCCGGCGTCAGGGTCGCCTACCTCAGCCGGGCCGTCGAGGTCGAGGTGCTCGACGACGGCTCGCCGGTCAGGACCGTGGGCGGCGGGTCCGGGTTCGGATTGGGCGGCATGGCCGAACGTGTGGCACTGTGTGGCGGTCGCCTGGAGACCGGGCCCCGCGCGCGAGGGGGGTTCCGGGTGTACGCGCTGCTGCCGCTGGAGACCACATGATCAGGGTGTTGCTGGTCGACGACCAGGCGCTCGTGCGCACGGGCTTCAAGCTCATGCTGAACGCCCAGCCCGACATCGAGGTCGTCGCCGAGGCGGGCGACGGCCAGGAGGCGCTCGCGCGTACCCGCGAGCTCCGGCCCGACGTCGTGCTCATGGACCTGCACATGCCCGTCATGGACGGCGTGACCGCCACCGGGCTGATCTCCGCCGAGCTCCCGGCGACGAGGGTCCTCGCGCTCAGCACCTTCGACCTCGACGAGAACGTCGTCGCCGCCCTCCGCGCCGGCGCCGGCGGATTCCTGCCCAAGGACATCTCGCCCGAGGAGCTCGTCGAGGGCGTACGCGTCGTCCACCGCGGCGAGTCCGCCGTCGCGCCCCGGCTGCTCACCCGGCTGATCGGCACGTTCGTCCGCGCCGCCCGCCCCCGCCGGGAGCCCGCCGCGCTGCCCGAGCTGACCGACCGCGAACGCGAGGTGCTCGTGCTCATCGCCAAGGGCCGCTCCAACTCCGAGATCGCCGACCGGCTGAGCGTCTCGCCGTCCACGATCAAGAACCACGTGACGAGCCTGTTCGGCAAGACGGGGGTACGCGACCGGGCGCAGGCCGTCATCCTCGCCTACGAGGCGGGCCTGGTCAGCCCCGGGGAGTAGGAGCAGGCTCCTACCTCCCGCCGACCCGAACGGTCCTCCGGCAGGAAGCCCCCCGCCGATCTCCCCGGCACCCTTGAATCCATGACCTCCATCAAGGCCACGGGCCTGACCAAACGCTATGGGCAGACCACCGCGGTCTCCGGCCTTTCGTTCACCGTGGAGCCCGGCCAGGTGACCGGCTTCCTCGGCCCCAACGGGGCGGGCAAGTCGACCACGATGCGCATGATCCTCGGGCTCGACCATCCCAGCGGGGGCTCCGTGGTGGTGGACGGCCTGCCGTACCAGAAGCTCAAGCACCCGCTCCGCAAGATCGGCGCGCTCCTCGACGCCAAGGCGGTGCACGGCGGGCGCAGCGCGCGCAACCACCTGCTGGCCATCGCCCAGAGCAACGGACTGCCCGCCGCGCGGGTCGAGCAGGTCCTGGAGAGCGTCGGCCTCAGCCAGGTGGCCAAGCGGCGGATCGGCGGGTTCTCACTGGGCATGTCACAGCGGCTCGGCATCGCCGCGGCGCTGCTCGGCGACCCGGAGATCCTGCTGTTCGACGAACCGGTCAACGGGCTCGACCCGGATGGCATCCTGTGGATCCGTACCTTCATGCGCAAACTGGCCGCGGAGGGCCGCACGGTCTTCGTCTCCAGCCACCTGATGAGCGAGATGGCCCAGACGGCCGACCACCTCATCGTGATCGGCAAGGGCGAGCTGATCGCCGACACCAGCGTGGCCGACTTCATCGGCCGCAGCTCCCAGGGCTTCGTCAAGGTACGCTCGCCGCGCCTGGCCGAGGTCGCCCAGCTCCTCAACGTGGGCGAACTCCACCACGACCACCTGCGGGTGACCGGCATGCAGCCCCTGGAGATCGGCACGCTCACCGCACGCGCCGGCCTGCCGCTGGAAGAGCTGACCTTCGTCCAGCCCACGCTGGAGGCGGCCTACATGGAGCTGACCAAGGACAGCCTGGAGTACACCTCATGATCGACGTGATGCGCTCCGAATGGACCAAGCTGCGCTCGCTGCGCTCCACGGTGTGGACGCTGATCGCGGGCTTCGTGATGATGGTCGGCCTCGGCGGGCTCATCTCCTGGGCCGCCGTGTCCAACGCCCCGGCCGGCGCCACCGGCACCGCGGCGCAGGCGGTGATGACCGCGCTGGTCGCCCTGCCGTTCGGCGCCATCGCCATGGCGACGCTGGGGGTGCTGGTCATCTCGGGCGAATACCGCACCGGGATGATCAGGACGTCGCTGCAGGCCGTACCGCAACGCCTGACCTTCCTGTACGGCAAGGCCGTCGTCTTCACCATCGTCGCGCTGGTCGTGGGGTTGACGACCGCGTACACCGCCTTCTTCGTCAGCCAGGGCGTCCTGGCCATCAAGGACCTCGACACCTCGATCACCGCCCCGGAGGTGCTGCGCGCGGTAACCGGTGCCGGCCTCTACCTGGCGGCGAGCGGCCTGTTCGGCCTGGCCCTGGGCTCCCTGATCCGCCACACCCCCGGCGCCATCGTCGCGGTCATCACCCTGACCCTGGTCCTGCCCCAGCTGACCACCGTGCTGCCGGGGCAGCTCGGGGAGATCGTCACCAAGCACTTCACCTCCAACGCCGGCCTCCAACTCACCATGGTCGAACCCCGAGCCGCCGGCCTCCCGCCGTGGACCGGCTTCGCGGTGTACCTGATCTGGGTGGCCGTCATCCTGACAGCCGGCACCGCCCTCCTCCACCGCCGCGACGCCTAACCACCGCCCATCCATTTCGCCCACCCGCAGACCAGCCCCTTCGCACACCCGCAACCCCGGCCAGACAGCGCAAACCAGCCCTTCGCACACCCGCTGCTCAGGCCGGACGCGCTCAGGGACCAGCGAGCCAACCCCGCCTACACGAACCGGCGATGGACCCGCATGCGCAAGCCGGTGGGACACCCGACGGGAGTGGCCGATCCCCTACGGGCAGGGCGGCCCGGGCGGGCGGGCGGGCGACCCGCGCGGCGCAGCCCCGCGCAGGCGGGGCGAGCCGAGTGAGCCGCTCGGGTGAGCGGAGCGAGCGGCCCGCTGGGGTGAGGTCGGCGCGGCAACACCCCTGGGCGGGCGGACGACCCGCGCGGCGCAGTCCCGCGCAGCCCCGCGCAGGCGGGGCGAGCCGAGCGACCCGCTCGGCTGAGCAGTGCGACCCTCCCGCAGAGGTGAGGCCGGCGCGGCAACACCCCTGGGCGGGCGGACAACCCGCGCGGCTTGCCCCGCGCAGCCGGGCAAGCGGAGAGAGCCGCTCGGGTGAGCGGAGCGAGCGGTCCGCAGGGGTGAGGCCAGCGGGGCGGGGGTGAGGCTGGCGTGGTGGGTGAGGCTGGCGTGGTGGGGTGGTCTACTCGGCGCGGAGGGCTACTACGGGGTCGAGTTTGCCGGCTCGGCGGGCCGGGGCCACTCCGAAGAAGACGCCCACCGCGGCCGAGACGCCGAAGGCCAGTGCCACCGACCACCAGGTTATCGAGGCCGGGACGGGGGTGAAGGTGGCGATGGCCATGGCGCCGCCTACTCCCAGGGCTATGCCGATCAGGCCGCCGATCGTGGTCAGGAGGACTGCTTCGATCAGGAACTGGCGCAGGATGTCGCCTTGCCGGGCGCCCAGGGCTTTGCGGAGGCCGATTTCCCGGGTGCGTTCGCGGACGCTCACCAGCATGATGTTGGACACACCAACCCCGCCCACCAGGAGTGAGATGCCGGCGATGGCCGCCAGTACGCCGGTGAGCATGCTGATCACGGTGCCGATGGTGCCCAGGAGCTGGGTCTGGGTCACCGCCGAGAAGTGTTCTCCCGGATAGCGGTCGACCAGCGCGTCCACGACCTTCTGCTGGAGTGGCTCGATTTCGTCGGGGCCGCCGGCGCCGACCGCCATGCCGTTGATGCGGGGGATGCCGAGCAGGCGCTGCGCCGTGGTGACCGGCATGTGGATTTCCTGGTCCCTGGCCACTCCGAAGGCGGAACCCAGCTGGGCGTACACGCCCACTACCCGGAAGCGGGCGCCGGAGATCGAGACCTGGCGGCCGATCGGGTCTATGTCGCCGAAGAGCTTGTTCGCCACCTCCGAGCCCAGGACCGTGACGCGGCGGCGGGTGTCGACGTCGGTTTCGCTGAGGTAGCGGCCTTTGTCCAGGGGGCGGGCGAAGATCTTGGGCAGGTTCTCGTCGGTGCCGACAATGGTGGAGAACACCTCGGCTCTGCCCACGCGTACCGTCTCGCCGGACTGCAGGGACACGGTCACCTTGCCCGGATCCCCCACCACGCGGCGCACGTACGCCACGTCGGTCAGGTCCAACCGGCTCTGGGTGGGGGCGGCGCCGACGTTCAGGCGTCCGGGGACGATCAGGATGATGTTGCTGCCCAGGCCGGAGATCTCCCGCTCGACGGTGTCCTTCGCACCGGTGCCCACCGAGACGAGGATCACGACCGACAGCACGCCGATGATCACGCCGAGCATGGTCAGCAGGCTGCGCATCCGGTTGACCCGCAGCGCCTCCAGCGCCATCCCGAACGCCTCACGCCCCCTCACCGGCCCTCCTCCCACGAACGGTCCCCGGAACCGAACCCATAGGCCCGGGTCCTGGAAGATGCGCCGCCCCCAGAGTGGTCAACCTCGGAGTGACCGCCCTCAGGATCACCGCCACCCTCGGGGTGAGCGGCCTCGGGGTGAGCGGGGTCGGGGTGAGCGGGGTCGGGGTGAGCAACTGTGGGGTGATCACCCCCGGGATGGGCGGGCTCGGGGTGTGTGACCTTGGGGCGATCAACTGTGGGGTGAGCATCCGTGGGGTGGGGGCTTCTGGGGAGTAACTCGGGGAGGTGGTCTGTGGCGGTGTCCAGTTCTATGAGGCCGTCGCGGACGTGGATCTGGCGGCGGGCGTGGGCGGCGATGTCGGGTTCGTGGGTGACGAGGACGATGGCGACTCCGCTGTCGGCGTTCAGGCGGTCGAGCATGGCCATGACCTCGGCCCCGTTGCGGGTGTCGAGGTTGCCGGTGGGCTCGTCGGCCAGCAGGACCTTGGGCTCGCCGACCAGGGCTCTGGCGATCGCGACCCGCTGCTGTTCGCCGCCGGACATCTGGGACGGGCGGTGGTCGAGGCGGTGGGCCAGGCCGACGGCCTCCAGCGCGGCCCGCGCGCGGTCGCGCCGCTCCGCCTTGCCCATGCCCCGGTACACCAGCGGCAGCGCCACGTTCTCCAACGCCGACGTCCTGGCCAGCAGGTGGAACGACTGGAAGACGAAGCCGATGGTCTGGTTGCGCAGCTCGGCCAGCTCGGTGTCGGACAGGCCGGACATCTCCACGCCGTTCACGCGCAGTTGCCCGGACGACGGACGGTCGAGGCAGCCGAGCAGGTGCATGAGCGTCGACTTGCCGGAGCCCGACGGGCCGATGATGGCGGCGAACTCCCCCTGGTCGATCCGGAGCGTGACGCCCCGCAGCGCCTCGACGGACACGCCTTCGAGCTGGTAGCGCCGCGTGAGGTCGACGGCCTCCAGCGCCGGCTCTGTGGAGGTCATGGCAGTTGCTGGCCCTGCCGTACGGAGTCAGCGCCCTTCACCACCACGCGCTCGCCCACCGACAGCCCGCTCAGTACCTCGACCACCGCCTCCCCCTGCGCCCCGAGCTTGACCACGCGCCGCTGCGCCACGCCGCCGGCGGCGGCCCATACGACGCTCTCCCGCCCGCTGCTGACGATCGCCGAGGCGGGCACCGAGACGGCCTCGGGCGACTCGCGGACGATCAGGCGGGCCACGGCGCTCATGCCCGGTTTGGGGACGGGCGCCTTGGTGCCGTCGTCGAAGGTTCCGGCGCCCAGACTGAGACGTACGGGGTAGCTGACGCCGCCGGTGCTGGACTGCATGGGGGTGACGCCGATTCCGGCGACCCCGGCGGTGTAGGTGGCGCCGGGGACGGCGTCGAGTTCGACCTCGGCCTTGGCGTCCTCCTTCACGAGGAGGATGTCGGTCTCGTCGATGTCGGCGGAGATCGTGAGCTTGGAGATGTCCGTGACGGTGATGATCGAGTCGCCGGCCGAGACGGGGACCCCGGCGGCGACGGCGGTCCCGGCGCCGTTGGAGGGCAGGTTCGGGAGTGGCTGGCCGCCGCCGGGCAGCTGGCTGAGCAGGCCGCTCAGGCCCGGCGTGGCGGCGCCGCTCTCCCCCGAGGCGCGGCCGAGCGTGACGACGCCCGTGAACGGGGCCTTGATCGTGAGCGCCTTGACGGTCCCCTCGGCGGCCTTGACCGCGACCCTGGCCTGGGTCAGCGAGGCCGCCCGCAGCGAGGACATCGAGGCACTGAGGCCGCCGGCGGTCTGCGCGAGCACTTGGGAGATGGTCCGTCCGAGTTGCGCGGTGATGCCGGCCAGCGCCTTCGACTGGGCCCGGTACTGGGTACGCGCCAGGCTCACCGCGGCCAGCACCTGCTCGCGCGCCCGCGGGTCGTCGATCTTCCTGGCCTCGCGGGCGGCCTTGGTGAAGTGCGCGCCGACCTTGCGGTCGAGTGCGGAGGTGTCGAAGGCGGCGAGCTGGATCCGCGGCATCCCGATCGACGGCGTACGGGCCGGCTTGGCGGCCTTCTTGGCCTGCTTGAGCTGGTCCTCGGCCTGCGGGGAGCGGATCTTGGCCAGGATCTGGCCCTTCTTCACGTGGTCGCCGTCGCTGACGTACAGCTTGGCGACGGTGCCCTGCGCGGGTGAGCGCAGGGTGGCGGTGGCGCGCGCGCCGATCGTGGCCGGGGCCTCGACGACCTCGGTGACGGGCGCGCGCCTTACTTCCGCGAGCTGTACGGCGGGCGGCGCGTCAGCCGAACAGCCGGTCAGAGCGAGAAGGACGAGCAGCGGGGGAATTCCGCGACGGATCGTCACCCGGCCCATCGTAAAGAGAGGGTCACGCGCCCTTCACACGGCGTCGGCCTCGACCGGCCGGGGGGCGGCCAGCCGTACCCCCCGGACAGCCGGTACGGCCAGCAGCACCAGACATCCCGACACCGCGATGACGGCCGAGAACCCGAGCACGCTCTCCGCCCCCACGAAGCCCGCCACCGGCCCGGCGATGGCGTTGCCTATGGGCATGGCCATGACCGAGCCGCCGATCTCGTAGGCGCTGACCCGGTTGAGCGCCTCTCCGGGGATGTTGGTCTGGATGCTGGTGGCCCACATGACCGACCAGAGGCCCCAGGCGGCGCCGCCGAGCAGGTGCCCGGTCATCATCACGGGAAGCGGGGCGCCGAGGGCGATGGTGAGCGGTTCGAGGGCGAACAGGAGCATGCCGGTCGCGCCGGCGGCCAGCGGGCGGGCGGGGCGCACCCGCATGGCGACCAGGCCGCCGACGATGGTGCCCGCGCCGCCCGCGGACAGGACCAGGCCGTAGGCGGCCTCGCCGTACGCGCCGGTGATGAGTTCTGAGCCGAGCGGGATGAGCGGGCCGAACAGGGTGATGCCGAAGATCATCCACATCAGGATGACGCTCCACATCCAGGTGCGCGAGCGGAACTCCTGCCAGCCCTCCCTGAGCTGGTGGAGCATCGGCCGGGCGGCTTCGGCGCGGGCCACCCTGACCCGCATGAGAAGCAGGCAGATAGCGCTGGCGGCGAACCCGGCGGCGTCCAGCGCGAACACGGTGCCGACGCCGGCCAGCCCGACCAGCGCGCCGGCCAGGCCGGGCCCGGCCAGCATCATGATCGACTCGGAGACGCGGAGCGCGGCGTTGGCCTTCTGGATGTCGGCGGTGATCCTGGGGATGGTTCCGGCGACTCCGGGGCTGTACATGGCGGTGGCGACGCCGTTGACCGCCGACAGGACGAGGATCTGCCACAGGGCGGGCCTGCCGGTCATGAACAGGACCGCGGTGGTCGCCTGGGTGGCGATCCTGGCGACGTCGGCGCCGATCATCATCCGGCGAGGTGTGAAACGGTCCATCAGGACGCCGCCGAACAGGATCAGCGCGACCATCGGCGCCGAGGTCGCGGCCAGCGCCAGGCCCACGCCGGTGGCTCCGTGGCCCGCCTGCCGCATGCCCAGGGCGGTGGCCACGGGCATCATGGCGAATCCGGCCATGGAGACCGTCCTGGCCACGAAGAAGAGACGGAAGTCCCGGGTCCACATGGGCGCCCATCCTGCCCCACGCAGGAAAGTTTCCTGTTAGTGGGGGGTCGCGCTCAGCCGGAGGCGAGTTCGCGGCCCCGGTCGCGGGCGGCCTCGATGGCGGCCAGGAAGGCGGCGCGCACGCTGTGGCGCTCCAGCTCGGCGATCGCCGCGATCGTGGTGCCGCCGGGGCTGGTGACGGCCTCGCGCAGGATGACCGGGTGCTCGCCGGAGTCGCGCAGCATGATGGCGGCGCCGACGATCGACTGGGTGACCATGTCGAGTGCGGCGGCCCTGGGCATGCCGAGCAGGATGCCGGCGTCCACCATGGCCTCGACCAGGTAGAAGAAGTACGCGGGCCCGCTGCCGGAGAGGGCGGTGGCGGCGTCCTGCTGCGACTCGGGGATGCGCAGGACCTTGCCGACGGGCTTGAGGAGGTCCTCGGTGCGGCGCAGGTGCTCCTCGCCGGCGTGGGCGCCGGCCGAGATGACGCTCATCGCCTCGTCGAAGCGGATCGGCGTGTTGGACATGACCCGCACCACCGGCACGTCCACGCCCAGCCGCTCCTCGACGAAGGAGGTCGTGATGCCGGCGGCGGCCGAGATGACCAGGCGGTCGGCGGCGACGTAGGGGGCGATCTCGGCGAGGAGGGCCGCCATGTCCTGCGGCTTGACGGCCAGGATGATGGTGCCGGCCAGCTTGGCGGCCTCGGGGTTGGCGACCGTACGCACGCCGTAGGTCTCGCGCAAGGCCTGGGAACGCTCCGACCGGCGCGCGGTGGCCACGATGTCGCCCGGCTTGAACCCGGCACGCAGCAGCCCCGACAGCAGGGCCTCGCCCATCTTGCCCGTGCCCAGAATCGCGATCATGTCAGGTTCCTCGCAGGTGTAGACGCTGGCCCGCAGCCTACCGGGCGGGCCGCGGCTAGCTTCTGGAGAGCAGGGAACGGGCGAAGAAGGCGAGGTTCGCCGGGCGTTCGGCCAGGCGGCGCATCAGGTAGGGGTACCAGTCGGCGCCGTAGGGCACGTACACGCGGACCTGGGCGCCGACTTCGGCCAGCCGCTCCTGCTCGGCGGGACGCACGCCGTACAGCATCTGGAACTCGAAGGCGGTCGCGTCGCGGCCGTTGAGCACGGCGAGGGCGGAGGCGATCTCGATGAGGCGCGGGTCGTGCGTGGCGACCATCGGATAGCCGCTCCCGGCCATGAGGATCTTGAGGCAGCGCACGAACGAGCGGTCGATCTCCCGCGCGGAGGTGTAGGCGCCCGGTTCGGTGTAGGCGCCCTTGCACAGACGTACGCGCGCGCCGTCGAGGCGGGCGCAGCGCTCGGCGGCGTCGAGCAGGTACGCCTGGACGACGATGCCGACCCCGGGATGTTCCTTGCGCAGCGTGGCGTGGACCGACTCCAGCCCGGCGACGGTGTCGTGCTCCTCGGCGTCGAGCGTGAGCGTGATGCCTCTACCCGTCACGGCGTCGCAGATGGTCGCGGCGTTGTCGAGCGCGAGTTGCTCGGACAGGCGCAGGCCGAGCGCGGTGAGCTTGACCGAGACGTCGGCGCCGGGCGGCAGCCGGTCGAGCACGGCGAGGTAGGCGCGCACGGCGCCGTCGGCCTGCGCCCGGTCGCGCACCTCCTCCCCGAGGTGGTCGACGGTCACCAGCAGCCGCCGGTCGGTCAGCTCGGTGACGACGGCGCCGATGTCGTCGGCGACGTATCGCCGGACCAATTCCCTGGTCAGCGGCGAGGAGGAGACGACGCGCTGGGCGCGCTCGCTCTTGGAGACGGCGATGAGGGCCTGACGAAGCACGTCCCTCACCCTAACTTCAGCGCCGCGGATGAACCCGCACGACGCGGGATCCGTCGAAAGGTTATGCGGACAATCCTCCTGGCTGGATGCCTGGTTCTGGTAACGAGTTGCGGTACGGCTGCGCCGCCCCAGACGGCAGCCCCCACCGGCACGAAGGCCGCCCCGGTGAGCTCGGGGCCCGTCGAGCAGACCCCGCCCAAGGGCCCGGAGCCGGTCAAGCCGGTCGCCGACACGATCAACACGAGGAAGGTCCCCTTCGCCAAGGCCAAGTCCTTCGACAAGGGCCGCAAGGTCAGGCTCACGTGGGAGTCGGGCGTGGCTCCGTGCACGGTGCTCGCCCGGGTGAAGGTGAAGGAGACCAGGGGCAAGGTCACCATCACGCTCTACGAGGGCACGCCGAGGAAGGCCAAGGACGTCGCCTGCATCATGATCGCCATCCAGAAGACGACGACCGTCAAGCTCAAGGCGCCGCTGGGCAAGCGGAAGATCGTCGACGGCGCCAAGCTCCGATAATTCGGGACATGTCCAGATGAGGACATCCCCAGTGACTTCCATGCGATTTCTTGCATAGATCAAGACAAACGGTCACTGGGGGGGTTCTCTTGACACGGCTCTTACGTGCGCTCATGTCCGTGCTCTTACTCACCGTCGGCATGGTCGCGTTGGTGGCGGCGCCCGCGCAGGCCCTGCCGGCACAGTTCCAGAAACAGGTCGTCTTCAGCGGCCTGACGCGCCCGTCGAACATCGAGTTCGCCGCCGACGGCCGCGTCTTCGTGGCCGAGAAGAGCGGGATCATCAAGGTCTTCGACTCCCTCACCGACACCACCCCCACCGTCTACGCCGACCTGCGCACCCAGGTGCACAACTTCTGGGACCGCGGCCTGCTCGGGATGGCGCTCCACCCGAACTTCCCCGCAGACCCCCGCCTGTACGTCCTGTACGCCCGCGACGCCGTCCCCGGCGGGAACGCTCCACGCTGGGGTACGGCCGGCGCCACCGACGACCCCTGCCCCAGCCCGCCCGGCCCCACCGGCGACGGCTGCCTGATCACCGGCCGCCTCTCGGTCATCTCGCCGGCCGGCGCGGAGACGCCGCTGATCACCGACTGGTGCCAGCAGCACCCCAGCCACTCGACCGGCGACCTGCAGTTCGGCCCCGACGGCATGCTGTACGCGACCGGCGGCGACGGCGCCAGCTTCAACTTCGCCGACTACGGCCAGGACAACCTGCCCAGCTCCGACATCACCCCGGACAACCCCTGCGGCGACCCGCCCAACTCGGTCGGCACCGCCCTGTCGCCCCCGTCTGCAGAGGGCGGCGCACTGCGCTCCCAGGACGTGCGTACCAGCGGCGACCCGAGCGGCCTCGACGGCACGATGATCCGCGTCGACCCCGACACCGGCGCCGCCGCCGCGGGCAACCCGAACGCCGGCAGCACCGACCAGAACACCGCCAGGATCGTCGCCAACGGCCTGCGCAACCCGTTCCGCCTGACCAACCGGCCGGGCACCGCGGAGATGTGGCTGGGCGAGGTCGGCTGGACCACGTGGGAGGAGATCAACCGCGTCGCCTCCCCGACCGCGGGCGTGACGAACTTCGGCTGGCCCTGCTACGAGGGCCCCAACCGGCAGGGCGGCTACGACGCGCTCAACCTGACCCTGTGCGAGAACTACTACGCGGCCGGCCCGTCCGCGCACGCCGCGCCGTACTTCGGCTGGAACCACAGCACCCGGCCGGCGCCCAACGACCCCTGCCCCAGCGGCAACTCCTCGGCCAGCGGGGTGGCGTTCTACCCGGGCGGGCCGTACCCGCCGGCCTATGACGACGCGCTGTTCTTCTCCGACTACAGCCGCTCGTGCGTCTGGGTGATGACCAAGGGCGCCAACGGGCTGCCCGACCCCGCGACGATCACGACGTTCGACTCCGGGGTCGGCTCGGTCGAACTGGAGACCGGGCCGAACGGCGACCTGTTCGCGGTGGACTACAACGCCGGCACGGTCGTGCGCTACCTGTACAACAACAACCCGCCGACGGCCGCGATCACGGCCAGCGCGACCTCGGGAGAGGCCCCGCTCGCTGTCAGCTTCTCCGGCACCGGCTCCACCGACCCCGACGGCGACCCGCTCACCTACGCCTGGGACCTCGACGGCGACGGCGACCTCGACGACTCCACCTCCGCCACCCCCTCGCGCACCTACACCCAGCCGGGCTCCCACACGGTACGGCTGCGCGTCAGCGACGGCAGGGGCGGCCAGGGCGACGCCACGGTGACGATCAACGTCAGCAACACGGCGCCCACAGCGGCGATCACCACCCCGACCGCCGCGACGACCTGGGCGGTGGGCGAGTCGATCGGGTTCTCCGGCACCGGCACCGACGCCCAGGACGGCACGATCCCCGGCTCGCGCATGCACTGGGCGCTGATCATGCACCACTGCCCAGGCGGCTGCCACGAGCACGAGATCACCACGTTCACCGGCGCGTCCGGCTCCTTCCAGGCGCCCGACCACGAGTACCCGTCGCACCTGGAGCTCAAGCTCACCGTCACCGACGCGCACGGCCTGACCGACACCAAGAGCGTGCTGCTGCAGCCCAAGACGGTGAACCTGACCTTCCAGACGAACCCACCCGGCCTCCTGCTCGGCTTCAACGCCGAACAGACGGTCGCGCCGTTCACCCGGACGGTGATCGTCGGTTCGAGCGTCGGCCTGTCCGCGCCTTCACCCCAGGGCGACCAGGGCTTCGTCTCCTGGTCGGACGGCGGCGCCGCGGCCCACAACATCACCGCCCCGGCGAGCGCGGCCACCTACACCGCGACCTACCAGACCGTGACCGGCCAGCCGGGTCTGGTGGCGGCGTACTCGATGAACGAAGGCACCGGCACGGCCGTCGGCGACGCCTCACCTTCGGGCAACGACGGGACCACGACCGCGACCACCTGGGCCCAGACCGGCAAGTACGGCAAGGCCCTGTCGTTCAACGGCAGCTCCAGTTGGGTCACCGTCGCCGACTCCCCGAGCCTGCGCCTGACCGGCGGCATGACGTTGGAAGCATGGATCCGCCCGGCCACCACGACCGGCTGGCGCACCATCGCCATGAAGCAGTTCGGCAGCGACCTCGCCTACTCCCTGGATCTCAACGACCGCGCCCACAGCACCATCCACACCACCTCGGAACGCGGCCTCTACGGCACCGCCTCCCTGCCCCTCAACACCTGGACCCACGTCGCCGCCACCTACGACGGCGCCAACCTCAAGCTCTACGTCAACGGCACAGAAACCAGCTCAGTGGCCGCATCCGGAAACATCAGGACCGACAACGGCGTGCTGCGCATCGGCGGCAACGCCGTCTGGGGCGAATACTTCAACGGCCTCATCGACGAGGTCCGCATCTACAACAGGGCCCTGACGCCCGCCCAGCTCACCGCCGACATGAACACCCCGATCGGCACCCCGCAACCGCCCGACACCGAAGCGCCGAGCGCCCCCGGCGCCCCGGCGGCCACCGGCGGCGCCGGCTTCGCCTCCCTGTCCTGGACCGCGTCCACCGACAACGTGGGCGTCGAGGGCTACACGATCCACCGCTCGGCGACGCCGAACTTCACCCCGTCAGGGGCGAACCAGGTCGGCTCCACGCCGTCCACGTCGTTCACCGACTCGGGCCTGGCCGCGGGCACGTACTACTACCGCGTGCGCGCCTTCGACGCCGTCCCCAACACCAGCGCCTCGTCCGGCGAGGTGAGCGCGGCCGTGACCGCGCCGCCGACCGGCCAGGGCCTGGTGGCGGCCTACGCCATGAACGAGGGCACCGGCGTCACCGTCGCCGACTCCTCCGGCAGCGGCAACAACGGCGCCTCCACCGCCACGTCCTGGACCACGACCGGCAAGTACGGCAACGCCCTGTCGTTCAACGGCACCGGTAGCTGGGTCACCGTCGCCGACTCCCCCAGCCTGCGCCTGACCGGCGCCATGACGTTGGAAGCATGGATCCGGCCGACCACCACCACGGGCTGGCGCACGATCGTCATGAAGCAGTTCGGGAACGACCTCGCGTACACCCTGGATCTCAACGACCGTGCCCACAGCACCATCCACACCACCTCGGAACGCGGCCTCTACGGCACCGCCTCCCTGCCCCTCAACACCTGGACCCACGTCGCCGCCACCTACGACGGCGCCAACCTGAAGCTGTTCGTCAACGGAGCGGAGGTGAGCTCCGTCACCGCGACCGGAAACATCAGGACCGACAACGGCGTGCTGCGCATCGGCGGCAACGCCGTCTGGGGCGAATACTTCAACGGCCTCATCGACGAGGTCCGCGTCTACAACAGGGCCCTGACGCCCGCCCAGCTCACCACCGACATGAACACCCCCATCACCTGACGGCCCGCCTGCCGGCCGTCAGCCGCTCGGCCTGCCTGCGCCCCACCTCAGCGGTGCGGCGCAGGTAGTCGACGATCACTTCCAGCTCGCTCTCGGAGTAGCCGGTGAGCGCCTGGCCGAAGTCCGTGCCGGGCTCGGTCCAGGCCGCGCCGATCCGTTCCCTCGCCGCGGGGGCCGGCGCGACGAGCGTGCGCCTGCGGTCCTTCTCGTCGGCCTGCCGTACGACCAGGCCGGCCTTCTCCAGGCGGTCGACCAGGCGGGTGGCCGAACCATGCGTCAGCCCCGTGAGCGCCGCGATCCTGCCCGTGGTCACCGGACCGGGCTCCAGGTCGAGCAGTCCCATGCACTGCAGGTCCGTGGGGTGAATGCCGAGGCTGTCGGCCAGCGCCTGGTTGAACAGCACGTACGCCGCGTAGTGCCGCTGGCTCTCGGCGACGAGGACGTCGAACAACTCCGCGCGGTTTGACACCGTGCGCCTCCACTCGGCTAAATTACGTGCGTGACGCAATGTTTGCGTGACGCACTTATTCTATCGTCCTGAAGGGACAACCCCAGCATGACCACCCTTGTCACCGGAAGCCGCGGCGCCGTCGCCCGCGCCCTCATCCCGATGCTGCGTGAACGCGGCCTGCCGGTCCGCGCCGCCTCCAGGGCACCGGACGACGACCGGACCGTGCGCTGCGACCTCACCGATCCGGGCACCTTCCCCGCCGCGCTGGACGGCGTGAGCTCCGTCTTCCTCTACGCCGAGCCGTCCTGCGCCGACGCCTTCGCCGCAGAGGCCGCCAAGGCGGGGGTGCGGCACATCGTGCTGCTCTCCTCCTCCTCGGTGCTCACCGACGACCCGTCCGGCAACCCCTTGGCCGTCTCCCACCTCGACGCCGAGAACGCGCTGCTGCGCTCCCCGATCCCGGCCACGCTGCTGCGCCCGGGAGCGTTCGCCGGCAACGCGACGGCATGGTCGTGGGCCATCAAGTCCGGCGAACCGGTCAGCCTGCCCTACCCCGGCGCGCACAGCGACGCCATCCACGAGGACGACGTCGCCGCCTGTGCCGCCGCGGTGCTGGCCGATCCCGGGCTGGGCGGCCGGGCGTACACGCTGACCGGGCCGCAGTCGATCACCTTCGCCGAGCGGCTCGAGATCCTCGGACGCGCGCTCGGCCGGGAGATCGGCGTCAAGCCCGTCACCCGCGAGGAGTGGAAGGCCGAGGTGGCCCAGTACGTGCGCGGCGCCTATGCCGACGCGCTGCTCGACTGGTGGGAGTCGTGCGACGGCGTGCCCGCGTCCCTGACCACGGCGGTCGAGGACCTGACCGGCCGCCCCGCCCGCACCTTCGAGTCCTGGGCCCGCGCCCACGCCGCCGACTTCGGGCGCTGACGGCTCAGCCCTTGCGCGGGCAGCCCTTCGGCATCCGCGGAAGGAGATCCGTCCAGCCGCTCACGACGGTCGCGTGGTACGAGACGATCCGGCCGCCCTTGACGGCGTAGGCGACTCTGGCCTGCGGGGCGCCGTTCTGGAGGTTGATGAACAGACGGTGGCGGACGGGCACGTCGTTGATGGTCCCGCCCTCCTCGCCCAGGTCCACGACCAGGCCCTCGCGGCCGAGAGGATCGCGTGCGACGCCGTGCACGCGGGTGCCGGGCTGCCCGGCCAGCACGCGCAGCACCCCCGCCCGCACCTGGGGACTGATCGGCATGTCCAACATGTTGCCGAGCACGGGGGCGAACTCCGCGAAGGACTTGCGGAAGCCCCGGTCGTTCCAGATCCGGTTGTACTCCCGGAACTTCCGCTCCAGAGCCTCGGGCTCGGCCGGCAGCGCCGCGAGGTCGGCCATGGTGAAGTCCGCGACGGACCTGTCGCCGTACCTGCCGCCCCAGTAGGCGCTGAAGCCCGACGTGCACTTTCCGCCGGCCGTCTCCCACAGCATGACCCGATCACCGGCCGAGCGCGGCACCCAGTTCTCGGCCCGCACCTTGCTGTCGGTCATCCGGGACGTGCGCCAGTACCGTCGTGGCGGCTCGTGCAGCTTCTCGATGCGCGCGGCGAGGTCGAGCATGGCCTGGTTCGGCCCCGGCTTCGGGGATTTGTACGGGGTCGACAGCGGCTTCTGGGAGGGCGCCGGGGTCAGCACCGGGGCGGGCGCCGGCGCGAGGTTCGCGGCCAGCGCGACGACCACCGACACGACCGCCGCCGTCGCCAGCGCGGCCCACGCCCAGCTCCTCCGCGCCCACTTCCCCCGCGCCCAGCTCATCCACGCCCAGTTCCCCCGTGTCCAGCTCCGTCGCGTCAGGCTCCGTCGCGAGGCGAGCCGGCCCGCCCTCGGCCGGGTTCGTACGGCCGCCACCTTCGCGCGTCCTCTCGCCACGACCTCGTCCGACGGCGGCCGGGCGTCGGGCAGGGCACGTGCGAGCAGCTCCAGCTCATCCATCGACTCCACCGAACTCCTCCTTGAGCGCCTCGCGCAGTTGCTTGCGCGCCCGGTTGAGCCGGGACGCGACGGTTCCGTAGGGGATGTCCAGAGCCGCGGCCACCTCGGCGTGACTCAGACCACCCAGCGCGACCAGCAGCACCACGTCGCGGTCGCGCGGCTTCAGCCCGGCCAGCGCCCCCGCGAGCGGGCCGGTGAGGCGCGCGGCGTCGATCCGGTCGAGGACGGCGTCCTCCCGGTCGTCCCAGTCGCGCTCGGCCGCGCGGGCCAGCGCCTTCCACCTCCTGCTCTCGGTACGGCGATGCCGGGCGACCAGGTTGGTGGCGATGCCGTACAGCCAGGGCCTGATCTGACCCGCGGCCGGGTCGTAGCCGCCGCGCAGCGCGGCCACGAAGACGTCCGCGGCCAGATCGTCGGCGATGTCGTCGGTCAGGCGGCGGGCGATGTAGCGGTGGATCTCACCGAAATATCGGTCGAAGAGATCAGGTGGAACCCCCAGCGGATCTGCCCCGTTACGCGTGTTGTGCACGATCACACCCGTTCTTGCCCGATGCCGCGGAATGCTTTCACGCTCATCGGGGTTGAGTCGGGTAGGCTCAACTCGTTTGACAAAGGTCATTCGGCTTCGTAAGTTGAGCCCATCGGACTCAACTTTGACTACAAGGACGTACTCATGGCACGTGCGGTAGGTATCGACCTGGGGACGACCAACTCTGTCGTCTCGATCCTCGAGGGCGGTGAGCCCACCGTCATCGCCAACGCGCAGGGCTCGCGGACCACGCCGTCCGTGGTCGCCTTTGCGAAGAACGGCGAAGTCCTGGTCGGCGAGGTCGCCAAGCGACAGGCCGTCACCAACGTGGACCGGACCATCCGCTCCGTCAAGCGGGAGATGGGCACCAACTGGTCCCAGGAGATCGACGGCAAGAAGTTCTCCCCCCAGCAGATCAGCGCGTTCGTGCTGCAGAAGCTCAAGCAGGACGCCGAGGCGTACCTGGGCGAGAAGATCACCGACGCGGTGGTCACCGTCCCGGCGTACTTCAACGACGCCCAGCGTCAGGCGACCAAGGAGGCCGGCACCGTCGCGGGCCTCAACGTCCTGCGCATCATCAACGAGCCGACCGCGGCCGCTCTGGCCTACGGGCTCGACAAGGACCAGGACCAGACCATCCTCGTCTTCGACCTCGGCGGCGGCACGTTCGACGTGTCCCTGCTCGACGTCGGCCAGGAGGACGGCCACGGCTTCGTCGAGGTGAAGGCCACCTCCGGTGACAACCACCTCGGTGGCGACGACTGGGACCAGCGCGTCGTCGACGAGCTCGTCAAGCGCTTCCAGAACGCCCACGGCGTCGACCTGGCCAAGGACAAGATGGCTCTCCAGCGTCTCCGCGAGGCCGCGGAGAAGGCGAAGATCGAGCTGTCCAGCCAGTCCGAGACGAACATCAACCTGCCCTACATCACCGCTTCCTCCGAGGGGCCCCTGCACCTCGACGAGAAGCTCACCCGCAGCGAGTTCCAGCGGCTCACCGCCGACCTGCTCGAGCGGACCAAGGGCCCGTTCCACCAGGTCATCAAGGACGCCGGCATCAAGGTCGCCGACATCGCCCACGTGGTGCTCGTCGGCGGTTCGACCCGCATGCCCGCCGTCTCCGAGCTCGTCAAGGAGCTGACCGGCGGCAAGGAGCCCAACAAGGGCGTGAACCCGGACGAGGTCGTCGCCATCGGCGCCGCCCTGCAGGCCGGCGTGCTCAAGGGTGAGGTCAAGGACGTCCTGCTGCTCGACGTGACCCCGCTGTCGCTGGGCATCGAGACCAAGGGCGGCATCTTCACCAAGATCATCGAGCGCAACACCACGATCCCGACCAAGCGCTCCGAGGTCTTCACCACGGCCGAGGACAACCAGCCGTCGGTGCAGATCCAGGTGTACCAGGGCGAGCGTGAGATCGCTTCCTACAACAAGAAGCTGGCCACCTTCGACCTGACCGGCATCGCCCCGGCGCCGCGCGGCATCCCGCAGATCGAGGTCACCTTCGACATCGACGCCAACGGCATCGTCAACGTCTCCGCCAAGGACCTCGGCACCGGCAAGGAGCAGACGATGACGATCACCGGCGGCTCCGCGCTGCCGAAGGACGACATCGAGCGCATGATGCGCGAGGCCGAGTCCTACGCCGAAGAGGACAAGCAGCGCCGCGAGGAGGCCGAGGTCCGCAACAACGCGGACGGTCTGGCCTACCAGACGGAGAAGTTCCTGCGCGAGAACGACGACAAGGTCCCCGGCGAGATCAAGACCGAGGTCAACGACGCGCTCACCGAGCTGAAGAAGGCTCTTGAGGGCACCGACACCGACGTCATCCGCACGAGCGCCGAGAAGCTGGCGACCGTCAGCCAGAAGATGGGCTCGGCGATCTACGCTCAGAACCAGCAGCAGCAGGGCGGCGAGGGCGCTCCGCAGGACGCCACTCCCGGCGCCGAGCAGGACAAGAGCGACGACGACGACGTGGTCGAGGCCGAGATCGTCGACGACGACCAGCCGAAGAAGGACAAGTGATGCCGGGGGCAGACGAGCCGGTGATCCGCGACAACCGCAAGATCGACCCCGAGACGGGCCAGGCGCGCCAGAGCGCCGGGTCCGACTCCCAGGACGCCGCCGGCGCGGGCTCCGCCAACGGCGGCGCCGAGTCGAACACCAGCGGCGCACCCGGCTCCGACACCATCCTGCTGGCGGAGCGCACCGCCGATCTCCAGCGGCTCCAGGCGGAGTACACCAACTACCGCCGCCGGGTCGAGCGCGACCGCGTCGCGGTCCGCGAGCAGGCCATGGCCGGGATTCTCGCCGAGTTCCTGCCGGTCCTCGACGACATCGGCAGGGCCCGCGACCACGGCGAGCTCACCGGCGGCTTCGCGAAGGTGGCCGAGTCGCTCGAAGCGGCCGTCACCAAGCTGGGGCTCAGCTCGTTCGGGCAGAAGGGCGACCCCTTCGACCCGACCATCCACGAGGCGCTGATGCACAGCTACTCGTCGGAAGTGTCCGAACCCACCGCCATCGAGGTGCTGCAGTCCGGGTACCGCCTCGGAGAGCGGGTGCTGCGCCCGGCGCGAGTGGCCGTGGCGGAGCCGGACGACTCACCGGCTGACGACGACAACGACGAAAACTAGGACGAAGGGCCATCGATGAGCACCAAGGACTACCTGGAGAAGGACTACTACGCCGTCCTTGGTGTGCCCAAGACCGCCACCGCAGACGAGATCAAGAAGGCTTACCGGAAGCTGGCCCGGCAGTATCACCCCGACACCAACCAGGGTGACTCCGTCAAAGAGGCCAAGTTCAAGGAGATCTCCGAAGCCAACGACATCCTGTCGGACACCAAGCGCCGCAAGGAGTACGACGAGGCCCGGACGCTGTTCGGGTCCGGCGTCGGCGGCCAGCGTCCCGGCGGTGGCGGTTTCCCGTTCGACTTCGGCGACCTGTTCGGCGGCACCGCCGGTCAGCAGAGCGGCGGCGGCGGTGGCGGCGCGGGCGAGCGGCTCGGCGACCTGTTCGGCGGGCTGTTCAACCGGGGTGGCGCCGGCACCGGCCGTACCAGCAGCACGACCAGGCCGCGGCGCGGGCAGGACATCGAGTCCGAGGTCACGCTGACCTTCACCGAGGCGGTGGAGGGCAGCACGGTCTCGCTCCGGCTGACCAGTTCGGCGGCGTGCAAGTCGTGCACCGGCACCGGCGCCAAGGCCGGCACCACGCCGCGCGTCTGCCCGACCTGTGAGGGCACCGGCGCGGCCAGCCGCAACCTGGGCAACTTCGCCTTCTCCGAGCCCTGCCGCGACTGCAAGGGCCGTGGTCTGATCGTCGACGACCCGTGCCCCGACTGCGACGGCAGCGGGCGGGCCAAGAGCACCCGCACGATCCAGGCGCGCATCCCCGCGGGGGTGGCCGACGGCCAGCGGGTCAAGCTCAAGGCCAAGGGCGCGCCGGGCGAGAACGGCGGGCCGGCGGGCGACCTCTACATCGTCACCCACGTGAAGGCGCACGCCGTCTTCGGCCGGACCGGCGACAACCTGACCATCACGGTGCCCGTGACCTTCACCGAGGCGGCGCTGGGCGCCGAGATCAAGGTGCCGATCCTCAAGGGCCTGCCGGTCACGCTGCGTATCCCCGCGGGTACTCCCAACGGGCGCACCTTCCGCGTCCGGGGCCGCGGCGTCACCCGCAAGGACGGCACCAAGGGCGACCTGCTCGCCAGCGTCGAAGTGCTCGTGCCTGAGGCGCTCGATGAGAAGTCGCGTGACCTGCTGACGGAGTTCAGCACGGCCACCGCGGGCGACGACCCGCGCGCCGAACTCATCCAGCGAGCCAGAAGCGAGTAAGCCGATGGACGCCAACTATTTCGACCTGTCCGACGACACCCCCGTCTACGTCATCTCGGTGGCCGCGCAGCTCTCGGGACTGCACCCGCAGACGCTGAGGCAGTACGACCGGCTCGGACTGGTCAGCCCCGGCCGCACGGCCGGACGCGGCCGCCTCTACTCCACGCGCGACATCATCATGCTCCGCGAGGTCCAGCGCCTGTCCCAGGAAGAGGGCATCAACCTCGCGGGGATCAAGCGCATTCTCGAGCTGGAGAACGAGGCCCTGCGGCTGCGTGAGGAGGTTCACCGGCTCAGGGCCGAGATGCAGATGGTGAGGGCGTTGATCCGCTACGAGCTGCCACCGGGGGCGTAAGAACACATGGACTACAAGCTCACCCAGAAGAGCCAGGAGGCGCTGTCGGGGGCCATGCGGCGAGCCGCCGCGGAAGGCAATCCGGAGATCGCCCCGGCCCACCTGCTGACCACGCTGCTGGCCCAGACGGGCGGCACCGCCGTACCTCTGCTGGAGGCCGTCGGAGCCGACTGGAAGGCGATCCGCGCGAAGTCGGAGGAGCTGCTCGCGGCGCTGCCGAAGGCGCAGGGGGCCACGGTGTCGGCGCCGTCGAGCTCGCGCCAGCTGCTCACCGTGATCAACACGGCCGCGCAGCGCGCCAAGCGGCTCGAAGACGAGTACGTCTCCACCGAGCACCTGCTCGTCGCGCTCGCCGCCGACGGCGGCCAGGCCGCCGACCTGCTCAGGCCGCAGGGCGCCACGCCCGAGGCGCTGCTCGACGCCTTCGAGAAGGTACGCGGCAACGCCCGCGTCACCAGCGAGACTCCGGAAGACACCTACAAGGCGCTGGAGAAGTACGGCGTCGACCTGACCGAGCGGGCCCGCACCGGCAAGCTCGACCCGGTCATCGGCCGCGACTCGGAGATCCGGCGCGTGGTCCAGGTGCTGTCCCGGCGTACCAAGAACAACCCGGTCCTGATCGGCGAGCCCGGCGTGGGCAAAACCGCCGTGGTCGAGGGGCTGGCCCAGCGCATCGTGGCCGGTGACGTGCCCGAGTCGCTGCGCAACAAGCGGCTGATCTCGCTCGACCTGGGCGCGATGGTCGCCGGGGCCAAGTACCGGGGCGAGTTCGAGGAGCGGCTCAAGGCCGTGCTCTCCGAGATCAAGGAGAGCGACGGGCAGGTCGTGACCTTCATCGACGAGCTCCACACGGTCGTCGGCGCCGGGGCCGCCGAGGGCGCCATGGACGCGGGCAACATGCTCAAGCCGATGCTGGCCCGCGGCGAGCTGCGGATGATCGGCGCGACCACGCTCGACGAGTACCGCGAGCGCATCGAGAAGGACCCGGCGCTGGAGCGGCGCTTCCAGCAGGTCTACGTCGGCGAGCCGACCGTCGAGGACACCATCGCGATCCTGCGCGGCCTGAAGGGCCGCTACGAGGCGCACCACCAGGTCGTGATCGCCGACAGCGCGCTGGTCGCCGCCGCCGCGCTGTCCGACCGCTACATCACCAACCGCTTCCTGCCCGACAAGGCCATCGACCTGGTCGACGAGGCCGCCTCCCGGCTCCGCATGGAGATCGACTCGCGGCCCGTCGAGATCGACCAGCTCCAGCGCAACGTCGACCGGATGAAGATGGAGGAGCTCGCGCTCTCCAAGGAGACCGACGAGGCCAGCCAGCAGCGCCTGGAGCGCCTGCGCAAGGAGCTGGCCGACCGCCAGGAGGAGCTCAACGCCCTGGTCGGCCGCTGGGAGCGGGAGAAGGCCGGGCTCAACAAGCTCGGCGACCTGAAGAAGCAGCTCGACGAGGCCCGCAGCACCGCCGAGCGCTTCCAGCGCGACGGCAACTACGCCGAGGCCTCCAAGCTGCTCTACGACGAGGTCCCGCGGCTGGAGAAGGAGCTGGAGATCGCCGGCGCCGCCGCCCAGGAGGCCGAGTCCCAGCCGATGGTCAAGGAGGAGGTCGGCGCCGACGACATCGCCGAGGTCATCTCCTCCTGGACCGGCATCCCCGCCGGACGCCTGCTGGAGGCCGAGACCGCCAAGCTGCTGCGCATGGAGGAGGAGCTCGGCCGCCGCCTCATCGGACAGGCCCAGGCCGTCCAGGCCGTCTCCGACGCCGTACGGCGCAGCCGCGCCGGCATCTCCGACCCCGACCGGCCCACGGGATCGTTCATGTTCCTGGGCCCGACGGGCGTCGGCAAGACCGAACTGGCCAAGGCGCTGGCGGAGTTCCTGTTCGACGACGAACGGGCCATGACCCGGATCGACATGAGCGAGTACTCCGAGAAGCACAGCGTGGCCCGGCTGGTCGGCGCGCCTCCGGGATACGTCGGTTACGAGGAGGGCGGGCAGCTCACCGAGGCGGTACGGCGGCGGCCGTACACCGTGGTGCTGCTCGACGAGGTCGAGAAGGCGCACCCGGAGGTCTTCGACATCCTCCTGCAGGTGCTCGACGACGGCCGGCTGACCGACGGGCAGGGGCGCACGGTCGACTTCCGCAACGCGATCCTCATCCTGACCTCCAACATCGGCTCGCAGTTCCTCGTCGATCCCAAGCTGGAGAACGGCGCCAAGCGCGATGCCGTGATGGGCGCGGTGCGCAACGCGTTCAAGCCGGAGTTCCTCAACCGGCTGGACGACGTGATCCTGTTCGACGCGCTCGGCTCCGAAGAGCTGGGCCGGATCGTCGACCTGCAGATCGACCGGCTCGCCCATCGCCTGGCCGACCGGCGCATCACGCTCGACGTCACCGCGGCGGCCCGCGAGTGGCTCACGCTCACCGGCTACGACCCCATGTACGGGGCCCGGCCGCTGCGGCGGCTGGTGCAGTCGGCGATCGGCGACAAGCTGGCCAGGGAAGTACTGGCCGGGACGGTCACCGACGGCGACACGGTCCGGGTGGACCTGGGCGACGACGAGCTCACCGTGGAGCGCGCCGCCTGAGGTCAAAGCCGATCTCCGGCCGGGGCCGCCGGGTAAGGTCTGGCCCACCCTTCGGGCAAGCACCCGTCCCTGTCCCGGCCGCGTGACTAGCTTCAGCGTTCGTCGGATCACCAAAAACGATCAGGGGGACGTGAAGTGTCATCTCGGAGCATCCGGAGCATCCTTGCGGTGGCCACTCTGACCACGGGAGTGAGCTGGCTGGTCGCGGGCCCCGCGCTGGGGGCGGACTACTGCGCCGACAGGGTCGCCGCCCTGCGGGCGCCCACCACGGTGGCCTCGGTCTGCGAGGAGCTGCTCGACCTGCGGATGAGCGGCAACTACGGCGACAAGATGACCGCGCCCAAGGACAGCGACGTGGCGATGTCCGCCGAGACGCTGGCCAGGAAGGCGGGCCTGCCGGGCCTGTCGAAGGCGTCGGCGGTACTGAGCCTGGCGGACCTGGGCGGCGTTGCCGCGGCCGCCGGCGCGCCGTCGATGCCCACCGGCTCGCCGGGTGTGGCGGGCCTGCGGAGCGTGGCGGACGTGCCCACCGCGCCCGATCTGCCTGGTCTGCCCAACAACCCGGCGATCCCCGGCACGCTGGCGGCGCTGCCGCCGGTGCCGGTCGAGGGCGAGGTGCCCGCGCTGCCCGACGCGTCCGGCCTGGTGGCCGGCGTGGAAGCCCCGATCGCCCTGCCACAGCCGGCTGAGACCGTGGCGGACGAGATCACCGGCAAGCTGCCCGAGACGCCCGGCAAGGCGCTGGAGGCGGTGCCGGTGCCCGAGAGCGAGCCGGTGACCGGGGGGATCGCCGACCTGCTCAACGGTCTCAGGCTGAGCTGACCGCGCGGGCGGCGCGCGCCCGCCGTCCGCGAGCCATGAGAAAGGGCCGCGACCCGCCAGGTCGCGGCCCTTCGCTCGTGCCGGGGTCAGGACAGGCCGAGGCCCTGGGAGACGCCCTGGCCGAGGTCCTTGTGGACGTTGCTCCAGTACTCCACGACGCGCTTCTTCATCTCCGCGGTGACCTCGGGCGCGGAGGCGTGGCCGACGATGTTGCCGACCAGGTGCTCGCGGTCGGTCTCCGACAGCACGTTCTCCCACAGGGCGCGCGGCTGGCCGTAGTCGTCGTCCTCGGCGTGCAGGGTGTAGGCCGAGCGGATGATCTCGCCGGCGACCTGGTAGTCCGATCCGGCGTACGGGGCCGGGTCGGCGGCGGGGCCGTTCACGCTGTTGGGCGCGTAGACGGGGTCCCGCTGGTTGCGGAAGGTCATCGGCCCGTCGAAGTTGTAGCTGTTCACCGGTACGGCCGGCGCGTTGATCGGCAGTTGCTGGTAGTTCGGCCCGATCCGGTACCGGTGGGTGTCGGGGTAGGAGAACAGGCGGCCCTGGAGCATCTTGTCCGGCGAGGTGTCGATGCCCGGCACCAGGTTGGACGGCTCGAACGCGGCCTGCTCGACCTCGGCGAAGTAGTTGTCCGGGTTCCGGTTCAGGGTCATCGTGCCGATCGTGATCTCGGGGTAGTCGCCGTGCGGCCACACCTTGGTCAGGTCGAACGGGTTGAACCGGTAGTCGGCCGCCGCCTCGAACGGCATGACCTGCACGTTCACCGTCCACGACGGGTGATCGCCCGCCTTGATCGCCGTGTGCAGGTCGCGGATGTGGTGGTCGGGGTCGCCGGAGGCCAGCGCGTCGGCCTCGGCGGCGGTGAGGTTCTTGATGCCCTGGTCGGTCTTGAAGTGGTACTTGACCCAGAACTTCTCGCCCGCGGCGTTGTACCAGAGGAACGTGTGCGAGCCGAAGCCGTGCATGTTCCGCCAGGACGCCGGGGTGCCGCGGTCGCTCATGAGGAACGTGACCTGGTGCGCCGACTCCGGCGAGAGCGTCCAGAAGTCCCACTGCATGTTGTTGTCGCGCAGGTGGTTGTCGGCGCGGCGCTTCTGGCTGTGGATGAAGTCCGAGAACTTCTGCGGGTCGCGGATGAAGAAGATCGGCGTGTTGTTGCCGACGAGGTCGTAGTTGCCGTCCTCGGTGTAGAACTTGATCGCGAAGCCGCGGGGGTCACGGGCGGTGTCGGCGGAGCCGAGCTCACCGGCCACGGTCGAGAAGCGCAGGAAGAGCGGCGTCTCCTTGCCCTTCTGGAACAGTTTGGCCTTGGTGAACTGGCTGACGTCCTCGGTGATCCGCAGCACGCCGTGGGCCCCGCCGCCCTTGGCGTGCACCACTCTTTCCGGGACACGTTCGCGGTTGAAGTGCGCCATCTTCTGGATCAGGTAGTGATCCTGAAGCAGCAGGGGGCCGTTCGGTCCGACGGAGAGCGAGTGCTCGTCGCTCGGCGCGGGGATACCGGCGTCGTCGGTGCTGATTGGCCTGGTGGTCATCGCGAGGTCCTCCCGAATCCGGACGTGGACGGGGACCCTGACGGGTCCCCCTCTCCCTCGCAACCTATGCCCTTAACAAGAATGATTCAAGTAAACGAGTCATCCAAGTTTTGGTCTGACGAGGAAAAGAGAGGACAAGCCAGCCAGTACGGCCAGCCCCGCCAGCGCCACCGCGGTGGCCCCCTCGCCCTGCGCCATGAACAACGTCCCCACGGCCGCCACCCCGATCACCTGGCCGAGCTGCATCACCGTGAGCAGCGCCCCGCTGGCGTCGGCGGCGTACTCGTCCGACACCGACTGCGTGGCCAGGTTGGTGACCGCGATCTGCACACCCAGCCCGGCGCCGATCAGCGCGCTCAGCACCGCGTACGGCCAGCCGCCCCCGCTGACCAGCCCGAGCCCGAAGTACGCGGGCGCCGCCACCACGTACCCGAACGGCAGCAGCGTCCGCTGCAACCTGGCAGGCAGCCGCGGCCACAGCAGCCCGACCCCCGCGAACGCCACCGCGCACGGCACCAGCATCAGCCCCGACTGCAACGGCGTCAGGCGAAGCTCGCCCTGGAGGTGCAGCGCCGAGGTGAACAGGAAGGCGCCCCACGTGGCCGGCCCGAACAACAGCACGCCGAGCCCCGGCCGCATGCCCGGCGCCCGCAGGACGGAGGCGTCCACCAGGGGCCGCCCCCCGCGGCCCGACACCCACCGCTCCACGCGGACGAAGACATAGAAGACCACGACGCTGAGCCCGATCGAGATCCAGCCCCACACCGGCCAGCCCAGATCGCGGCCGAGCACCAGCGGCACCACGAACAACAGGACGGCCGCCGACAGCGTGACGAGCCCGATCGGGTCAAGGCCGGTGCGTCCGCCGCCCCCGTCGGCCGGCAGCACGCGCAGACCGGCGATCAGCAGAACGGCCCCGATCGGGACCATCACCAGGAACAGCACGCGCCAGCCGAGCCCGAGCCCGAGCAGGATGCCGCCGAGCGCCTGGCCGACCACGATGCCGCCGCTGACGACGGCCGACCACAGGCCCATCGCCCGGCCTCTGGCCGCGCCGTGGTAGTTGCGCTGGATGAGCGTGAGCACCTGGGGCATCATCAGCGCGGCGCCGGCGCCCTGCGCGAACCGGAACACCACGAGCCACCCGGTGGTGGGCGCCAGCCCGGAGCCCAGCGTGGTCAGCGTGAAGAAGGCCAGCCCGGCCAGGAAGGTGTTGCGGTAGCCGAAAAGGTCGCCGACCCGCGCTCCGGTGATCAGCAGGACGGCGTAGACGATGGTGTAGCCCGCCACGATCATCTGCAGGCCCGCGCCGGAGGAGTGCAGGTCACGCTCGACGGTCGGGATGGCGACGTTGACGATGTTGACGTTCAGGATGGCCAGGAACTGCCCGACGAGGATGATCACCAGGAGGATTCCGCTGGTCTTCGTCCTTTCCTGTTGGGGGGCAAGGGTGGCAGTAGTCATGACTATCAGATTGCGACAGACTGGATACCAGTAACGAGAGCCCATTTATCCTGGTATCGGAGGTACCTGGCTATGAAGCGTACCGACCTCGCCGCCTACCTCCGCAGCCGCCGCGAGCGCATCACCCCCGACATGGCCGGACTGCCGCCCGGCACCCGCCGGCGCACGCCCGGCCTGCGCCGAGAGGAGGTCGCACAGCTCGCCGGGGTGGGCGTGACCTGGTACACGTGGCTGGAGCAGGGACGGCCGATCAACGCCAGCATCCAGGTGCTGGAGGCCATCTCCCGCACCCTCCAGCTCGACCCCGCCGAGCGCCTGCACCTGTTCCGGCTGGCCGGGCACCAGGATCCGGTGCCCGTCGCCGACTCCGGCCGGGTCACGTCGGAGATGCGGCAGATCCTCGACCAGCTGAGCCCGATGCCCGCCTCCATCGCCACCAGCCGGCACGACATCCTCGCCTGGAACGCCGCGTACGCCGCGATCTTCCCCGAGATCGCCGAGGGCAAGCCGAACACCCTGTGGCTGACCTTCACCCGCGATGACATGTTCACGCGGCTGGTCAAGCGGGAGGAGGATCTCGCGCGGGCGGTCGCCGTCTTCCGCGGCGCCTACGCCAGGCACGCGCACGACCCCTGCTGGAAGGAGTTCGCCGAGAAGCTGATCGCGGCCAGCCCGGAGTTCGCCCGGCTGTGGGCGCGGCAGGACGTGGCCGACCCCGGACGCCGCGACAAGGTCTTCGTCAACGACGCCGTCGGCGAGCTCCACTTCACCACCACCAACTTCAGCTGTGACGCGGCCACCGAAACTCGCATGATCATCTATACCCCCGCGAATGACGCCACTCGCTCCGGAGTGGTGTGGTTGACCGCACACGCCCGCGAATCCGTCTGACATGGCATGCTCAATCCCTGAAGTGTGGGATCTAGGAGAAGTAGCCATAGATGAGACGCCGTAGATGAGACACAGCCCTGCCCTCCTGGCATTAGCCGTAGCCGTCACCTTGGCCGCATGCTCCGCAGCCCAGTCGGAGCCGGATAAGTCCCCCGCGCGTAAGTCGATGCCGACCTCCCCCGAGGTGCCGACCAAGACCCCCGTCGAGCGGGAGCCGTACACGATCTCCTTCGGTGGGGACGTGCACTTCGAGGGCGTCTTACGCGCCCGGCTGGACGGCAACCCGCGCACCGCGTTCGGCCCGATCGCCAAGGTGCTGAGCCGCGCCGACCTGGCCATGGTCAACCTGGAGACGGCGATCACGACCGGCGGGACGAAGGCGCCGGGCAAGCAGTTCACCTTCCGGGCGCCGATCACCGCGTTCTCCGCGCTGAAGGCGGCCGGGATCGACGTGGTCAGCATGGCCAACAACCACGGCATGGACTACATGCAGACCGGCCTGGCCGACTCGCTGGCCGCGATCAAGCGCTCCAAGTACCCGGTCGTGGGCATCGGCAGGAACGAGGACGCCGCCTACAAGCCCTGGCGTACCACGGTGAACGGCAACCGCGTCTCGATCATCGGCGCCACCCAGGTGCTGGACGCCGAGTTCATCCAGGCCTGGACCGCCACCGACACCCAGGGCGGCCTGGCCTCGGCCAAGAACGAGGAACGGCTGATCCAGGAGGTCAGGAAGGCCCGCCGTACCTCCGACACCGTGATCGTCTACCTCCACTGGGGCACCGAGCGCATGACCTGCCCGAACCCGGCGCAGCGCTCCCTGGCCCCCAAACTGGCCAAGGCCGGCGCGGACGTCATCGTCGGCGGCCACGCCCACGTCCTGCTCGGCAGCGGCTACCTCGGCCGGTCCTACGTCAACTACGGCCTCGGCAACTTCCTCTGGTACGGCAACAGCCCCAGCGGCGTCCTCACCCTGACGATCAACGGCCGCAAGGTCATCAAGGACCAGTGGACCCCCGCCGGCATCCAGGGCGGCACCCCCATCCCCCTGACCGGCACCGCCCGCACCCAGGCCGTCACGAGCTGGAAGGCGCTCCGCTCTTGCACAGGACTGTCCGCCCGTTAATCATTGGACCGTGCGTCTAATACTGTCTGGCGATGTACGGCTCGCGCTCTTCGAGGAAGGCGAGCGGGACAACCCCACGATCCTGCTCGTCCACGGCTACCCGGACACCCACCGCGTCTGGGACGAGGTCGCCGGGCTGCTCAGCGATCGCTACCACGTGGTCCGCTACGACGTGCGCGGCGCCGGGCAGTCCGGCGCGCCGTACGACCGGCGGCACTACTCCTTCGACCACCTGGCCGCCGACCTCGGCGCGGTGCTCGACGAGATCGGCAAGCCGCGGGTCCATCTGGTCGGGCACGACTGGGGCTCGCTGCAGTGCTGGGAGGCGATCGGCCGCCCCGGCATCCGCGAGCGAGCCGCCTCCTTCACCACCTTCGGCGGCCCCGGCCTCGACCAGGCCGCCCACTTCCTGCGCTACGGCGGCCGCCGCGAGGTCGCCGGCCAGCTCGCCAGGTCCTGGTACATCGGCGCCTTCCAGCTCCCCGTCCTGCCCGAACTGGCCTGGCGCGGCCCGCTGCCCCGCGCGCTGGACCGTTCGATGCGGCTGGCCGAGGGCATCGAGCCGAGACAGGGGCACCCGGCCGACACCCTGAAGCGCGACGGCCGCAACGGCCTGGGCCTCTACCGCCAGAACTTCTTCACCCGCCTGCGCGCCCCCGCCGACCCCGGCGTCGAGGTGCCGGTCCAGCTCATCGAGACCAGCCGTGACATCTTCGTCTCGCCCAAACTGCTGGCGTCGATGCGCCAGTGGGCGCCGGAGTTCTGGCACCGCAGGCTGGCGGCCGGGCACTGGGCGCAGCGCAGCCACCCCGAGGCCGTGGCCAGGATGATCGCCGAGTTCGCCGCGCACGTCGACGGCGGCGCCTCGACCCGCTCGCTGCGCCGCGACCGCGTGCGCGAGGGCCGCCGCGCCTACCAGGACCGCCTCGTCGTGATCACCGGCGCCGGCAGCGGCATCGGGCGGGCGACCGCGCGCGCCTTCGCCGCGCACGGCGCCGAGGTGGTCTGCGCCGACCTCGACCGCGAGGCGGCCGTGCGGGTCGCGGAGGACATCGGCAAAGATTTCCGGCGTACGGCTCACGCCGTCCAACTCGATGTCGCCTCAACCACGGCCATGGAGGAGTTCGCCGGAAATATCGCGGAACAGTATGGCGTGCCGGATGTGGTGGTGAACAATGCCGGAATCGCGGTGGCCGGGCCGTTCCTTGACCATTCCCTCGACGATTGGCGGCGCACGCTCGACGTGAATCTCTGGGGCGTCATTCACGGCTGCCGGCTCTTCGCCCGCCAGATGGTCGAACGCGGCGAGGGCGGCCACATCGTCAACATCGCCTCGCTGGCCGCCTTCGTGGCGACGCGAGAACTGCCGGCGTACTCGACTTCCAAGGCGGCGGTGAAGATGCTCGGCGACTGCCTGCGGGCCGAGCTGGCCGGCCACGGCATCGGCGTGACCACTGTCTGCCCCGGATTCGTGTCCACGGCCATCGCCCGCAACGCCACCTATGTCGGGTCCGACCTGCGGGAGCTGGCCGAGCTGGGGCTCCAGCGGCGTGGGTATCCGCCGGAGCGGGTGGCGGCGCACATCCTGCGGGCCGTACACCGAAATGAGGCTGTTGTCCCGGTCAATGCGGAGGGGAAAATCGGATATGCGATGTCGCGGATCTCGCCCTCGGCGATGCGGGCTTTCGCCCGGTTATCCGGTGTCGTGAGAAATCCCGTCGTTGGACGGTAACGATCGCCCGCTTCGGGGGAAGATGGATTTCGTGTCCACCCCCGAAATTGACGACGACGACTGTTCGCAGCCCCAGCCGCTGCGCCGTAAGCCCACCCAGCGACGAAGCACACGCCGGGTGGAGCGGATGCTCGACGCGTGCGCGGCGCTGCTCGACGAGATCGGCTACGAAGCGCTCTCGACCACCCGCATCGCCGAACGCGCCGGAGTCGCGATCGGCTCGGTCTACCAGTTCTTCCCCGACAAGCGGGCCATCACCCAGGAGCTGACCAGGCGCAACGTGGAGCAGTTCGTCTCCAGGGTGGGCCGCAGGTTCATGGAGGAGGACTACCGCGGCTGGTGGGAGGCGGTCGACGCGATCATCGACGAGTACGTCGACATGCACAGGACCGTTCCAGGCTTCAAAAGCCTGCACTTCGGTGACGCCGTCGACCTCAACCTGCTCGACGTCGACATCGACAACAACGCGGTCATCGCCGGACGGCTGCGCGGCCTCCTGCTCAACGAGTACGGCCTGGCCGACAGCGACGAACTGGACATCGGGGTACTGGTGGCGGTGGAGGCCGGAGACGCGGTGCTCAAGCTGGCCTTCCGCCGCGACCCCAAGGGGTCACCGGAGCTGATCGACGCGGCCAAGCAGATGGTCCGCGGGTACCTCTCCCGCCAGCTCCGCCACCTGTCACCACAGAGCGACAGTTAACTCACCGCCCGAATCCCTTCGGAGCGGTCCCACCCTCAGAGCCGCTCAGGAGCCCTCGCCCTTCGTGGCCGCTCACTCCCCGACCAGGAGCCTTCCCCTTCGGGCCGGCCCACCCTTTTCAGTGAGCCGTCACCCCGCGTCTTCGGCGACGTTCACCCTCTCGGGGCTGCTCCTGAGTGGCCGGGGTGGGTCACTCGGGGAGCCACGCGGGCGGCGGTACCACGGGCTGGCGTTCGCGCTTTCTCGGCTTGAAGTCGGGCTTGTACTCCGGGGCCGGGACGAACGCCGCCGGGGCGGGCTGCTCGCGGATCGGCCTGGCAGGCTGGACCTCGCACGGCGCCGGGTAGGAGACCGGTCTGGTCTCGCGGGCGAGCCGGGCGTTCAGCCGCGCCTCCTGGGCGTGCAGCTTACGCTCGGCCGCCTCGATCGACTCGACGCGGGCGGACAGGTAGCCGGCGGCTCCGGGGATGAGCGCGGACAGCACCACCGCACACGCCAGCGAGAAGGTCACCTGCTTGGACAAGCCCATCACAGCCCCCTCCGTCGCGGTTCGCGCGACGGCTATATGCCCTGCCGCCTGGGACAACACGCGGACTGTGACCAGAGTTGTACCAGGCGTTACTCAATCTGTGCGTGTCTCGCCCTGCGTATTGCCCAGCAAAGACACCGGGTCGCTCGGTAGTCTCGGCGGTGTGGCGTATGTGACCCGTGAGCACCTTGATCGCCTGCTGGAGCGGGCCCTCCTGGCAGACGACCACAGCTCGCTGGCCAGGCAGCTCGACGATCTCGCCCATGAGTACTCCGAGGGCGACGTCTCCCGAGCGTCCATCCTGGTCCTTGCGGCTGAGGAGTGGCGCGCGGCCGGTCAGCCGGCGCGCGCGATGGACTGTTTTCAGCGCGCGCTGGAAGACGGCGGCGAGGCCAGTATCGATCCGCGCGCCGGGATCGCCGACACGCTCTTCGAACTGGAGCGTCCCGACGAGGCCCGCGAGATCATCGAAGCCCTGCGCGCCGAGCCGGCGATCCAGCCGGCCACCGCCCACAACATCGCCGAAACCCTGGTGGCCTATGGCGACCTGAGGGGCGGCCTGGAGTGGGCGACGCAGGCGGTGCTGTCGTGCGACAAGGACGACCCAGAACACGTCGCCCTCCTCCGCACGCGCTACCGCATCAGGGTCGACCTGGGCCTCCCAGAAGACGACCTGGACGCCCTGGTGTCCTAACCAGAGCGACGCCCTCCCTCCCCGGTAGCCCCCGGCACCGGCTCCGGCCGTGCCCAGCCGCTCGCCTCCGGGCACGGCGGGCTGCCCCCAAACCACAGACCGCACATCAGAACCTCGGGGCGGCGGCACGACGTGGATGCACCGGCGCCACATGGGCACATCGACCCGGCCCAACGGACGCCAGGAGACCGCCGTCAGGAGCCCGCGCGTCCGCCGGACGGCGTCAGGCGGTGGAGGCCGCGGTAGCCGGACGGCGCCAGAGACGCGGCAGCGGGAGCGCGTCAGGCGGCGGCGTGGTGTTCGGCGTGGGCGCACTGGCGCTACACGGCTCCCGGCTCTCGCGGCACGGTCCTCCGCGGCACGGCCAATCGCGGCACGGGCCCTGTGGTGAGCGAGGCGGCGCGCTGGCATGCGGTTCCGTGTGGCGGCGGTGTGGCGCTTTCGTGCGGCTCCGTGTGGCTGCGTGGCGCTCTCACGTGGCGCGGGGGCCTCGGGCGGTGACGCCGTCGGTGGCGAGGTGTCGGCTCGCGGAGGTGGCCATCCCTGGCAAGGCAGGGCGCGGCTCTGGCAACGCGATCCCCATGAGACAGGCAAACGGTGGCCCCGGCAGGGTGGCCTGGGTCAGGGCTTGTGGGGGGTCGGTGGGGTTGTGGGGTGGCGGGGAGCCTGGGGTGGTCTCGGGGGTGGGTGGCGGTGCAGGACGGAGGAGCGCGCAGATGTCATGGGTGAGCCCGCGTTCGTCACGAGGGGGTACGCGAGGACGTGCGACGGCGCGCAGGCTCGCGAGCGAGGGATGAGGCAAGAAGATGAGGGGTTGGAGCGCCACGATGTGGGGCTCGGGCCGCGTACGTGTTTCCTCGCCTGCCACCAGGGCGCGGGCATGGTGGCGGCGGTCAGGGGTTCGCGTGGCCATCCGGGTGGAAGCTTGGCAACAGATCACCAGCACCCATTGCCAGAGATGACCTTGGTTGTGCCATGATTGTCTTCGTCTTCGTGCAGGGCTGGTCGGAGACAACGAATGGGCTGGTCAGAGCCCTTATCGGAGCGGTCCTGTAAGTTGTGGTCAGCAACGTGCACGGGCCGCTCTGATCTATGCGCCTACGGCGAGCGTGTCGATGTCGAATTCGCCGGCACGGACACCGAGGGTGAAGGCGTCCCACTCCTCGGGAGTGAAGACCAGGACCGGTCCGTCCTGCTCCTTGCTGTCCCTCAGCGCGACGTTTCCGTCGGCCAGGCGAGCGAATTCAACACACGCGGAATTGCCGTTGCAGAAACGGCTCTTCCGCCAGGCGGGCGTGACGTCCATTGGTTGTTCCTTATCCTGAATAGCGCTTCAACAGCCCCTTTGGTGTTGATTGCGCTTCTGAGTGGCCCTACCGCCACTGCATGATCTTGCGTTGGACCAGTACCCGAGATTCGTCCTCGGACAGGGCCGTGGCTCGAAGATGCTCAAATGCCTGCTCGTAGTCAGCCACAAGGTCCAGCGCCTCCACGAAGCGGGCCCCGTAGAGCAGCTCCAAGTAAACAGCATCGTCGAGGTCCACGAACTTCAGATGGACGAAGGCACCGGTGTTGACCGGATGCTCGCCGTCCAAGGGCAGCACCTGAACGTTCACGTGAGGAAGCAGGGACATCTCCAGGAGGTGTCCGAGCTGCTCACGCATCACCGAGGGCTCACCGAAACGCCGCGTGAGCACGGATTCGTCCAGCACGACGGAGACCTCGGCCGGATCGGATCTGTGCAGGACACGCTGCTGCCGGTCGAGGCGGGCCTCGACACGGCTGCGGACACCGCTGTGCGTGATGCGCGCGATGCCCCGGGTCGCCAGGATGACCTCCCTGGCGTAGTCCTCGGTCTGCAGCAGGCCCGGCACCAGCTGGGGTTCCCAGCCGCGATGAGCGGTGGCCTCTGCTTCCAGCCCCAGGAATGTCGTGTATTCCGAGGGCAGGGCGTCCTCGTAATCCTCCCACCAGCCGCGCTGGTCGGCATCCCTTAGGAGCCCCAGCAGTTCGTCGAGTTTCTCATCGTCGACCTTGAACAACCGGGCCATCGCCTCGATGTCCTCGGTGCTTGGCATGGTCTTGGAGGACTCGATCCTCGACACCTTGCTGGGCGACCAGCCGAGACGCTCGGCGGTCTTGGCCCCGGTCAGCTTTCGGCGCTCACGAAGTAGGCGCAGCTCCTGGCCTAGCCTGAGCCTGCGGACAGTCGGGCTGCCCTGCTCTGATGGCACCGTCCACTCTCCTCATCGGGAATGAAGGTGTAGCGGTAAAGGACCGTTTGGAGCCCGGGTTTCTGGGCCGTTCACCCAATCTTACACTGCAACTTGCACGTGTAGTGCCACTTGGGCTTGCTCAAAGAGTTCCACGGGAGGACGGTGGAGGCAAGAACCTTCGCTGGCGCTCCCCGGAGTGCACCTGATAGGCCCCTGACAGTTCTGATGCAAGTTGCACCGCAAGCCGGGAAGCAAGATGCGAAGAAATGTAAATCTTCTCTTGCTTAGAGTATTGCAGCAAGCACGGCCCGGGAGGACGATCAGGCCAGGAGGAGATGACGAGGGAAAAGGGAGGCCGAACATGGACATACGGCCGCACACCCCGCATCTCCCGCTGAACGCGTGCGGCCAAGGCCGCTCCACCGGCAACGTCGCCGTCCCGGATACGTGCAACAACACCAGGGAGGCCGTTTGCCGGAAGGACACCGAACGCAAGTAGCGCCGCGTCGTAGCTCGTTCGAGCACAGAAATGCCGGACCGAAGCTGACCGCCAACCCGCCGCTCAAGGGCTGCCACCCTGCGACGACCCGGCTGCAGCACTCGGCCCGGCGAAAGAAGCCACCTCGAGTAATGCCGCGAAAGGGGTCTTCTATGTACTCACAAGGTACCAAGGGCCTGAGCCGAATCAAGTCCCGGATCCAGGAACTCATCGCGTGGGCCGACCGGGAAATCTGTATGGAGCCAGACGAATTCGCCCACCGGCGAGGCTGGACCGTGGCACGGACCGGATTCGGCGCACGTTGCTACCGCGACCCACGCTTCGACCAGCTCAAGGTCACGGCCAAAGTTCCAGAGGAGGTGTCCTAGATGTCCCCCAGGAACCCCAGGAACCAGATCTACCCGGGAGTCGAGGACCTGCCTCCGGCCGGTCGCACCGGCATCCTCACCGCCCTGTGGCGCATCCGCACCGAGCTCCTGCTGATCGGCGCGCTCGCCCTGTTCGTCCTGGCGGTGGTCGCCGCCACGCAGGACGGCGTCTGGCTCCCCTTCATCATGCTGAGCAGCGCGGTCTCCGTTCCGGCCGCCACCCGTTACGGGCGCGGCTGGTTCGTCGGCCACTTCTGGTGCCTGGTCACCCGGCACCGCCTGCAGCGGACCTGCCTGGAGACCACCATGCACACCAGGTCGGGCCGCATCCCCCTGGTCCTGTGGATCACGCCGACCGTCACCGGCGAGAAGGCGCTCATCATGACCAGGGCCGGCATCTCCGCCGAGGAGTTCGAGGCCTACGCCGAGGAGATCGCGGCGGCCTGCTGGGCACGCAGCTCGCGGGTCTTCCGGCACCGCAAGTGGGCCAGCCTGCTCATCGTGGAGACCGTACGCAGAGACGGGGTCGAGGGCGCCGCCTCCCCTGGACTGGACCGTTTCTACGGCCGCAGGGCCTGGGTCAGCCTCAGGCCCGACGTCGAGGAGCCGCCTGATCTTCCCAAGACGCTCCTCCTGCCCCTCGTGGGCTGAAACACCAAGCAAGCCCCGGAGACCGCGGGGGCTCCGGGGCTTCCGCCCCACAAAGCCCACCCAGGGTTTTGTGGGGCTTTCGCGGTCACGAGTTGGGGTCTTCACGACGGGACGGCAAAAGGTCAAGATGAGTCTGGATAGCGAACTCAGGAGTTCTCATGACGACCGTGCACCGTACCTGCCCGCTCTGCGAAGCCGTCTGCGGCCTGACCCTGACCCTCGACGACGGCGGGCACGTGACGAGCGTGCGCGGTGACAAGGAGGATCCGTTCAGCAAGGGTTTCATCTGCCCCAAGGGCGCGAGCCTGGGCAAGCTGGACGAGGACCCGGACCGGCTGACCCGGCCGCTGGTCCGTGAGGGTGAGCTGTGGCGGGAGGTCGGCTGGGACGAGGCGTTCGCGGCGGTTCAGGAGGGTTTCTCCAGGGTCACCGAGACGCACGGGCGCGAGGCGTTCGGCGTCTACCTGGGCAACCCCAACGCCCACACGATGGCCGGAGCCCTCTACGCCGCGCCGATGATCCGGGCGCTCGGCACCCGCAACGTCTTCTCCGCCAGCACCGCCGACCAGATGCCCAAGCACGTGGCAAGCGGGCTGATGTTCGGCCACCCGCTCAGCATCCCGGTGCCCGACCTCGACCGCACCGACTACCTGCTCATGCTCGGCGCCAACCCCCTCGACTCCAACGGCTCCCTCTGCACCGCCCCCGACTTCCCGGGGCGCCTCAAGGCGTTGCGCGGGCGCAGCGGCCGCCTGGTCGTCGTCGACCCGCGCCACACCAGGACGGCGGCGCTGGCCGACGAGCACGTGTTCATCCGCCCTGGCACCGACGCCTACCTGCTGTTCGGCATCGTCCACACGCTGCTGGCCGAGGGCCTGACCGACGTGCGGCAGGAGATCAACGGGCTGGCCGAGCTCACGCAGGCGGCCAAGCACTTCGCCCCCGACGTGGTGGCCCACCGCACGGGCGTTCCCGCCGAGGTGATCGTACGGCTGGCCCGCGAGCTGGCCGGAGCCCCCACGGCCGCGGTCTACGCGCGCATCGGCACGTGCACGGCCGAGTTCGGCACGCTGGCCCAATGGCTGGTGGACGTGGTCAACGTGCTGACCGGCAACCTCGACCGGCCGGGCGGCGTCATGTTCCCGATGCCGGCCACGGAGGGCGGGCGGCGGCGCAAGCCGTACCAGACGGGAAGGTGGCGCAGTCGCGTCAGAGACCTGCCGGAGGCGAACGGCGAGCTGCCCGTCGCGACGCTCGCTGACGAGATCGAGACGCCGGGGCAGGGCCAGATCCGCTGCATGGTGACGGTGGCCGGCAACCCGGTGCTGTCCGCGCCGAACGGCGGGCGGCTGGACGGGGCGCTGGGCGAGCTGGCGTTCATGGTGAGCGTCGATCCGTATCTGAACGAGACGACCAGGCACGCGCACGTCATCCTGCCGCCGCCGAGGGTGCTGCAGGCGGGGCACTACGACTTCGCGCTGCTCGGGTTCGCGGTGCGCAACTACACGCGTTACTCGCGGCCGCTGCTGCCGCTGGCCGACCGGCCCTCCGAGGGCATGATCCTGGCAAGGCTGGCGGTGATCGCCTCGGGGCTGGACGGGGATCTGGACGCGTTCATCATCGGGCAGACGTTGGAGAAGGCGGTCTCCACGCCGGGCTCCGGCGTGGAGGGCAGGGACGCCGGCGAGCTGGCGGCGCTGCTCGACGGCGAGTCCGGCGCCGAGCGGCGGCTGGACATGATGCTGCGGCTCGGCCCCTACGGCGAGTGGTCCGGGCGCGGCGAGCTGTCGCTGCGCAAGCTGCTCGACAACCCGCACGGCCTGGACCTCGGTCCGCTGGAGCCCCGGCTGCCCGAGTTGCTGACGACCGCGTCGGGGCGGGTCGAGCTGGCGCCGCCGCAGCTCATCGACGACGTGGAACGGCTGCGCGACGGCCTGGGCGACGAGCCGCCGGGCTTCCTGCTGATCGGGCGCCGGCACCTGCGCTCGAACAACAGCTGGATGCACAACGTCGCGCCGCTGGTCGGCGGGAGCAACCGGTGCACGCTGCAGATCAACCCGGCGGACGTGGACCGGCTGGGCCTGGACGGCTACGCCACGGTGAGGTCGTCGACCGGTGAGCTGACCGTGCCGCTGGAGCCGACCGACTCGATCATGCCGGGCGTCGTGAGCCTGCCGCACGGCTGGGGGCACGCGGGCAGCGCACAGAGCGTGGCGGCCGAGCACCCGGGAGTGAGCGCGAACACGCTCACCGACGAGTCCACCGTGGATTTGCCGTCCGGAAACGCAGTGTTCAACGGGGTTCCGGTCACGATTTTGCCAACCGGTGTGATCACCGCACATTAGGGTGTCGCGCGTGACTATCGCGCCAGAAGAGGACCGCCTGAACGCCCAGATCGCCTTCGCCGTCGAGATCGACAAGTTGAAGCGGGTGATCCGCCGCAACCATCTCATGGATGGTTCGCGGAGGGAGAACGACGCAGAGCACTCCTGGTATGTCGGACTCCTGGCCATGATCTTGGGAGAGCACGCCCCGGCGGGCACCGACATCCAGCGCGTGGTCGCGATGCTGCTCGTCCATGACCTGGTCGAGATCGACGCTGGTGACACCTTCATCTACGACGCCGAGGCGGTGGCGGCGCAGGCCGGCGCCGAGCGGGCCGCCGCCGACAGGATCTTCTCCATGCTGCCGGGTGAGCAGGGCGCGGAGATGCGGGCGCTGTGGGAGGAGTTCGAGGCCAGGCAGACGGTGGAGTCGCGCTTCGCCAAGGCGCTCGACCGGTTCGCGCCGATCCTGGCCAACCATCACACCGAGGGCGGCACCTGGCCGCTGTTCAAGGTGAAGGCGTCGCAGGTGCGGGAGAAGGTGCGCATCATCGAGGAGGGCTCGGCCTCGCTGGGCGTGTACGCGCTGGAGTTGGTGGAGCTCTCGGTGGCCAGAGGGCACCTGTCCGAGTGACCGGCCCATGCCCGGGGTAGGGCACTTGTCGTGAAAGAGACAGTACGCGCGAGACGTCGGCACTTGCGGCGTTTCGTGGGGCCGGTCGACCTGGCCGACCGGCTGGAGAAGACCAGAGCCCTGGACGAGCCGATCCGGGTGCTGGCCAAGACCGTACGCGAGAAGGTCCGCCCCGGGCGGCTGCGCGATCTGCTGCACGGCGTGCCCACGGGCAAGCCGCTGCACCCTCCGCTGGCCACGGTGACGCTCGGCTGCTGGCTGTCGGCGAGCGTCCTGGACGTGGCCGGCGCCGACCGGCGGGCGGTCCGGCTGCTGCTGGCGGCCGGCATCGCGGGCGCGGTGCCGACCGCGGCGGCGGGGCTCACCGACTGGTCCTCGCTGCATCGGGAGCAGCAGCGGGTCGGGTTCGTGCATCTGCTGGCCAACGTCGGCGCGCTCGGGTTGTTCTCCGCCTCGCTGCTGGCCAGGCTGCGCGGCCACGATCGCGGCGGGCGGGTCCTGTCGTTCCTGGGGCTGGGTGCGGCGGGCGTGGGCGGCTATCTCGGCGGCCATCTGGCCTACCGGCAGGCGGCGGGCGCCAACCACGCGCCGCAGGTCTCCCACCTGGTACCGCTCGGCTGGCACGACCTCTGCCTGCTCAAGGACCTGCCGAGCGGGCGGCCGGTCGCGCGCCGGCTCGGCTACATCCAGCTGTTCGTGCTGCGCACCGGCGAGTCGGTGACCGTGCTGGCCGACCGCTGCCCGCACCTGGCCGGGCCGCTGCACCAGGGCCGCCTGGTCGTGGAGGACGGCGAGGCCTGCGTGGTCTGCCCCTGGCACGGCAGTACCTTCCGCCTCGGCGACGGCACGGTCAAGCACGGCCCGGCCACCGCCCCCGCGCCCACGTTCGAGACCCGGATCAGGCGTGACGGGACCATCCAGGTACGCCCGGGAGGTTGACGTAAAGCTTACTTGAGGTTCTACCGTCGATCCATGTGCGAGATTCTGGTGACCGGGGCCTCCGGCGACATCGGCCGGCACGTGTTCGCCTCGCTGAGCGCGGCGGGCGTGCCCGTGCGGGGGCTGTCCGGGAAGGACATCGACCTGCTCGATCCGGTAAGCCTCGACGGGGTGGAGACGGTGTTCCTCGAGTGGCCCGCTCTGAACGCTCAGCGGGCGGCCCCGGTGATCGAGCTGATCGCCAGGCACGCGCGGCGCGTGGTCTTTCTCTCGACCCACACACACGGCTTCCACGCCGACATCGAGCGGCTGATCGAGCATTCCGGGCCCTCATGGACCTTCCTACAGACCAGCGGGCTGGCGACCGGCACCCTGGCCATGGCCGATCAGGTGCGGAACGGGGTGGTACGCCGGCCGTACGGGATGGCCAGGAGGTCCTTGATCCACGAGAAGGACGTGGCGGCGGTCGCCACGCACGTGCTGGCCTCGGCCGGGCACGGCGGCGTACGTTACGCGCTCAGCGGGCCCGAGGCGCTCACCCAGGTCGAGCAGGTGCGCATCCTCGGCGAGGCGGTGGGCAGGGAGGTGCGGTGGGAGGATCTGGCGCCCGAACTGGCGCGGCCGGAACTGCTGAGGGCCTGGGGGGACGAGGCGTACGTGGACGCGGAACTCAAGGCCTTGAGCGAGTTCGCGGACTCACCGGAGCCGGTCACCAACACCGTGCGGGTGCTGACCGGCCGGGAGCCGCGGTCGTTCCGGGAGTGGGCGCGCGATCACGCGGACGCCTTCCGCTGATCGGCGGGGTGCTCGACCAGGGCGAGGATGCGGCTGGACATGAACCGGGCGGTGCGTACGGCACTGCCGCTCCTGGTCACCTCGCTGACTTCGACCAGACCTCGGCGGGTGGCCACCTCGACCCTGCGGCCGGCGCGGGTGGCCTTGACTTCGTAGGTTCGCGGGGTTCCCCCGGCGTCGATGACGATCTCTACCCAGTCACCCTTCATGTATGGATTTATACCCAGAAAGACCTATTTTTATCCGTACACTAGTTTGATAATCGCCGCGATTCCGACGCAGACGATGATGCCGCGCAGCACCGGAGCGGGGATCTTCCTGCCGACCTTGGCGCCGACGTAGCCGCCGATCGTGGCGCCCACGGCGATTCCGGCCACGGCCCACCAGTCGACCTCCGCCACCAGGATGAACAGCACGGCGGCGGCGCCGTTCACGATCAGGGACAGGACGTTCTTGGCGGCGTTGACCCGCTGCAGGCCGTCGGTGAGGAAGCTGCCGAGCAGGCCGATGAGCAGCACGCCCTGGGCGGCGCCGAAATAGCCGCCGTAGACGCCCGCGCCCAGCACGCCCAGCCACAGGACGACGCCGCCGTCGGGGTGCGCGTGCTCACGCCGGGCCGACAGCCAGCCGTTCAGCTTGGGCTGGATGACGACGAGCACGCAGGCCAGCCCGATCAGGATCGGCACCACGACCTGGAAGACGTCCGGGTCCAGCCAGAGCAGCAGCAGGCCGCCGGCGAGCGAGCCGATCAGCGAGGCCGTGCCCAGCTTGACCAGCCGCTCACGCTGCCCGGACAGCTCGGCGCGGTAGCCGTAGGCGCCGGTGAACGAGCCCGGCACCAGGCCGATGCTGTTGGAGACGTTGGCCACGACCGGGTCCACGCCTACCGCCACCAGCGCGGGGAAGGTGATCAGCGACCCCGACCCCACCACCGCGTTGATGGCTCCGGCCCCGACCCCGGCCGCGCACACCGCGGCCACCTCCCACGGCGTCACTGCCCCTCCTCGCTCAGAACTCGTTTCCCGAGCTTAGAGACCTGGGAGATATCTCTTTACGCCGGGTCCTTCGGCGGGCCGAACAGGCCGCCGAGGCCCTCGATCACCTTGCCCATCTCCGACGGCACGATCCACAACTTGTTGGCGTCGCCCTTGGCGATCTCGGGAAGCATCTGCAGGTACTGGTAGGCCAGCAGCCGCTGGTCCGGATTGCCCTCGTGGATGGCCTTGAACACCATGCCGATCGCGTCGGCCTGGCCCTTGGCCCGCATCGCCTGCGCCTCGGCGTCGGCCTGCGCGCGCAGCACGGCCGCCTCCGCCTCGCCGCGCGCCCGCAGCACCGCCGCCTGCTTCTCGCCCTCGGCGGTCAGGATCGCCGCCTGCCGCTGGCCTTCGGCGGTCAGTACGGCGGCGCGCTTGTCACGGTCGGCGCGCATCTGCTTCTCCATCGAGTCCTGGATGGAGGAGGGAGGGTCGATCGCCTTGAGCTCGACCCGGTTGACCCGGATGCCCCACTTTCCGGTGGCCTCGTCGAGCACGCCGCGCAGCTCGGTGTTGATCTCCTCGCGGGAGGTCAGCGTGCTTTCGAGGTCCATGCCGCCGACCACGTTCCTGAGTGTGGTGACGGTGAGCTGCTCGACGGCGACGATGAAGTTGGCGATCTCGTAGGTGGCCGCCTTGGGGTTGGTCACCTGGAAGTAGATGACGGTGTCGATGGAGACGACCAGATTGTCGGAGGTGATCACCGGCTGGGGCGGGAAGGAGACCACCTGCTCGCGCAGGTCGATCTCGTCCCTGATCCGGTCGATGAACGGCATCACGAGGTTGAGTCCCGGGCCGAGCGTGCGGTGATAGCGGCCGAGCCGTTCGACGATCGCCGCGGTCGCCTGCCCGATGATCCGGACCGTCCGGTACAGAGCCAGCCCCACCAGGACGACCACGACAAGGATGACGATGAGCTCCGTGGCCATGGCACGCTCCGGAAAGTCGTGGGGGTCCCGACCACGGAGATCCTATTTGGTTTTGTACGGAGGCGGTCGGTAACCGCACAAATACGATCTAGTGCGCTCTCGCATACCAGCGGCCCTCGGCGCTGCGGTCCAGCGACAGCGGCACGCCGAAGGTGCGGGAGAGGTTGTCGGCGGTCATGACCACGTCGAGTGGCCCCTGCGCCACCACCGAGCCGTGCTTCAGCAGCAACCCGTGCGTGAACCCGCTCGGCACCTCCTCGACGTGGTGCGTGACCAGCACCAGGGTCGGCGAGCGCCGGTCCCCGGCCAGCAGCGACAACCGGCGCACCAGGTCCTCGCGCCCGCCCAGGTCGAGCCCTGCGGCCGGCTCGTCGAGCAGCAGCATCTCGGGGTCCGGCATCAGCGCGCGGGCGATCTGCACCCGCTTGCGCTCGCCTTCCGACAACGTGCCGAACCTGCGCCTGATCAGATGGGCGGCGCCCATCATGTCGATCAGCTCGACCGCGCGGGTGACGTCGTTGGAGTCGTACTCCTCCGTCCAGCGGCCGAGGATCGCGTACGACGCGGTCAGCACCAGGTCGATGACCTTCTCCTCGGCCGGGATGCGCTCGGCCAGCGCCGCGCTGGCCAGCCCGATCCGCGGACGCAGGTCGAAGACGTCGGCCTGCCCCAGCCGCTCGCCCAGAACCTCGACCAGACCTTCACTCGGAAACAGCAGCGTCGCCGCCACCTGCAGCAGCGTGGTCTTGCCCGCGCCGTTCGGCCCGATGACCACCCAGCGCTCGTCCTCGTTGACCGTCCAGTCGATGCCACGCAGGAGAGCCGCGCCGTCGCGTCTGACGGCGACATCCTGTAGCCGCAGCACCTGACCGCCCATCCCCGATACCTCCTCGCGCCCGATTGTCCCGGTTGCCGGAACGCACGGGACAAACCTATTGCAGGGCGAGCACATATCGTGGATCAGTGCGCGCTGAATCACCTGTCTCCCCCGCACTCGTGGCCTGGGGCAACGCCTGGCTGGCCGGTCACGTGGGCCTCGACGAGGCCGCCGACCAGGTGGAGTCCGTCGCAGGACCCACGTTGATCGCCACCGTCCCCCTCCGTGTGCACCTCGCCGACCTGCGCTCGCAAGGTCTCCATGAGGTACGGCTGGCCCTCCCGGCCCCCGGCGACCCGCTGGGGCTGTCGGGGCCGCCCGACTTCAACGCCGCCGCGGTGGACGCCGGGCAGGCGGCGATAGCCGTACTCGCCGAGCGGAACATCGGCCTGGTACCGGAGCCCGACCTGCGCGGTTCCTCCTACCAGGGCACCGCGTTCACGGTGCACCCGGCCGGACCGGTCCGCGCCGACCTGCCCTCCGTGGCCGAGGCGGAACGCGATCTGGCCGAGGCCATCCGGGCCGCCACCGAGGCGCTCACCTCGGTCGAAGGGCCGGGCCAGGCCCATCCCGGCCAGTTGGAGCGCGCGGGCGGCGAGCTCGCGCCCGGCTATCCGGGCCGCGCCCACCGCGTGTCCGCGCTGGCCGCGCGGCTGGCGGTGATGCTCCGGCTGGCCGACGAGGGCCTCGGGCTGACCTCCGCGCAGATGGCGACCAGGTCCGCGGCCCTGCGTCAGCTCGACCACGCGGTACGGCGGGCCACCGTGGCCGCCCACCACGCGATCTTCGAGCCGATCAGGAACCCGTGAGCTTCCAGAACCGGATCTGCTTGTCCTTGCCGGCGGTGACGATGGCCGGCCTGCCCGACATCGTCACCACGGCGACCAGCAGGACGCCCTTCTGGTGGGCCTTCACCGGCTTGCCGAGCGGCTTGCGGGTCTTGGGATCCCACAGCCGCATCGTGCCGTCGGTACTACCCGAGACCAGCACCACCCGCTCGCCGACCACGCCGAACGACAGCGAGTAGACGATCTTCTTGTGCCCGGTCATCGGCTTGCCGATGGACTTGCCGGTCTTCGGGTCCCAGAGGCGGATCTTGTTGTCCTTGCCGCCGGAGGCCACGACCGGGCGGCCGTCCAGCGCGCCCATCGCGATCGAGTAGACGCCCTTGGTGTGCCCCTTGTACGGCTTGCCGTACTTCTTGCGCTTGGCCAGATCCCACAGCCGCAGCGTCCTGTCCTCGCCGGCCGAGACCGCGACCACGCGTTCGCCGACGCGGCCCACGCCCAGCCAGTTGACCGATCGGGAGTGGGCGCGGACGGTCTTGCCGACCTGCTTCTTCTTGCCCAGGTCCCAGAACTTCAGCATGCCGTTCGCGTCGCCGCTCACCGCGACCCACTTGCCGCCCGCCTTGCCGACCGCGACCGCGTAGACGGAGTCGCCGTGGTAGCCGAGGACCTTGCCCTTGCGGGTCTTGAGGTTCCAGAGGCGGACCGTACCGTCGTACCCACCGGAGACGGCCATCGGCGTCTTGCCCATGGTCAGGCAGGCGACGGCGTACACCTCCTGGCTGTGGCCCTTCAGCCTGGCCACGTGCTTGTGGTCCTTGGCGTTCCAGATCCGCACCTGGCCGTCCTGGCCGCCGGAGACGAGCATCAGCTTGCCGGAGATGGTGATCGCGGAGACGGTCTGGACGGCTTTGGAGTGGCCCTTGAGCGGCTTGCCGTCCTGTTTGCCCAGGGCCGGGGGCTGGACGACCACCTGGGGCGGTGGCGGCGTGGGAGTCGGTGTCGGGGTTGGGGTTGGGGTGGGCGTCGGGGTGATCGAGGTGGTGACGCCCGCGACGCTCTGTTTGTCCGGCTCGCCCTCGCCGGAGGTGAACATCCTCGGCACCACGACCAGCAGCGTCGCGCTCAAGGCCAGGGCGACGACCAGGGCGGCGGTGACCAGGCCGGCGCGTCTGCGCTGGGGTGGGCCCGGGTTCTGGGGGACGCCCTTGAAGAACGCGTCGTTGTCGCCGGGAGGCTGCGGCGGGCTTGGGTGCTGCGGAGTCGGGGGGTGCGGGGCCTGGGGGTGTGGGGCCGGGGTCGGTTGCGCGGCTGGTTGTGCGTACGGCCGGCCGTACGCACCGGAAGGGTTGGCCCATCCGGTCGGCGCCACGGGCGGCGGGAACCCCGAAGGACCTTGGGCCGGGCCCTGCGCCGGGTGGGCCGGGGGGATGGAGGGCGGGTCGGCGGCGACCTGGGAGCCCGTGGTCATCGCCACGTCGGCGTCGCGCTCCGGGATGGGGCCCTGGTTCTCCAGGAGGGCGAAGAGGGTGTCGGCGGCCGTCGGGCGTTCGTCGGCGCGCTTGCTGAGGCAGGATCGGACGATCGTGCGGAGGTTGTCGGGAAGGGCGGAGAGGTCGGCTTCCTCGTTCATCACCCGGTAGATGACGGCGGGCAGACTGTCCTGGCCGAACGCGGGCCGCCCGGTGGCCGCGAAGGTCATCGTCAGGGCCCAGCTGAACATGTCGCCGGCCGGTCCCACGCGCTCGCCGGAGATCTGCTCGGGCGACATGTACGCGGGCGTGCCCACGACCCCGCTGCTGATCGTGATCGCCGAGTCCAGCGCCCTGGCGATGCCGAAGTCGATCACCCGGGGACCGTCGCTGCCGATGAGCACGTTGCTGGGCTTGAAGTCGCGGTGGACGATGCCGGCCCGGTGGATGGCGGCCAGCGCGGTGACGGTGCCGACGGCCAGCCGGTAGAGCGCGCCGCCCTGACGCGGCCCCTCGGTCTGGACGACCCGCTGCAGCGAGACGCCGTCGACCAGCTCGGAGACGATGTACGGCCATTCGCCGTCCATGTTCGCCCCGATGACCTGCGCGGTGCAGAACTGCGCGACGCGGCGGGCGGCGGCCACCTCGCGCATGAACCGCTCGCCGTCGATGCCCGGACGGTCGAGCCGGGTGTTGAGCAGTTTGATGGCGACCATCTGCCCGTCGGGGCCCTGGCCTTGGAAAACGATTCCCTGCGCGCCCTTGCCCACCCGGCCTAAGAGCCGATAGTTCCCCAGCGATACAGGATCACCCTGCTGTAAGGGGTGCAAATCCGGCACGTATCCCTCCCCCTTACGCAGAAACCCCCAAGACAAGCCTGGCCAGCAACCCCAAACCCGCGCAAGCACCGCCAGATCACGAAAGATCATCACTCTTTGTGGGATATTTGCCCTCGGCAATAATCAGCTGAAGAATCTGGGATTTCCAGCACCGTAGGGGGAGCCGCATATGCGCAAGTCTCTCAGCATGCTCTTAGGCGCGAGCCTGGCCGTCACCGGATTGACCGCCATACCCGCCCAGGCAACCACAGAAGCCACCATTGTTTCCCAAACCGCCCGCGCGCCGTACTCGAACTTCAAGGTCAGCGTCAAATACAGCACCCGCACCAAGCGCGGCGGAAGGATCCTCTACAAGATCAAGGCCAAGAACACCGGCCCCCACTACGCCGACTACTTCTGGGTCGGCGGCATGGTCCCCAAGGGCGTCGTGCCGACGCTGCGGTGGAGCGCCGCCAAGGGCACCAAGTGCAACTGGGAAGGCCGGTACTTCTGGTGCTGGGGCCGCTACGCCCTCGAAGTCGGCGACTCCGAATGGCTCAACTTCCAGGTGACGCTCAAGAAGAACACCAAGGGCACCGCCGTGGCCAAGCTCGGCGTGATCGCCTTCGATGTGCCGCTGGGCGCGGAGAACATCGACGAGGAAGAGCTCGAGCGCATCGGCATCAAGGGCTGGAAGTGGCTCAAGACCGCCAAGACCAAGATCGTCTGGCCGCCCAAGCGCCCCACCCGCGGCTGGACGCCTCCGCCGGTGGTCAAGGACTACAACCCGCCCGTGGTGCACGAAGAGTCCAACAAGAAGAAAGACACATAAAGACCTTTAAGGGCGTCACCTTCCTTTACGGCAAGCCGACCGAGCCGCCACCCGCCGACCATGGCCGGCGGCCTCCAGGAAGACGCCACTAGACCCGCACGGGGCCGGGCGCCGCAACGGCGCCCGGTCACCGGGCACGGGGCTCAGTTGGACCGGCTTCTGCCGCCCGCGGGCTTGGAGGCGCGCAACAGGCGAAACGCCGGATAGATGCGCGGGTGCGGCGGCGACAGCCAGCCGGGGAGTCAGGGCGGGCCTGGCACCAACGAGGAAGTCGGCGCGGGTCCGGCGCGACGGGCGATCGGGTGGTTGGGGCTGGGATCAGGCTAGATCGCTGATGTGAAATTCCGTGATCGGCTGCGGGCATGACGAAGGGCGTCCATGGTCGGTGTGTGAAGACAGACTTAGACGCCCTTCTGA
>NZ_JBHYJD010000037.1:63097-115949 GCF_042740555.1 Nonomuraea sp. NPDC059007 | reverse complement strand
CACCCGCACATCCCGATCTTGCCTCTCCAGGCTCAGCAGCGCGCTCAGCCCCTGGCGTAACGGGAGTGCCTACTCAGAAAGGTAGGGCGGCATGAACGCCCAGAAACGCGCCGTCGAGGAGATCAGGCCCGGGGAGGTGCTGGTGATCGAGGCGCGCGGCGAGCACGGCGCCGGCACGCTCGGCGACATCCTCGCCATGCGCGCCCTGCGCAGAGGAGCGGCCGGGGTGGTCACCGACGGGGGGCTGCGCGACAGCCCCTCCTTCGCCGACCTGGACCTGCCCGCCTACTTCGCGGTGCCGCACGCGGCCGTGCTCGGGCGCCGGCACGTGCCCGTCGAGTCGCAGGTGCCCGTGGCGTGCGGCGGGGTCCTCGTCATGCCGGGCGACGTGCTGGTGGGCGACGCCGAGGGCGTGGTCGTGCTGCCGCCCGCCCTGGCCGCCGAGGTGGCGGGGGCCGCCGCCGGGCAGGAGGACGAGGAGCGCTTCATCTACCAGCGGGTCGCGGCCGGCGCCTCGATCGACGGCCTCTACCCGATGAACCAGTCCTGGCGCGAGTCCTACCGGGCCTGGCAGCAAGGAGGAGACGCGTGAAGTACCGTTCCGACCCCGCCGCCATCAGGGGGTCCATCGCGCCGGTGGTGACGCCCTTCACCGCCGACGGCGCGCTCGACCTCGCCTCGCTGCGCGGCCTGGTCCGCTGGCAGCTCGGCCAGGGCTCGCACGGCGTCTCCATCGGCGGCTCCACCGGCGAGCCCGGCGCCCAGTCGGCCGAGGAGCGGATCGCCGCCATGGCCGCCGTCGCCGAGGAGGTCGGCGACCGGGCGCCGTTCCTGCCCGGCACCGGCTCGGCCAAGCTGGACGAGACCCTCCTGCTCACCGCCGAGGCCGAACGGCTCGGCGCCGACGCCGTCCTCGTCATCACCCCGTACTACGCCAGGCCGGGCCAGGAGGCGCTCTTCCGCTGGTACTCCACGATCGCCACGGAGTTCCCCGGCCTGCCGATCGTGATCTACAACGTGCCCTCGCGCACGGCCGTCGACATCGCGCCGGAAACGGTCGCCAGGCTCCGCCGCGCGCACGACAACATCGCCGGCATCAAGGAGACGACCCGCGATTTCGAGCACTTCTCGCAGGTACTCCACCGGTGCGGCCGCGACTTCCTCATGTGGTCGGGCATCGAGCTGCTCTGCCTGCCGCTGCTGGCCATCGGCGGCACCGGGTTCGTCAGCGCGGCGGCCAACCTGGCTCCGGCGGCCGTGGCCCGCATGTACACCGCGTACGCAGAAGGCGACCACCGGACCGCGCTCGACCTGCACTACGCCCTGCACCCGCTCGTGGAGCTGCTGTTCGTGGAGACCAACCCCGCCCCGGCCAAATGGGTGCTGGAGCAGCGGGGCCGGATCGCCTCGGGACACGTGCGGCCGCCGCTCATCCCGCCGACCCCGGCCGGAATCACCCGGATCGAGGCGCTGCTGGCCGACTGTGAGGAACTGACCCGATGACCCTGGAGCACTACATCGACGGGGCCCGCGTCCCGAGCATCTCCGGCGCCACCTTCACCTCCTTGGAACCGGCGACGAACGAGGCGTACCTGACGGTGGCGGCGGGACGCGCCGAGGACGTCGACGCGGCGGGGACCGCGTCCATTAGGCCCATCCGCGCCGGCGCGTGCCCGGGCCGCCCGGGCTCGCATCGGGCCCGTATCCTGCCCTGTATCGCCGACGCCATCGAGGCGCGCGACGAGCGCCTCGCGGCGCTGGAGTGCCGCGACACCGGCCTGCCGATCACCCAGGCCCGCGGGCAGGCCAGGCGCGCGGCGCAGAACTTCCGTTTCTTCGCCGACGTCGTCACCACGCTCAGCGAGGACGTCTACCGGGTCGGCTCGGCCCAGCTGAACTACGTCCTGCGCAAACCCGCCGGCGTGGCCGGGCTGATCACCCCGTGGAACACGCCGTTCATGCTGGAGACCTGGAAGCTGGCGCCCGCGCTCGCGGTCGGCTGCCCCGTGGTGCTCAAGCCCGCCGAGTGGTCACCGCTGTCGGCCGGGCTGCTGCCCGACATCATGGAGGAGGCGGGCCTGCCGCCCGGGGTGTTCAACCTGGTGCACGGCATCGGCGAGGAGGCCGGCGCGGCGCTCGTGGCGCACCCCGACGTCCCGGTGATCTCCTTCACCGGGGAGAGCGCCACCGGCCAGGCCATCATGCGCAACGCCGCGGGCGCGCTGAAGACCCTGTCCATGGAACTGGGCGGCAAGTCCCCGCTGATCGTGTTCGACGACGCCGACCTGGAGCGCGCGCTGGACGCCGCCGTCTTCGGCGTGTTCTCCCTCAACGGCGAGCGGTGCACCGCCAGCTCCCGCGTGCTCGCGCACGCCTCGATCTACGCCGAGTTCACCGAACGGCTGGCCGCGCGGGCCGCCCAGGTACGCGTCGGCGCCCCCTCCGACCCCGCGACCGAGCTGGGCGCGCTCATCCACCCCGAGCACTACGCGCGGGTGACCGACTATGTACGGCTCGGCGTCGAGGAGGGCGCCCGCCTCGCCGCCGGCGGCGCCCGTCCGCCGCATCTGCCCCACGGAAACTTCCTGGCCGCGACCGTCTTCGCCGACGTCACCCCGGACATGCGGATCTTCCAGGAGGAGATCTTCGGCCCCGTCGTGTGCGTCACCCCGTTCGGCAGCGAGACCGAGGCGATCGAGCTGGCCAACGCCACCCGGTACGGCCTGGCCGCGTACCTGTGGACCAACGATCTGCGCCGCGCCCACCGCATGGCCCAGGCGATCGAGACCGGGATGCTCTGGGTCAACTCCCAGAACGTCCGCGACCTGCGCACGCCCTTCGGCGGGGTGAAGGCCAGCGGCCTGGGCCGCGAGGGCGGGCGGCACAGCATCGACGTGTACACGGTCTCGCCGATCGTGCACCTGGCGACCGAGGACCTGCCGGTGCCGCGGTTCGGCGCCGGCTGACGGTCAGCGGAGGGTCCAGGCCGGGTCGACGCCGGTCAGTTCGGCGCTGGCCGCCCACACGGCCGCCGCGAGACCGGCGTCGGCCAGCGGGCCGCGTACCGGCTCGCGGACGGGCCGGCCGCGCAGGCCGAACACCCTCGGCCCCCACAGCTCGCCGCCGCGCACGTCCGGGTCGAGGACGGCGCGGACCGCCGGCCACGCCGCCGCCCGCTTGCTCTGGAACAGAAGCCCGGCGGGCAGGGCGCGCAGCCGTTCGCCGGCCGACCGGCGGCGCAGCGGCGGACGCGACGGGGTGAGGCAGTCGAGCGCGCCGCCGGGATGGGTGACCACGCTGAGCGTCGCGGCGCCCGCCGCGCGCAGGCGGCGGTCCAGCTCGAAGCCGAACAGCATCTGCGCCAGCTTCGAGCGCGAGTAGGCGCGCTTCGGCTCGTAGTCGCGCCGGCTCTGCAGGTCGGCGGGGTCGAGGGTCACGGACTTCGCGGTGAAGCTGCCGGTGGTGACGACCCGCCCGTGGGCCAGCAGCGGCGCCAGCCATCCGACCAGCGCGAAGTGCCCGAGGTGGTTGGTGGCGAACATCAGCTCGTGCCCGGCCTCCGTCTCACGCCGCGGCGGCCGGTCGAGCAGCGTCCCGGCGTTGCAGACCACCGCGTCGAGGCGGTTCAGCTCGTGTACGGCGGCGCGTACCGAGGACAGGTCGCCGAGGTCCAGCCGCAGGTGCCGCACCCGCGCGCCGGGCGCCCTGGCCAGGATCGCCTGCTTCGCGAGCGCGGCCTTGGCCGGGTCGCGGCTGCCGAGCACGACCTCGGCCCCGGCTCCGGCGAGCTGCTCGGCCACGAAGTAGCCGATGCCCGCGTTGCCGCCGGTGACCAGGACCGTCTTGCCCTCCGCCCGTGGCGGCCGGTGCACGTCCCACGCCATGACGCCCCCTTTATCGCGAAAAATTCTGAAACGACTCTGAAACTATAGTCATTCTGGATTTGTCGCTACAGTGGGGTGCATGGGGACGACGATGGGCCGCCGTGAGCGGAAGAAGGCGCAGACGCGCAAGGCGCTGGCGGACGCGGCGGTGCGGCTGTTCGCCGAGCACGGTTACGACGGCGTCACCGTCGCCCAGATCGCCGAAGCCGCGGACGTGTCCATCGCGACCCTGTTCGCGCACGTCCCCGACGGCAAGGAGGCGCTGATCTTCGACGACGGCGCCGGGCGCGGCGCCTGGCTCGCCGAGGCGGTGCGCGAACGGCCGCCCGGCGAGCCGGTGCTACGCGCCCTGCGGCGCCGGCTGGCCGCCAGCGGCCCGTTCGCCGGCGACCTGCCGCCCGAGCTGCGGCGCAAACGCGACCTGATCGTGAACACGCCCGCGCTGCGCGCGTACTCGCGCAAGCTGTGGATCGCCGGCGAGCCGGTCCTGGCGGCGGCGATCGCGGCGGAGAGCGGCCGGGACCCGGACGGCATGGCCGTGCGCGCGCTGGCCCGCTACGTGCTGGAGATCCCCGAGCTCGCGGGCGCCGAGCCCGACCCCCTGGCCGCGATGCACGCCGTCTTCGACCTGCTCGAACCGGGCTGGCCAGGCTAGACGATCACCAGGTCGCGCGGCGTGTTGTTGAGCCGCAGACCGCCCGAGTCCGTGCAGACCACGATGTCCTCGATCCGCGCCCCGTGCGAGCCCGCCAGGTAGATGCCCGGCTCCACCGAGAACGCGAAGCCCGGCTCCATCAGCTCGCCGTTGCCCGCCACGATGTACGGCTCCTCGTGCGTCTCGATGCCGATCCCGTGCCCGGTGCGGTGGATGAACCTGTCCCCGAACCCGGCTTCGGTGATCACCTCGCGGGCCACGGCGTCGATCGACTCGCACGACACGCCGGGCCGTACCGCATCACACGCGGCGTCCTGGGCGCGGCGCAGCACCTCGAAGTACGCCGCGTACTCGGCCGGCGGCTCGCCGACGCAGTAGTTGCGCGTGGAGTCGGAGCAGTAGCCGTTGTGCAGCTGCCCGCCGATGTCCACCACGACGGGCTCGCCCGCCCGGATGACCCGGTCCGACAGCTCGGCGTGCGGGCTGGCGCCGTTGGGTCCCGAGGCGACGATGACGAAGTCGACCGTCTCGTGCCCGGCGGCCAGGATCGCGTCGGCGATGTCGCGGCCCACCTCGCGCTCGGTCCGCCCCGCCCGCAGGAAACCGGGCACCTGCCGGTGCACGGCGTCGATCGCCTCACCGGCCTCGCGCAGCGCCTCGACCTCGGCCGGGGACTTCCGCATGCGCAGCTCGCGCAGCACCGTCCCGGCCAGCACCTGCTCGGTCCCCGGCATCGCGGCGCGGAAGGCCAGCGAGGCCATCGCCCACATCCGGTCGGCCAGCCCCACCTTGGCCACCGGACCGAGCCGCCTCGCGGCGATCTCATAGGGATCGTCGGTCTCGTCCCACGCCACGAACTCCAGCCCCAGCCGCGAGGCGGGCGAGGCCTGCGCCGCCGGCAGCTCCAGCCGCGGCACCATCATGTACGGCTCGCCGGCCGCCGGAACCACCAGGCAGGTGAGCCGTTCCAGCGGCAGCGCCTGGTAGCCGCTGACGTAGCGCAGATCGGGCCCGGGAGTGAGCAGCAGGGCGTCGAGCCCGGCCTTGGCGGTGGCCTCCTGGGCGGCGGCCAGACGGGACACGGGATACAAGTCTTGGGACGTCACGGGCCCCAATCTACTCGTCACCGCTCACCTAAAATCCGCGAAAAGCTCTCACAACACGGCAAGCCATCGCTACACTCCGTTCAAGGACGATCACATACTGTGGGACCTCTTGTCCCGATCCATGTCGTTTGCGAGTGAACTATGGTCGACGTTACGGGCGGCCATCAGCCACCCCTCCCATCACCGGACCACCGTCCGATGAGCGCGGCCGAGCTCATCGGATACCTGACCCGGCAGCAGGCCGGCGAGCACGACGCCGCCATGCTGGCCATCCGCCTGTCCCACGCCGAGCGGCTCGGCAACATGGGCTGGGCCGAGTGGAACCTGCGCACGGGCGACGCCGTATGGTCCGACCACGTCTACGTCATCTTCGGCCGCGACCGCGCCGACGGCCCGCTCGGCCTGCCCGAACTCGCCGGCTACGTCGAACCCTGCGACCTCGGCGCCCTCGACCAGCTCCTGTGGAGCGTGGTGCAGGGCGTGGAGCCGGTCCAGGCGGAGTTCCGCATCCGGCGCGGCGGCGAAGTACGCAACCTGCGCGTCGTCCTCGAACCCCTCATCGCCCCCGGCGGTCCCATCGGCGTCCACGGCGTCGTCCAGGACATCACCGGCCGCCGCCGCGCCGAACGCATCATGTCCGAATCACGCCGCCAGCTCCTGGAGGCCCGCGAACGCGCCGCCGAGGAACGCCACGTCATGCTCGCGATGCGCGAGGCCATCCTCCCCGAGCCGACCGGCCGCCTTGACCTGCCCGGCACCAGGATCGCCGTCCGCTACGTACCGGCCGAGAAGACCGCCAACCTGGGCGGCGACTGGTTCGAGGCCGCCGCCCTGCCCGACGACCGCGTCATGCTCGCCATCGGCGACGTCTCCGGCCACGGCCTGCCCGCGATCGCCCACATGGCCCAGCTCCGCCACGCCCTCGTCGGCCTCACCATGACCGGCCAGCCCGCCGACCAGCTTCTCGCCTGGCTCAACGAACTCGTCCTGCACCGCCTGGACGAAACCACCGCCACGGCCATCATCGGCCACCTCGACACCGAGACCCGGATCTTCACCTGGAGCCAGGCCGGGCACCTGCCACCCATCCTGGTCCGCGACGGCAAAGCCGAAACCCTGAGCCAGCCGAGAGGCGTCCTGCTGGGCGCCACCTGCGACCAGCCCTACCGCCTGGCCAGCGTCGAACTCCGCGCCGGCGACCTCCTCCTGCTGTTCACCGACGGCCTGGTCGAACGACGTACCCGCGACATCGACGAAGGCCTGGACCTGGCGGTGTCGGCCGCCGCCCACCTCCTCACCACCGACCTCGACGCCGGCCTCGACCGCCTCCTCGCCGCCATCGGCGGCCCCAACCCAGAAGACGACGCCTGCCTCCTCGCCGTGGGAGTTGGCATCTGACGTCTCTCCGTCCCTTTATCCGTTACGGCAAGCCGCCCCACCCGCCCCGCCGTCGTGCGTGACCGCCCGTCAGGCGCCGGTCGTGAGGGCTCACGGGCTGCTCGCCGTAACGACTCCACCCTGAGCCCGCGCCCCGGCAACCCCACCTCCACCACCACCCCCCAACCCTGCCCCGCCCTCCGCCCTCCCGCCCTTCCTGCCCTCGGCCTCTGACCCGTCGGCCTCTGACTCCTGGTGTCCCGGCCCTCCGCTCCCGGCCCCAGCCTGTGCGCCTCCGGCCCCTCCCCCCTGCCCTCTGTCCCCGGCCCTCGCCCCTCCCGGCCCTTCGGCTCCCGGCCCTTCGGCTCCCGGCCCTCCGCCCCCGGTCTGTGCGCCTCCGGTCCTGAGATCCGGCCGACTCGCCTTGACCCTGGGGCTTTGGCCCACCGCTTGGCCCACGCCCTGCCTCACAGCCGGAGGCGGTTCGGGCGGGGCCGTACCGGGGGGAAACGGGTGGTGGTGGGGGTGGTGGGGAGCGGAATGTCGGGGCGGGGTGCGAACATGGGCGAGTGCTGATGCTTCTCGACACACCCTCGCTCTACTTCCGTGCCTTCTACGGCATCCCGGAGTCGATGACCGCCCCCGACGGGATGCCGGTCAACGCGGTTCGCGGGCTGATCGACATGATCGCCACGCTGGTGCGCAAGTACCGCCCGGCCGAGCTCGTGGCGACCATGGACGCGGACTGGCGCCCGGCCTTCAGGGTGGCGGCGATTCCCACCTACAAGGCGCACCGGGTGGCCCACGGTGACACCGAGGAGGTGCCCGACACACTGGTGCCGCAGATCCCGGTGATCGAGCGGGTGCTGGACGCGGTCGGCATCGCCCGCCTGGAGTCTCCCGGGTACGAGGCCGACGACGTCATCGGCACCCTGACCCACGCGGCCGGCGGCGGCGCGGTGGACGTGGTGACGGGGGACCGGGACCTGTTCCAGCTGGTCGACGACTCGCGGCCGGTTCGCATCCTCTACACGGCGCGCGGCATCCGCAACCTCCAGGTGGTGGACGAGGCGTTCGTGAGCGCCAAGTACGGCATTCCCGGCCGTTCCTACGCCGACTTCGCCACTCTGCGTGGCGACCCGTCCGACGGCCTGCCCGGTGTGTCGGGCGTGGGGGAGAAGACGGCCGCCGCGCTGATCACCCGCTTCGGCTCCCTGGACGCGCTGCTCACCGCCCTGGACGAGGGCGCCACCGAGGGTTTCCCGGCCGGCGCCCGCACCAAGCTGGCCGCCGCCCGCGACTACCTGCGCGTCGCTCCGGCCGTGGTGGAGGTCGCCTCCGACGCCCCGCTGCCTACCACCGACCTCACCCTGCCCACCAAGCCCCGCGACCCGGAAACCCTGGTCCAGCTCGCCGACCGCTACGACCTCGACAGCCCGCTCAACCGCCTCCTCGACACCCTCAAATAACTCCGGCCAGCCCCACATCTCCAGGTCAGCCCCACATCTCCCGGCAACCACACAGACCTCGGCGCCACCGACTCGCCACCGACCTTCCGGCCGCTGAGCAGACCATGCGTCGCCGGGCAACGTCCGCGCGCCTGTAGTCGGCCACCTTCACGCGACACCCGAGGCCGCGGGATGCCACCAGGCCGCGGGATGCCACCCCCAGGGCGCTCGGGGCGAGGCGAGACGCGGGACGCGTGGGAAGCGGTGCGTCGAACGCGGGGACGCATGACGCCGGGGCGCGATGTCGGGCGCGCGAGACGCGGGAGGCGGGGGCGCGGGAGGCGGGGCGGAGTGCAGGGCATGCGAAGCGCCACATGCGGGGCGGGGTGCAGGGCATGCGAGGCGGGGCGCGATGAAAGGCGTCGGCGGCGCGTGGCGGGGAGGGGACGCGGGGTGGGGGGCGGGGTGCGGGGTGCGGGACATGCGAGGCGGCGCGTGATGAAAGGCGTCGGCGGGGCGCTCGGGGCGGCGCGCGATGCACGGCTTCGGCGGCGCGTGACGGGGCGGGGCGGCGCGTGGCGGGGCGGGGGATGCGGGGACGCAGGGTGTGGGGCGCGGCTGGCGGCGCGTGAAGACATCGCGGGGTTGCGGGTGGCTGGGTGGGGCTGGACGGCTTGGGGTTGGTGGCTGGGTCTGGGGGTTGGGGATGGGTGGGGAAGGAACGGGGGCATACCTTGATCGGTAGTGCGCGATCATGTGACAATTCGCCCACAGGTCGATACACGCGGTGTGGGGGTCGGCGTCATGGTGCGAACGCTGAGCGAGCGGCCCTAGGGTGGCGGGCGACGAGCTGGGCGAGGCCTCCGAGCTTGGTCGCGTCTGTGCGCTCGCCGCCGAATGCGCCCGTGATCTGCGCCGGTGCGTTGAGATGTACGGCGGGTTGTTTCCCAGGGCCGCCTTCGACCCCGATCTTTATCATGCGCTCTGTCTGTCTACCGCGTTCAGTTCGCCCTGGTCGGCGGCGGAGCGGCTGAAGGTCGCCAACCGGGCGGCGTTGTGGGTGCGGGCCGTCGGGTGGCTGGTGGAGCACGCGGCCGCCACCCGCGACGAGGTGGACGAGCTGAGCCGCGACTGCATGGCCGTCGCCGACGGTGCGGCGCCGAGGGTGCCGGCGACCCGGTTCCTGGCGGATCTGCGGGATGAGATGGCGACGGTCAAGGGGTTCGAAGGGCTGCGGGGGCGCTGGCGGGCGCAGCTGGAGCGCATGCTGACGGCCATGGAGCGGGCCTGGGTGTGGCGGGAGGCGGGGATGGTGCCCTCGCTCGGGCGCTATCTCGACAACGCTGACAGCTGCGGTTCGAGCTTCGTGGATCTGTCACACTGGATCTACGCGGGCGACCCGTGGGCGCGGCGGCATCTGGGTGAGCTGGAGCCGGCCAGCAGGCATGTGCAGCGGTATCTGCACCTGCTGGGTGACCTGGCCTCCTACCGCCGGGATGTCAGCTGGGGCGACCTCAACGTGCTCATGCTGGGGGTCAGTCACGGCGACGTGACCGATCGGATGACCGTTCTGGCTCAGGAGGCGGCGGCGCTGATCGGGCCGTTGCGCGAGGTGAGCCCGCTGACGGCCGCGTACCTGCGCCGTCAGATCGGATTTAATACCGGTTTTCATGGCATTTCGGGCCTCATGGCCTGACAACTCGCTGACTCCGGAGTTTAGGAGCGCAACGGGCCGCCATGTATTACCGTGCTCTAGGCGACAAAGAGGGACATATGGCTTCCTGTGATGGATTGTGCCTTGAGTGGAAATTGTGGCGTTGCTAGGGTGTCTCGTTGCCAGGTAAGTGGATGGGACCTTTTCTCTGCGCCTTGACAGGTCACTCTGACCAGGGCACTTCACAGGGCGGTGCTCGATGGACTTCGGTCGCTCTGAACGATGGCGACTGCCGACCGCGATCAAGATTCTGATCGCCGGCGGGTTCGGCGCGGGCAAGACCACGATGGTCGGCGCCGTCTCCGAGACGCGCCCGCTGCGCACCGAGGAGATGATCACCCACGTCAGCGCGGGTGTCGACGACCTGTCCGGTGTCGAGACCAAGCCCACGACCACGGTCGCCATGGACTTCGGCCGCATCACCATCCGTGACGACTACATGCTCTACCTGTTCGGCACCCCCGGCCAGGAGCGCTTCTACTTCGTCTGGGACGAGCTGGCGCTCGGCGCGCTGGGCGCGGTCGTGCTGGCCGACACGCGGCGGCTGGCCGACTGCTTCCCGGCCATCGACTACTTCGAACGCCACCGCACCCCCTTCGTCGTCGCCCTCAACTGCTTCGACGGCGCCCGCCCCTTCACCGTCGGTCAGGTGCGCCGGGCGCTGGAGCTGGAGCCCGAGATCCCGATCGTGTTATGCGACGCCCGCCGTAAGGACTCGGGCAAAGAGGTGCTCATCACGCTCGTCGAGCACGCGCTGCGGACGGGCGCCGAGCCCGTCGGAACCGCGCCGTGACACGAAGCCGCTACCTTTGACCGATGGAGGAGATCGACCGCCGGATCGTCACGCTGCTGGCCAAGGACGGCCGGATGAGCTTCACCGATCTGGCCAGGGAGACGGGATTGTCCGTCTCGGCCGTGCACCAGCGGGTGCGCCGCCTGGAAAAGCGCGGCATCGTGCGCGGCTACGCCGCCGTGATCGACCATGACGCCATCGGGCTGCCGCTGACCGCGTTCGTGTCGATCAAACCCATCGACCCCGCCGCGCCCGACGACGCGCCCGACCGGCTGGCCCATCTGCACGGCATCGAGGCCTGCCACAGCGTGGCCGGTGACGAGAGTTACATACTCAAGGTCCGCGTGGCCTCGCCGGTGGGCCTGGAGGAACTGCTGCAGCAGATCCGCGCCGCGGCCAACGTCTCCACGCGCACGACCGTGGTCCTGAGCACCCCGTACGAGCACCGCCCCCCGCTGCTGGAGGGCGGTGCGGACCCCGTCGACTGACCGTCGCGGCGGCTTCCCCGGCGGGCGGGAGGCTCAGCGCTGGCCGGGAATGGCCGGTAGCACGGTGACCATGACGCCGTCGCAGCTCACGCAGGTCGCGTGCGCCCACGGCGGCATGCTGTGCACGCCGTGGTGGCGCCAGGCGACGGTGTCGCCGCCGTGCCCGTCGTCGAGGTGGCGGGCTTCGTACTCGTCCTGCCAGACGTGTGAGCAGCGCTGGCAGAAGAAGGTCCAGATTTCCGAGAAGACGTCGGTTTCGCGCATGGCGAAGCACCCTCCTGGCGTTCGGTGCGGATGGCTGACGGGCGGGGGAGTGGTGTCCCGCCGGCTCACAGCCGCCAGACGCTCAGCAGGACCAGGCGCTCGGTGTTCCCGGTCGCCCGGGTGGGCGCCGCGGCCCGCCGTACCTCGGGAAAAGGGCGGGCGGCCGCGCTGCGCGGTCGCTTCACGGGCGGGCGGCGGTTGCCGCGCGGCCCGGCCTCGTCGGTGCCGCACTCCTCAACAAGGTGTACGGCGGAGGCCACCGCGACGGACTCGGCCGCCCAGGCGGCGTGACCGGGCGACCACAACGCGGCGCACAGCCAGAACGCGGCCAGCACCGCCGGCCACCGCGCCGATCCGATCTGCGAACACACCGTGGTCACACCATCACCCAGAGTCGCGAAACTCATGCCGAGGTGATTAGTATCCGCAGCTCAGAATGCCTAAACAGGCTCCCCGCACGGCAGCGGGGAAGCCGTTCAGGGAAGCCGGGGGGTGTACTGGGCGCGCAGGAGGGCCTTGGCCTCCTCGGTGGCGCCGAGCAGGTCCAGGCCGCTCAGCGCCGCCCCGGCGATCGGCGGTACGTCGGCGACGAGCAGTTTGGCCCGCGGCGCCCGCCCGGCGAACTCACCGTCGAGCAGCGCCGTCATCAGCGGGTCCCGCGCGGTCAGCATGCCGCCGCCCAGGACCACCTCGGTGGGCGTCTCCAGCAGATCGAGCCGCCGCAGGCACACCTCAGCCATCACCACCACCTCCTCGGCCAGCCGCCGGACCAGGGACGCGGCCACCGCGTCGCCGGAGCCGGCGGCGGTGAACAACCCTGGCGCCAGCTCCAGCACGCGGGCCGGATCGATCCGGCCGAAGTGCAGGTCGAGCACGAGTTCCTCGACGGACCCGACGGCGAACTGCCGCCTGACCAGCGTGCTCAGCGAGGTCGCCGGGCCGCGGCCGTCCTCGGCGCGGACGGCGTGCCAGAGCATCTCCTCCGCCACGTCCTGCCCGCCGCCCCAGTCGCCCGACATCTTCCCCAGGGCGGGGAAGCGGGCCATCCGGCCGGTGGGGGAGACACCGACCGCGTTGATGCCGGCGCCGCAGACGACGGCCACTCCCCACGGTCCCGACGCTCCGGCCCGCAGGAGCGCGAACGTGTCGTTGCGGACCACGATCCGGCCGGAGAAGCCCTGGAGGGCGAACTCGGCCGCCAGGATCTCCTCCTCCGCGGGCAGGTCGGCGCCGGCCAGGAAGGCCGCGACCAGCGCGGGGGAGGTGGTGATGCCGGCCCGCCGTACCGTGTGGAGGACCGTGGCGACGGCGGCGGGGACGCCGTCGGTGTGCGGCGTGAACGGGCCGCCGCGAGCGGTGGCCAGGACCCGGCCGTCCGCGGCGACCAGAGCGACGTCGGTCTTGCTGTTGCCCCCGTCGATGGCCAGGATCAGCCCTTCACCCCCGTCAATGTCACCCCCTCGATGAACACCTTCTGCGCGAGGAAGAAGATGATGATGACCGGAGCCGTCACGAGCAGCGTGGCCGCCATGGTGAGGTTCCATTGCACGCTGTGGAAGGCCTTGAAGGTGGCCAGACCCAGCGATAGCGTCCACCCCTCCTGGTCGACTCCCGCATACAGGAGTGGGCCGTAGTAGTCGTTCCAGCAGTAGAAGAACTGGAAGAGCGCGACCGCCGCGATCGCCGGGCGGGCCATCGGCAGGATGACCTTGAACAGCGTCTTGACGTCCGAGCAGCCGTCCACCCGGGCGGCGTCGGTGTAGTCGCGGGGGATCGTGACGAGGAACTGGCGCAACAGGAAGATCGAGAAGGCGTCGCCCAGCAGCATCGGCAGGATCAGCGGCCACAGTGAGTCCGTCAGGTCGAAGCGGGCCCAGATGAGGTACACCGGGACGGCCACCACCTGGGGCGGCAGCATCATCGTGGTGATGACCAGCAGGAACGCCAGCTTGCGCCCCCGGAAGCGGAAGCGGGCCAGCGCGTAGGCGACCGGGATCGACGACAGCAGCGTGAACGTCGTCGCCAGCGCGGCGTACATGAACGTGTTGAGCGTCCACTGCACCAGTTTCGACTTGGCGAACACGGCGGCGAAGTTCGACCAGTTCCACGTCTGCGGCCACAATTCACTCGTGAGCGCCTGCTCGTCGGTCATCAGCGCGGTCAGGAACACGAAGACCAGCGGCGCGATGAAGATGATGCAGAGCACGATGGTGATCGCGTGCTTGGCGATCCACATGAGCGTCTTGCGCCGGGCGCCGGCCGCCGGTCGTGCGCGTACGGCCCGCCGCCGGGCGGGTGCGGTCGCGGTGGCGCTCATGAGACCTCCTCCGCGTAGCGGAACCTGCGCAGCAGGACCGTGGTGAACACCATCGCCGCCGCGAACAGCAGGAGCGCCATCACGCAGGCGTAGCCCATGGAGAAGTCGCGGAAGCCGGCGTGGAAGAGCCACTGCGGAAGGGTCAGCAGCGACTGGTCGGGATAGCCGGGCGTGAACACGGACCCGGCCGAGTCGGTGGAGCCCGACGCGACCCGGGAGGCGATCATCGCCTGGGTGAAGTACTGCAGGGCGTAGATGACCGCGGTGATCGTCGAGAACAGCAGCACCGGCGAGATCATCGGCAGCGTGACGCTGCGGAACTGCCGCCAGGCGTTCGCCCCGTCGATGGAGGCCGCCTCATAGAGGTGCTTGGGCACGTCGAGCAGCGCCGCCATGAAGATGACGATCATGTTGCCGCAGCTCCACATCGCCAGCAGCGTCAGGCTCGGCTTCGACCAGGCGGGGTTGCCGAACCAGTCGGGCCCGGTGATGCCGATGAGCGCCAGGATCTGGTTCCACGGGCCGGTCGAGGGGTTCATCAGGAAGACGAACGCCACCGTGCCGGCCACCATCGGCACCAGCGAGGGCAGGTAGACGATGGTGCGGATCAGCCCGAGGCCGGACTTCAGCCGGGTGATGAGCTGGGCCACGCCGAGCGCGAAGATCAGCTGCGCCGGGACCATGATCGCGACCAGCCACAGCGTGTTCTGGATCGAGGTCCAGACCCGGTCGTCCTTGAACAGGTATCGCCAGTTGTCCAGGCCGATGAACTCCAGCGTGAACAGGTCGTAGCGGTGGAAGGAGAAGTAGACGGTCGCCACGAGCGGGTAGACGAAGAAGATCGAGATCCCGACCAGCCAGGGCGACAGCCACACGAGGGCGCGCAGGCCCTCGCTGCGCCGCCACCGGGACGGCGGCGCAGCGTGAGCGCGGGAAGCCACATCAGCCTCCGGACAGCTTCATCTTGTCGTCGATCCGCTTGTCGACATCTTTCAGCCCGGCGTCCAGGTCCTTGACCTGGCCCTTCTCCCAGGAGGCCATGAAGGTGGAGAGGGCGTCCTGGTTGAAGACGCTGTTGACGTTGGCGGGCAGCGTCGAGGTCTTCGGGTGGGCGAAGATGTCGAGGAAGGTCTTGAAGTTGTCGTCCTTGGCCAGGTTGGGCGACTCCATCGCGGCCTTGGTCGTGGGCACGTTGCGCAGCGCGTTGGAGAGCGTCACCAGCGAGTCGGTGTCGGTCGTCAGGTGCTTGATCAGCTCCCAGGCGTGCTGCGGGTTCTTGGCGCCCTTGGGGACGCCGATGACGGTTCCGGCGGTGAAGCCGCTGCCGTACAGGTCGGGCTTGTCGTCGGCGACCGGCAGGGGGGCGGTGCCGTAGTCCAGGCTCTTGGCCTTCGGGTCATTGGCGATCATGGCGTTGCGCCACTCGCCGTCGAGGATCATGGCGACCTTGCCCTTGAAGAACGGGTGCTCGGCGCCCCACTCGTCGCCCAGGCCCTTGCGGAACTTCTCGAGCTTGTCGTAGCCGTACCAGTCGACCAGCTCCTTCTGCCAGGTCAGCAACTGCTTCCAGGCGGGGTCGGTGCCGATGGCCGAGGTGCCGTCGTCGTTGTACCACTTGGCGCCGACCATGGGGCCGAGGTGCGACGGGCTGTTCTCGTAGTACTGCGCGCTGGGGATGAAGCCGGCCACCTTGATGTCGCCGTTGGCGTCGCGGACCGTGAGCTTCTTGGTCAGCTCGGTCAGCTCCGACAGCGTCTTGGGCGGCTCGCTGCCCTTCATCAGGGCGCGGTTGTAGTAAAGGCCGTAGGCGTCGGCCAGCAGCGGCATCGTGCACCGCTTGCCCTCGAACTCCGTGTAGGCGCGCGAGGCCTCGGGCAGCACCGACAGGTCGATGCCGTCCTGCTGGATGACCGCGGTCAGATCCTGGAACGCTCCCGACTTGCACCACTGGGCGACGTTGTCGGTGGTGAAGGACGCGGCCACGTCGGGCGCCTTGCCACCGCGGATGGCCGCGGTGATCTGGTCGTCCTGGACGCCCTTCTTGGTCTTGACGGTGATCTGCGGGAACTTCTTGGTGAAGGCCGCGACGGAATCCTCGAACGCCTTGGCCTCGGCATCGGTGGCGAAGCCGTGCCAGAGTTCGAGGGTGGCCGCGGGCAGCGCCTGCGAGGCCGATCCTGAGGGCTTGGGCTGGGCGCCGAGTGACGGCGCCGCTTCCTTGCCCGCGGTGCAGGCGGTCAGGACCAGGGCTGTGAGCCCGGCGACCGCCAGGGGGACGAAGCGCACGGGGGGTGCCTCCTCATGGCGTGGAAACCGTACTGCTGAAGACCTCGTCACGGGCTGTGTCGAGGGCCAGGTCGAGCGCGCCGGCGAGGACGGGATTGCCTTCCATGGTCGACAAGCGCACCTGAGGTCGAAGGGTGGTGAGCGCGTGAAGCTCGTGTTCGACGAGCTCACGCAGGGTTTCGCCGCCGGTCAGCACGGTGCCGCCGGTCAGCACGATGAGCGCCGGGTCGATCACCGAGGTGATCGAGGCCAGCCCCACCGCGAGCCGGGCCGCGACATCGCGCAGCCCCGCCCTGGCGTCGTCGGCGCGCTGCCCGCTTCCCTGGGCGGCGCGCGTGGCGTTGGCGATGGCCTGGCGGAAGTCGGACCCGCGCACGCCGTAGGACTGAAGAAGGGTGTGTACGGCGGGGCCGCCGCTGAGCGCCTGGTACCCGTGGTTGGCGTAGCGCCCTGCCTCCCGCGCGGTCGGCGCGCCGGGCGTGGGCATGTAGCCGACCTCGCCGGCGCCGCCGGTGGCGCCGCGGTGCATCCGCCCGCCGAGCACGATGGCCATGCCGATGCCCTCGTCGGCCCACAGGAGCACGAAGTCGCCGTGCCCGCGCGCCACGCCGTGGGCCTGCTCGGCCAGCGCCACGAGGTTGACGTTGTTCTCGACGTCGACCGGGGCGTCCAGGCCCTCGGCGAGGGTGGGCACCAGGTCGGGGATCAGCCAGCCGGGCACGTCCTTGGCGGTGGCGAAGCCGAGGCGGCCGGTGGTCGGGTCCATGGCGCCCTGGACGCCGATGACCACGCGGCGCAGCGGGCCGGGCGCGTTGGCGCCGTCCAGCGCGGCGCGCAGCCGTTCGACGAGGGTGCCCGAGGGGCGGCGCGTCGTGGGTAGCGTGTACTCGCCCACGACGGCGCCGGTGATGTCCGCGACCCGCGCCTGGACGCGGTCGGGGGTGACGTCGAGCGCGCCGACGTAGGCGGCGGCGGGGTTGATCCGGTAAACCTCTGCTGTACGGCCCGGCAGTCCTTCCCTGATCCCGTCGAGGACCACCAGGCCGGCATCCTGCAGACGGGACAGGAGCTGGGAGGCGGTGGGCTTGGACAGGCCGGTCAGGGTGCCGATCTCGGGGCGCGTCAGGGGCCCTCGCTCCAGGAGCGCCTGCAGGGCCGCGCGGTCGTTGATCGCGCGTAGCAGACTTGGAGTACCAGGAACCGGACCACTCACGACATCTCCCTCGCCACATCCTCACCCTGGGGATCCGCGGGTCCCGACGAGCGGAGTGAGGGTTAGGAAAGTTTCCTAACTTGGTGTGAACGTACGGAGTCCTGGCAGGATCGGTCAAGAGGTGAAACCAAGACGTGACCGTCTCAAGGAAAGGAAGATCCTGGGTGTCTCAACAGGCATGCTAAGGTCGTGATTTGTCGTAACAACTAGCAGAATGGCCCGGAGTGTCCCATTAACACCACAAACACTAGTGGTCCCACTACCGCCCGTCAAACCGAGCTGGCCAAGGAGCAGCAGTACGTCTCCCGCCTGTACACCCGGCTTGACGTGCTACGCGAGCGCACCCAGGGCCAGCTGAAGGACGTCCTGGCCACCGGAGCCGTCGGCACCATGCAGAACCGCTCCGAACGCGACACCTTCGCCGACATGTACGCCAACCGCCTGGCCCGCCTGTGGGCGGTCGAGCGCGGACTGGTCTTCGGCCGGCTGGACCACACGGAGGAGGGCCGGCTCTACATCGGCAAGCTCGGCCTCACCGACGACGAGCAGGAGCGGCTGCTCATCGACTGGCGCGCGCCGGTCGCCCAGCCGTTCTACCGCGCCACGCCGGCCGCCCCCATGGGCGTCACCCGCCGCCGGCATCTGCAGACGCGCGGCCGTACCGTGGTGGGGGTCGATGACGACCTGCTGGATCTCGACGGGATCAGCGAGGCCGACCGCGCCACCCTGAACGGCGAGGCCGCCCTGCTGGCGGCGCTGGACGAGAAGCGCACGGGCCGCATGCGCGACATCGTGGCGACCATCCAGGCCGAGCAGGACCGCGTCATCCGCGCCGACCTCAACGGCGTCCTGGTCGTCCAGGGCGGCCCCGGCACCGGCAAGACGGTCGTGGCGCTGCACCGCGCCGCCTACCTGCTCTACACCCACCGCGAGCGCCTGGAACGGCGCGGCGTGCTCATCCTGGGCCCCAACCTGACCTTCCTGCGCTACATCGAGCAGGTGCTGCCCTCGCTCGGCGAGACCGACGTGCTGCTGTCCACGGTCGGCGAGCTCTACCCGGGCCTGAACGCCACCGCCCGCGACCGGCCGCCCACGGCGGCGCTCAAGGGCGACATCAGGATGGCCGAGGTGATCGCGCGGGCCGTGCGCGACCGCCAGCGCGTCCAGCGCAAGCCCGTCCAGCTCCCGCTGGGCCGCTACACGCTCACGATCGAGCCCGGCATGCTCGACGCCGCGCGCAACAAGGCGGTGCGCTCGCGCCGCCCGCACAACCAGGCGCGCACGGTGTTCGTCCGCTCCATCCTCAACGCCCTCGCCCGCCAGGCGGCCAAGAAGATAGGCAAGGGCCTCATCGACGACGACGAGCTGGCGGACCTGCGCGAGGAACTACGCACCGAGCAGGTGGTGCGCACCGCGCTCAACCGCTTCTGGCCGTATCTGACGCCGCAGCGCCTCCTCCTCGGCCTGTACGGCTCGCCCGAACGGCTCGACTACGCCGCCGCCGCCCTGACCCCCGCGGAACGCGCGCTGCTGCGCAGGGAGGGCGGGGAGTGGACCGAGTCCGACGTCCCGCTGCTCGACGAGGCGGCCGAGCTCCTGGGCGAGATCGACGAGAAGGTGCTGCGCGCCAGCGCCGCCCAGGCCGAGGAGGACCTCGCCGCGGCCCGCCAGGCCGAGGAGCACGAGCGCGAGGCGGAGCTCGCCTACGCGCGCGAGGTCCTGGAGCTGACCGGCCTGTCCGACGTCATGGAGGCCGAGCGGCTGGCCGAGCGCCAGCGCGGCGGCGGCCCCTACCTGACCACGGCCGAGCGCGCCGCCGCCGACCGCACCTGGGCCTACGGCCACGTCATCGTGGACGAGGCGCAGGAACTGTCGCCGATGGCCTGGCGGGCGCTCATGCGCCGCATCCCCACCCGTTCGATGACGATCGTGGGCGACATCGCCCAGACCGGCTCGGCGGCCGGGGCGCGCGCCTGGGCTGAGGTCCTCGACCCCTACGTGGCCGGGCGCTGGCGCCAGGAGAAGCTGACGGTGAACTACCGCACGCCCGTGGAGCTGATGGCGGTCGCCGCCGACGTGCTGGCCACGATCGACCCCGAGCTGCGGGCGCCGACCTCGGTGCGCGAGAGCGGGGCGACGCCCTGGTCGGCGCCGCTGACCGAGCTGCCGGACCTGGTCAAGGCCGAGGTGGGCGAGGGCGGCAAGGTCGTGGTCGTCGCCCCGGACGTCCTGGTCGGCACGCTCGGCGCGAGCGTCGCCGCGGCGGTGCCCGGCACGGCCGTGGGCGGCGGGGCGGCGGCACTGGACGCGCCGGTGGCGGTGATGGGCGTGGCGGACGCGAAAGGGCTGGAGTTCGACTCCGTGATCGTGACGGAACCGCAACTGATCGTCGAGCAGTCGGCGCGCGGTTCGAGCGATCTTTACGTGGCCCTGACCCGCGCCACACAACGCCTGGGCGTCGCCCACGATCGCCCGCTGGGGCCCGCGTTGAGCCGCTTGCGGCCTCGAGGAAATGGACCGACAAATGGGCTTTAGCGCGGCGGCCGCGCGGGCGGGTCGTGGCGGGTCACCGCGCGGTCTCCCTGCCGCTCCCATGGACTACCTGCGAAAACTTGATGTTTCCGCTGATCGGGACACGGTTGACATCTGAGTTGGAGTCGGTAGTTTGCTGCGCAGTCCAGCACGGGACTTGGCCGGTTGGCCGTCTCTGACATCGTCGGATCCTGCGTCCGTGACGGAGCGTGACATATTGTGCGCGACTCCGTCCACACAGCCAGGTGCAGGGCCGTCGGTCCGTCGAGTCGGGGCACCCCAACCGGGCGGGGGGTTGGACCCGGGACGGGCCCGGTAGCCCAGTAGACAACGGAATTCCGCGCTCGCCGCCGACGAGACGGGTCCGGTCCGAAGGGTTTCCGGGCCCTCTTCCCGCTCCCGTGCCAGTGGATCACCACAAAGCGCCGGGTGATCTCGCGGCCGACGGCCCGCGAGGTCACCCTGCCAGGTGCGGCACTCCTGGCCAGGCGCGGAGCCAATCGCCCCGGCCAGGCGGTACCGTTTGCGCGACGGCTTGCAGCGATCGCGAGGAGACCGGCGTGGTGCAGGAGAAAGCGGCGGCCCCACCGCCCTCACCCCTCCCCCGCCCCCCCGCGCCCGCCCCGCCATCGGTGAAGTGGCCGAAGGAACCGCCCGCGCGCCTGCTCGCCCGCGTGGCCGCCGCCGTCGCCGGCGGGCTCGCGCTCTTCCTCGCCTTCCCGCCGCTCGACTGGTGGTGGAGCGCGCCGATCGGCCTGGCGCTCCTGGTCATCTCCGTGTACGGCTGCCGCCCCCGCCGCGCCGCCTGGCTCGGCTACCTGGCGGGCGTGGTCTTCCTGCTGCCGACCCTGTGGTGGGTCAGCCCGATCGGCGTCGACGCCTGGATCGCGCTGGTCGCCGTCGAAAGCCTCTTCTACGCCGCCTGGGCCTTCCTGACCCGGCTCACCCTGCGCCTGCCCTGGTGGCCGCTGTGGCCGGCGGCGCTGTGGGTGGGCATGGAGTGGTGCCGCTCGACCTTCCCGGTGGGCGGCTTCCCCTGGGCCAGGGTCGCCTTCAGCCAGGGCGAGTCGCCGTTCACCCCGTACGCCGCGCTCGGCGGCGTGCCGCTGGTGACCTTCGTCGTGGCGCTGTGCGGCTCGCTGATCGCCTACGCGGCCGTCCGCTACCTTCCGGCGCTACGCCGGGCCACCGGCGCCCCAGAGCCGCGTGACGGGCGCCTGGCGGTGGCGCCGCTGGCGCTCGCGCTGGCCGTACCGCTGGCGGCGCTCGCGATCCCGCGGCCCGGCGACGAGGGCCGGTCGGTCAACATCGGCATCGTCCAGGGCAACGTGCCCGGCAAGGGCATGTACGCCTTCGGCGAGGAACCCGCCATCGTCCTGCGGAACCACGCCAACGAGACCAAGCGCCTGGCCCAGGCCGCGCGCGAGGGCAAGGTCCTCAAGCCGGACATCGTCATCCTCCCCGAGAACTCCACCGACATCGACCCCTACCGCAGCGACTTCGCCCGCTCGGTCATCGACGAGTCGGTCAAGGACGTCGGGGTGCCCACGCTGGTCGGCGCGGTCGTCTCGATCGGCGACGCGCAGCGCGCCACCCGCAGCCTCGTCTGGGACCCGGTCAAGGGGCCCGGCGCCTACTACGACAAGCAGCAGCTCGTCCCGTTCGGTGAGTACACGCCGTTCAAGGAGGTCTTCCTGGCGTTGTTCGAGCGGGCCAGGCTCGTCGGGCGGCAGTCGGTGGCGGGCACCAGGCCGGGCGACCTGCGGATGGGCCCGGTCACCATCGGCGCCGTCAACTGCTACGAGGTGGCCTTCGACGCGACCGTCCGCGAGACCGTCAGGGCCGGTGGCACGCCGCTGGCCGTGCAGACGAACAACGCCACCTACGCACTGTCCAATCTTCCCCCGCAACAACTGGCCATGTCCAAGCTGCGCGCGGTGGAGCACAATCGAGCCGTGGTGACCGCCGCGACCACAGGGATCTCCGCCTTCGTCACGCCGGAGGGTAGGGTCTCCTGGCAGACCCGCGAGGGGGTCGCCGACATGAACGTGGTCAAGGTGCCCGTAAGGACCCGGGCCACGCTCGCCACCACGGTGGGCGCGGCGCCCGAATGGGCACTGATGGTGATGGGTGTGGGGGCCGTAGGCGTCGCCGCGTGGCGCGGCAGGCGCCGAGACGATCGGATGAGGTAACGACTGACCATGGAGACGCTTGGCCGGGTGCTCATCGTCGTACCCACGTACAACGAGCGTGACAACCTGCCGCTGATCGCCGGACGGATCCGGGCCGCCGTGCCCGACGCGCACCTCATGATCGTCGACGACAACAGCCCCGACGGCACCGGCGACCTCGCCGACGAACTGGCCGCCGAGGACGACCACGTCCACGTCCTGCACCGGCCGGGCAAGCAGGGGCTCGGCGCCGCCTACATCGCCGCGTTCCGCTGGGGCATGAGCGAGGGCTACGACGTGCTCGTCGAGATGGACGCCGACGGCTCCCACCAGCCCGAAGAGCTGCCCAAGCTGCTGGAGGCGCTGGCCGAGGGCGCCGACCTGGCGATCGGCTCGCGCTGGGTGCCCGGCGGCAAGGTCGTCAACTGGCCGGCGCACCGCGAGTTCCTGTCCCGGGGCGCCAACGTCTACGTGCGCCTCATCCTGGGCCTGCCGATCCGCGACGCCACGGCGGGCTTTCGCGCCTACCGCGCCGCCACGCTGGAGAAGATCGGCGTGTCGGGCGTGGAGTCGCAGGGCTACTGCTTCCAGGTCGACCTCACCCTGCGCACCGTGCGCAGCGGGCTGCGCGCCCGCGAGGTGCCGATCACGTTCGTGGAGCGGGTCAACGGGGTCAGCAAGATGAGCGGCAAGGTCATCACCGAGGCGCTGTGGCGGGTGAGCCTCTGGGGCGTCACCGGGCTGCCCGCACGCCTGCGCCGCCGCCGCTGACACCGCCCTCGCGCGGAACGTCCGGGGCGGCCCGGACGTTGTACCGTCAGTAAACGGCGTCCGCCTGCCCGAATGAGGAAATCGATGGTCCGGCTCCTGCTTTTCCTGGCCTTCCTGGTCGTGCCCGTGCTGGAGATCTGGGTGCTCATCCAGGTCGGCTCCGTGATCGGCGGCTGGACCACGGTGGCGCTGCTGATCGCCGACAGCCTGTTCGGCGCGTGGATCGTGCGCCGCGAGGGGCGCCGGGCCTGGCGCAGCATCAACGAGTCGCTGCAGTCGGGCCGGATGCCGGACAAGGAGCTGGCCGACGGCGGGCTCATCCTCGTCGGCGGGGCCCTGCTGCTGACGCCGGGGTTCCTGACCGACATCGCGGGGTTCCTGTGCGTGCTGCCGTTCACGCGGCCGATGATGCGCCGCCTGGGGTCGTGGTTCTTCGCCCGCCGGGTCAAGGCGATGGCGGCGGCTTCGCCGTACGCGAACCTGGGTGTGCCCTTCCAGCGCGCGGACCAGGACCCCTCGGCCGACCCGTCGGGCGGCGGCAAGGTCGTGCACGGCGAGGTCATCAGGGAGGAGCGCGACGGCGGCTGAGCGGCCGGTCGCGGACAAGCCAAAGCCCCCGGACCCATCAGGGCCCGGGGGCTTCACCGTGAGAATGTGTCAGGCGCTCTTGCGACGCTGGGCGCGTAGGACGGCCAGCCTCTCGTTGAGCACCTCTTCCAGGTCCTCGATGGACCTCCGCTCCAGGAGCATGTCCCAGTGCGTCCTCGGTGGCTTCGCCTTCTTCGACTCCGGCTGCTCGCCGTCCACGCGCACCGCGGTCACACCGCACATGCGGCACTCCCAGGTGGCGGGGATCTCGGCTTCAGCGGCAAGCGGAACCTCGAAGCGATGGCCCTTCGGACAGGTGTAGGACACCTCCTGGCGCGGGGCCAGATCCGTGTTACGGTCGTTCTCGTAGCTGGTTGCCCCGAGCCGGGTGCCACGAAGTGCGCGCTCGCCCATGTCTAAATGCCTCCTACAGGGCCCCCACTAAGATGGGGGGTCTGTCTCCCACGGTGTCTAACGCTTGGTACCGTGATGGGATTCCCACCCGGAGCGTCATCCAACCGCTCAGGCCGCCAGGAGTGGGAGGAAGTTCTTGTTTCACGCGGTTCGCGAGCGCCACATTTCCCCGGCCAGCCACAGCGCGCCCAGCGCGATGAGCACCCCGTGGGCGATGCGCAGGGCGTAGACCGGCGCGAAGAACTGCGGGATGAACAGGGCGAACCCGGCCGCCAGCGGCACCGCGCTCCACTTGCTCAGCACGCCCGTGCGCCAGACGGCGACCGCGGCCATGACCGCGCCGGCGCCGAGCAGCAGCAGGCCGCCGGCGAACATCGTGACCTCCACCGTCCCGTAACGGAAGTCCTGCGCCAGTTCCATCAGCGCGGGCGCGCCGTCGCGCAGGGATCGTTCGGCGATGACGTTGAGCCCGAAGTCCTCCGCGCCGTAGTAGGGCAGGGTCAGCCCGGCGCCGATCCAGGTCACGACCGCGGCGCGCAGTGAGAGCCGGTCGCCGAGGACCTGGTGGAGCCCGAGTACGGCGAGGCCGATCAGGATGAACCCGAGCATGGCCGCGAGGTGCCCGATGACCCAGTTCGCCGAGGCCATGGCGGCCGCGTCGTCGCCCGAGGGGCGCAGAACCGGATAGAGCAGGAACATCAGGCCGGTGGCCGCGAAGGCGGCGGAGGTGAGACGGGGGGCGGGCATCGGAGTCTCCTTGAAGTACATCGCTCTGTTGTGAGAGCAATGCTCTCGAAAGAGAGCGCCTGTGTCAAGAGCACTGCTCTCGGAAGGGCGTTTCGCGTGAGACGCCGGTGAGATGTCCGTGGAACGCGCCCCCGGCACGCTTTCGGCATGACCCCTCACACCCGGCGCCTGGCCTGCGGCGTGGCCCTCGTCATCGGACTGTCCGCCTGTGGCGCGCTCCCGCCCCCCGCCGCCGGCCGGGACGAGCCCTCCTCCTCCGCGGGGGAGCCCTCTGCCCCGGCGGAGGAGGAGCCCCGGTCCACGCGGGACGAGGCGCGGCCGAGCGCGAACAAGCCCCAGCCGGGCCGGCCCGATCCCGGCATCGTCGCCCCCGCCGTCTCCACCGCGCTGCCCGTCGAGGGCAGGAACCTGCGCCTGTCCAGGACCGGGGAGAAGGAGCTGGCGCTGCGGTTCGACCTGTTCAACGGCACGGACAAGGAACTGTCGCCCGGCACGCTCGGCCTGGACGCCCGCGAACGGCTCGTGGCCCTCGTCGACCCGGTCACGGGCACCGCCTACGGCCTGGCGGGCAATTCCGGCGAAGGGCGCATCAGCGAGGACGTGGACGTGGAGCCCGGCGCAAGCACGCCGGTGACGGCCGTGTTCACCGCGCCGCCCGAGGAGACCACCGAACTGCTCGTGGCGCTCAACGGCCTGCGGCCCGTGATGGTGCCGATCGGCCCCGCCGGTCCCGAGGACGGCGCGGTGCCGCCGGGCCGGGGCGACGCGCAGGTGGGCGCGCTGGTCTGCAAGGTCGGCAGGGGCGGCAAGGAGGCGTTCACGCTGCCCAGCGACGTGCTGTTCGAGTTCGGCAGCGCCAAGCTGTCACCGGCGGCCAGGTCGGCGATCACCGGTCTCGGCGAGCGGGTCGGCGCCTCCTCCGGCACCGTCACCGTCGACGGCCACACCGACGGGGTGGGCGGCGACGCCGACAACCAGACGCTGTCCGAGCGCCGGGCGCAGGCGGTCCGCCAGGCGCTGGGGCCCTCGCTCGGCGACTCCTTCGACTACCGGGCCAAGGGCCACGGCGAGAGCGACCCCGTCGCCCCGAACGCCAAGCCGGACGGCAGCGACGACCCCCGGGGACGGGCCAAGAACCGGCGCGTCGAGGTCGAGGTCGACGGGCAGCGCGAGCCCGAGGCGCCCGTCTCCGGCGGCGAACTGTCCGACGCGGGCCTGCGGGCCGAGGTCGACGGCGTGCGGCGGCTGTCGGGCTACCTGCTGGCCTCGGTGAAGGTGACCAACCCCGGTTCCGAGCCCGCGCCGCTGCCGTACGAGAACCACTTCACGCCCAAGGAGCTGACCACGGGACAGTTGTCGGTCAGCGGCCCCGGCAGCCGCCACGAGCTGTGCGGGTTCGCCGAGCCCACCTACTTCGACTTCGTCGGCACGCTCAGCTCCGGCTTCATGCCGGGCAAGCTCGACGTGCTGCCCGCCGGCGCCGAGGTGACGCTGTGGGGGCTGCTGCCCGCGCCCCCCGAGAACGTCGCGTCGGTGAAGGTCCAGCTCGGCGGGTACGGTGAGCCCCTGGACGCCCAGATCACCGAAGGCTGAGCCCCTGGGACGACCGGATCACCGGCGGTCAGCCCTTTGAGACAGCCTCTAGAGGCTCAGCTCGTGGCGGACCGCCGCCAGCCTGGCGGTGTATCTCGGCCAGCCGAACCCCGAGGCGGCGTACGCGGAGGCCGTCGCCTCGGCCAGGTCCCCGGCGCCGGCCCGGTCGCCGGAGGCGAGCGTCAGCGCCGCCGACACCGCCCTGGCGGCCAGCCACGGCGTGCTGCCCTCCGGCGCGTCGGCGTAGACCGCCCGCAGCAGCGAACCCGCCTCGTCCAGGTCGCCGCGCAGGATCAGCACGTCGGCCAGGTCGATGTGCGCCATGCTCGCCCCGGTGCCGTCCTCGGCCGCGTAGGCCAGCGCCGCGCGCAGATGCGTCTGCGCCGCGCCCGTGTCGCCGTCGGCGAGCCGGGCGTTGCCCCTGATCAGCTCGTTCAGCGGCAGGATCTGCCGGTCGTCGAGCCGGGTCGCGTAGTGGCCGGACTCGTCGGCGCAGGCCACCGCCTCGCGGGTACGGCCCATGGCCAGCAGCGCCTGGGCCTGGTTGCTCAGGCCCCTGGCCAGGCCGTGCTCGTCGCCGCTCTCCCGGTCGAGCGCGTTGGCGGTGACGTAGCGGTCGAGCGCCGCCTCCGCCTGGCCCGTGTACAGGTACAGGGTGCCCAGCGCGTCGGCGAACGCGGACCTGCGCTGCCTGTTGGCCAGCCGCTCCGCCAGTTCCTGGCCCTCCAGCAGCGGGGCGAGGGCGTCCTTCAGCCGGCCGCGCTCGATCTCGACGATGCCGCGGTAGTAGCGGACGTTCATGGTCAGCGTGTCGTCGTCGGCCAGCTCCGCGGCCTTGGCCAGCAGGGCCGCGGCCTCGTCGAAGCGGCCGACCATGGTCGTGACGAAGCCGTGGTCGCACAGGGCGGCCGCGCGTTCCGCCCGGGTGCTGCCCGGGGCGTCGGACAGGGCGGCGAAGTGGCGTCTGGCCTCGGCGTACCAGCCTCTGATGAGCCACGGGGTGTGCAGTTCGAGGGCCAGGCGCAGGCCGTCGGCGGCGCGTTCGGTGTCCGGGGCGCCGTCCAGGGCGGCCAGCAGGTTCGGCCACTCGGCGAACACCGCCCCGACCGCCTCGGCGCCGGCGAAGTCGTCCGGGTCGCCGGCCTGCCTGACGAACTCCAGGCACCAGGCCAGATGCGCGGCGCGGGCCGGTTCGCTCTCGCCGGCGGCGGCCAGCCGTACCGTGGCGTAGTCCTTGACGGTCTCCAGCAGCCCGAACCTGCGCCCGCCACCGCCGGTCTCCACCGTCACCAGGCTGCGGTCGGCGAGCTCGGCCAGCGCGGGGGCGACGTCGCCGACCGGCATGCGCGCGGCGGCCACGTGCTCGGCGGCCTCCAGCGTGAAGCCGCCGCTGAAGACCGACACCTGGCGCAGGACCGCGCGCTCGCGGGACTCCAGCAGGTCGTGGCTCCAGTCGAGGGCGGAGCGCAGGCTCGTGTGCCGTCCGCCGGCGCCGCGCGCGCCGCCGACCAGCAGCCGCAGCCGGTCCTCCACACGCGTGGCCAGTTGCGCCGCGGTCAGCGCCCGGGTGAGGCCCGCGGCCAGTTCGATGCCGAGCGGCAGCCGGTCCACCGCGGCGCAGATCGCGGCCACGGCGGCGGGGTCGGCGCCGCTCTGGTCGGGCGCGCACCGTTGCAGGAACAACCGCGCCGCCGCCGCGGGCGCGAGCGGCCCGACCCTGTGCAGCTCCTCGCCGGGGGCCAGCAGCGGCCGCTGTGAGGTGACGAGCACGGTCAGCCCCGTCGTACGGTCCAGCAGCGCCATCACCAGCTCCGCCACCGCCTCGACCAGGTGCTCGGCGTTGTCCAGCACCAGCAGGGAGCCGTCGAGCCGCGCGGCCGCCTCGGCCGGGTCGCCGGGATCGGCGCCGACGGCCGCCCAGATCGCGTCCTGCCTTCGGAGCGGGGCGAGCTCGACCACCGTGACCGCCCGCTGTCCGGCCACCGGGACCGGTCGCAGTCCCGCCACCACGGGCCCTTGTCCCGCCACCACGGGCCCTTGTCCCGCCACCTCGGGCCGTCCCGCCACCTCGGGCCCTTGCCCGGCCACCGATCTGGCCGCCTCGATCGCCAGCCGGGACTTCCCGCTGCCCGGCCCGCCGGTGAGCGTCACCAGCCCCGGCCGCGCCAACCGGCCCACCAGGGCGGCGAGGTCGCCGTCGCGGCCCACGAAACTGGTCGCGGGCCCGGGAAGCCGCACCGCCCCTTCACCCGCCCGCACGCCTTCTCCCGGCCGCCCGTCTTCTCCCGGCTGCCCACCTTCACCCGCCCGCCCGTTTTCTCCCGGCCGTCCGTCCTCTTCCGGCGGCCCGCCGAGGGCGGGTTCGCGTGCCGCACTCGCCTCTCGTGCCGGGGCGGGCTGCTCGTGAAGGAGGGAGGGGTCCTGGCGGAGCATGAGCATCTCCAGCCGCGCCGTCTCCGGGGCCGGGTCCACGCCGAGCTCCTCCGCGAGCGTACGGCGCAGCCTGGCCAGCCGGTCCAGGGCCTCCGCCTGCCGGCCGCTCCGGTAGAGGGCGGTGGCCAGCAGCCCGTGCACCGGCTCGTGCAGGGGGTGCTCGGCGGCCAGCCGTTCCAGCTCGGGCCGCGCCTCGGTGGCGGCGCCCAGCGCCAGGTCGGCCCGTAGCCGCTCCACGAGCAGGTCGAAGCGCCACGCGTCCAGCCGCTCGCCCTCCGCGGCGGCGAAGGGGACGGCCCGCAGGTCCTCCAGCGACGAGCCGCGCCACAACCCGAGCGCCTCGGCCGCGGCGGCCCTGGCCGAGCGGTGGTCACCGGCGCGCGCGGCGGCGTGCAGGCTCTCGGCCGCCTCGCGGGCGGCGCGCAGGTCGGCGGGGCCGGCGTCGAGGGAGTAGCCGCCGGCCGCCCGCGCCAGCCGCGCCCCGGACGGAGACGGGGACGGCGCCGCGGTGAGGGCGGTGCGCAGGCGGGAGGCCAGGACGCGCAGCCGCTCGGTGGGCCGGGTGAGCTCGGCCGCGCCCCACAGGTCGGCGGCGAGGCGTTCGTCGGGCACGGGGCGCCCGCCGGCCAGCGCGAGCCGGGCCAGGAGCGCGCGTTCGAGCGGGCGCTCCAGGCGGACCAGAGCCTCCCCGGCGCGGATCACGACCGGTCCGAGCACGAGGACGTCCAGGCCGGAGGGCGATGACATGGGCTGGATTATCCCAGGCTCGCCGGTGAGACGCCGGTGAAACGGAGGTGGAAGGTCGCCCGTCCAGGCTGGGCGGCATCGGTTTCACGGCCTGAGGAGACAACGATGCGGCTCGCCGTACGAGGAGAAGCGCTCACCCCCGACGACCCGGGCTACGAGGATGCCAGGAGGCTCTACAACGGCATGATCGACCGGCGGCCCGCGCTGCTCGTGCGGGCCGGCGGCACCGAGGACGTGGTGGTGGCGCTGGCCCACGCCCGCGCCCGCGGCATGGAGGTGAGCGTGCGCGGCGGCGGGCACGGCGTGGCGGGGCTCGCGCTCGGCGGCGACCTGGTGATCGACCTGTCCGCGCTGCGCGGCGTCACCGTCGACGCCCGCGAGCGCACCGCGGTGGTCCAGGGCGGCGCGACCTGGCGCGACGTCGACCAGGCCACGCAGGCCCACGGCCTGGCCGTCCCCGGCGGCCGGGTGAGCCACACCGGCGTGGCCGGGCTCACGCTCGGCGGCGGCCACGGCTGGCTGTCGGGACGGCACGGCCTGACCTCCGACAACCTGATCGGCGTGGAGATGGTCACCGCAGACGGCCGCGTGGTCTCCGTCACCGAGCGGGACGAGCCGGAGCTCATGTGGGCGCTGCGTGGCGGCGGCGGCAACTTCGGCGTCGTCACCTCCTTCACCTTCCGCCTGCACCCGGTGGAGCCGCTGATGCTCGGCGGGCTGATCGGCTACCGGGTGGCCGACGCGCCGGCCGTCCTGGACGCGCTGGCCGGGCTGGAGGAGTTCCCCGACTACAACGGCGCGGTGATCTTCATGACGGCGCCGCCGGAGCCGTTCGTGCCCGGCCACGTGGTGGGCCGGCCGGTCCTCGCGGTGGCGCCGGTGTGGCTGGGCGACCCGGACGCCGGAAAGGAGCTGATCAGGCCCCTGTACGCGGCGGCCGAGCCCCTGTTCGACGCCGTCCAGCCGATGCCCTACGTGGCGCTGCAGTCGATGATCGACGGCGGCGCCCAGCCGGGCTGGCGCAACCGGTGGAGCGCCGAGTTGGTCCGCGGCCTGCCGCCGGACCTCGTCGCCGACCTGCAGGACGCTGCGATGACCGCCCCGAGCCCGCTGACGCAACTGGTCGTCGCGGCGATGCCGGAGGCGGTCAGGAACGGCCCCGACTCCGCCTACCCGGGCCGGGAGGGCGGCCGCTACCTCATCCACCCCATGGCGGTCTGGACGGACCCGGCCGACGACGAGGCCAACCGGGCCTGGACGGCCAAGGTGACCGCCGCGATCCGGGGTCACGAGGTGACCGGCACGTACCTGAACCTGGAGGCCCCGGACGACGACCGGGTGCGCTGGGCGATGGGCGAGGAGCGTTACGGCAGGCTGCGGCGGGTGAAGTCGGCGTGGGACCCGGACGACGTCTTCCGCCACTGCGCGCACGTACGCGTCACTTCGGAGTGACGAGGGGCACCAGCGTGCGGTCGCCGAAGTCGGTCATGAACGCCAGCGGCTTGACCGAGGCGCCGACCAGCGCCGCCAGGGCGGGCTTGCCGGCGGTGCGGGCCAGGCCGGGACCGAGCGCCGCCATCATGGCGGTGAGCGCGGGCAGCGGCCTGATCCACATGGTGACGTCCTCGATGAGACCGTCCTCGCCGATCCTGACCAGGGCGGCCTCCTCCAGTTCGTGCTTGCCGAGGCGGGCGGTGGCGGCGAGCATGCGGGTGCGCTCGTCGCCGACGTCGGTGTGGTAGCGCAGCTCGCGCAGCGCGCCGAGCGCCACCGTGAACAGCTCGCGGACCTGCGCGTGCCCGGAGAAGCCCGCGCGGGCGCTCAGCGGGGAGTGGAAGGTGACGGTGGGGGAGAGCGTGGCCATCAGGGCGTCGACGTCCTTGGCCTCGCCCGCCTCGCGGTAGCGCCGGCTGACCTCGTTGAGTGAGTCCTGAAAGTGAACTGTCATGGGTTCACTTTATCAACTGACTATGCTGGGGTCATGAACAGGTTCGGGGACATGCACTGCTCCATCGCCCAGGCCGTCGGCGTGGTGGCGGAGCCGTGGACGCCGCTGATCCTGCGCGACCTCTTCCTCGGCCTGCGCAGGTTCGACCAGCTGAGCGAGGACCTCGGGATCTCGCGCAACCTGCTCACGCAACGCCTGGAGCGCCTGCGGGCGGCCGGCGTGGTGGAGAAGGTCGCCTACCAGGAACGGCCGGCCCGCCACGAGTACCACCTGACCGAGGCGGGCCGCGACATCGTGCCCGCGCTCATCACGCTGATGGCGTGGGGCGACCGGTGGGCGACGCCGCCCGGCGGGCCGCCCGCGCTGCTGATCCACTCCTGCGGGCGGCAGTTCACGCCCGAGGTGACGTGCCCGCACTGCGGCGGCGCCGCCGGTGCGGACACGATCACGATGGTCGGCGGCCCCGGCGCCGCGCAGGGGCCGGGGACGATGGTGCTGGCCAAGCCGGACTAGAGCTTGTCCGGGACGTCGTTGCCGGCGGCGCGGATGGCCTTGGGCAGGTTGACCGCGGCCAGGATGGCGCCGCCCAGGATGAAGAAGGCGACCAGCGAGATGATGCCCAGCCGGTAGCTGCCCGACAACTGGATGGCCATGCCGAGGGTGGCCGAGCCGAGGAAGGTCGAGCCCTTGTCGCTGATCTCGTAGAGGCTGTAGTACTCCGCCTCCTTGCCCTTCGGGATCACGTGGGAGAACAGGGAGCGCGACAGCGCCTGGGTGCCGCCCATGACGATGGCGATCGCGAAGCCGAGGGCGTAGAAGGCGGCGGCCGAGCCCGCGGGCAGGAAGTAGGCGATCGCGACGACGACCGTCCAGGCCACCAGCGCCATCAGCACGACCTTCTTCGCGCCGATCCGCGAGGCCACGAAGCTCAGCAGCAACGCGCCGAAGAACGCCACGAACTGCACCATCAGGATGGCGCCGATCTGCACGGTCGTGTCGAGGCCCAGTTCCTTCTCGGCGAAGGTCGCGGAGAAGGAGATGACGGTCTGGACGCCGTCGTTGTAGAGCAGGTAGCCGACGAGGAAGGCCAGCGTCAGCGGGTAGGCCTTCAGCCCGATCGCGGTGCGCCCGAGCTGGCGGAAGGAGCCGCCGATCGCCTGCCCGGCCGTCTCGCGGCGCGGGGCGGCGCCGCGCCGGTTGCGCAGCCGCAGCAGCGGGATGATCGTGAAGCCGCCCCACCACAGGCCCGCCGAGGCGAGCGCGATGCGCACCGCGGTGCCCTTGTCGATGCCGAGCATGTCCTCGCCGAACAGGAACAGCACCAGGTGCACGGCCAGCAGCAGCCCGCCGCCGAGGTAGCCGAAGCCCCAGCCCATGCCGGAGACCTTGTCCCGTTCGTCGGGCGTGGAGATGTCCGGCAGGAAGGAGTTGTAGATGACGAACGCGCACGCGAAGCCCACGTTCGCGATCAGGAACAGCAGGCCGCCGAGGATGTAGCGGCCGTCGCCGACGAACCAGAAGCAGACCGTGGCCAGCGCGCCCAGGATCGCGAAGAAGCCCATCAGCTCCTTCTTGCGCCCGGTGTGGTCGGCCAGCGCGCCCGCCACCGGCATGAAGACGATCTGCAGGATGGCCGCGACGCCGACGACGAAGGAGAAGTACGCGCCCGGCCGTACGTCGAAGCCGAGCACGTCCACGTACGGCGCGCCGTTCGCGGCCGCCTCGGCGATCGTGATCAGGTACGGCCCGAGGAAGACGGTCAGGACCGTCGTCGGGAAGGCGGAGTTGGCCCAGTCGTAGAAGTACCAGCCCCACTGCTCGCGCTTGCGCGCGGCGGGGGAGTCGTCGAAGACCGCGGGGGGTGAGGGGACGGTCATGCTTCTCCTATGCGGCCAGGGAGCCGGGATGCCAGAGGCCGCGCCGGTCGAGGACGTCGCGCAGGCCCGAGATGTTGTCGGTCATGATGCCGTCGACGCCCAGGTCGAGCAGGCGTTCCATGCGGAGCGGGTCGTTGATGGTCCACACGTGCACCTGCATGCCGACGGCGTGCGCGGTGTGCACCAGGGCCCTGGTCGTCACGCGCAGGCCGCGGAAGCCGACCGGGACCTGCGCGCAGGGGACCCCGGAACGGGCCAGGCGGGTGAGCAGCCGGCCGTAGCCGGAGGTGCTGGCGGCCGTGCGCAGGGCGGCCACGCCGCGCGGGCCGAGGGAGGAGCAGACCTCGCGGCCCATCGCCGCCCTGGCCCGTTCGAGGCGATCGTCGGAGAAGGAGGTCAGGCAGACGCGGTCGTGGGCGCCGGTGCGCCTGACCGCCTCGGCCAGCGGGGCGATCGCGCCGGCCTCCTTCACGTCGATGTTGAAGCGGGCCTCGGGGAAGCTGCCGAGCAGGTCCTCCATCAGGGGGATCTCGTGCGCGCCGCCGATGCGGGCCTGGCGTACCGCGCTGTAGGGCAGGTCGGCGATCCGGCCGCGCCGGTCGGTGACCCGGTCGAGCGTGTGGTCGTGAAAGGCCAGCAGCACGCCGTCGGAGGTGGCGTGGGCGTCGGTCTCCAGGTAGGTGTAGCCGAGAGCGACGGCCCGCTCGAAGGCGGCAGCGGTGTTCTCCCGTCCTTCGAGCGCCCCGCCCCGGTGGGCGAAGGCCAGGGGGCCCGGATGGTCGAGGAACGGGAATCGACGGCTGAGCACGGGTCGAGTATGCCTTCCGTGGGTGAACGTTTGGGTTACGAATCAGGCAGGTCTGCCCATTCCTGGCGGCGGGTCTCGGCCAGTGCCATGGCCGCGGCCACCGCGACGTTGAAGGAGCCGACCCGGCCGACCTGCGGGATGTAGCAGGCGCCGTCGGCGGCGTCGAGCAGCGCGGGCGAGCAGCCGTGGTCCTCGCTGCCCACGACCAGGCAGACGTCGCGGGCGAGGTCGGCGCGGAAGATCGGCCGCGCGTCGGAGGTGAGCTCGATCGCCAGTACGGCGTAGCCGTCCTCGCGGGCCGCCTTGACCGCGTCGACGGCGGGCATGGGCTCGTGCCAGGTGACGAGGCGGTCGGTGCCGAGCGCGGTCTTGCCCGCCTTGGGATTGGTGGGCGGGGTCGCGTTGCCGGCCAGCCAGATGGTGTCGACGCCGAACGCGGCGGCGCTGCGGAAGATCGAGCCGACGTTGAACGGGCCGGTCACCGACTCGAGGATCAGCGCGATCCGGTGTTCGGTGCCGCGCCGCCAGGTGCGGTTGAGCCGCTTCACGTCCGTGGGGCGAAGCTGCCTTCTCATCGTGTCACCTTCAGGATTCGGTACGCGGCCCTGGAAGCCTCACGGGAGGCCTGCCAGCCCTGCTCGCCGAGCCAGCGCTGCAGGGAGTCGGAGCCGAGGTGTTTCTGGACGACCAGGTAGGCGACGCCGTCGGGGGTCAGCCGCGACAACCACCTGGTGAGCATGGCGTGGAGTGCCGGCTTGCCGATCCGGATCGCCGGATTAGACCAGATAGCCCGAAATTTCACGTCATCTGGTACGTCGTCGATATGAATCGGTCTTACTTTGTAAAGGGCGGCGGCCTGGGCGTTGCGCTCCGTGAGCTCCAGCGAGCGCCGGTTCACGTCGACCGCCCAGACGGTCGCTTCGGGCGCCCGCGTGGCCATCGTCAGCGCGATCGGCCCGTAGCCGCAGCCCAGGTCGAGCAGGTCGCCTTCCTGCGGCGGCGGTGGCACGCTCTCCAGCAGGATCTTCGTCCCCAGATCGACCCGCTCGGGGGAGAACACGCCGCTGTCGGTCTCCAGCCGCAGGTGCAGATCGGGCAGCACGAGACTGACCGAGCCCGGCTTGTGGCTCGTGTCAGGCCGCTCGGAGAAGTAGTGGGCCACGTGCAGAAACGTTACGGGATCCGGGCACCGAACCAGACCGAGGCACCGGCCACCAGCGCGCCCAGCAGCACCGCGGCCACGATGAACCACTGGCTGATCTCCTGGTTGACGAGCTTGAAGCCGAGCGAGGTGCCGATCTGCTCGTAGACCTCGCGCAGTTCGGTGCCCGACTCGGCGGCGTAGGCGCGGCCGTTGGTGCCCTCGGACAACGACTGGAGCGTCTGCTTGTTGACCGGCACGTTCACCTCCCGGCCGTCGATGGAGACGGTGCCCTCCTGCGTGCCGTACGCGATGGTGGAGACGGGCACGCGCCCGGACGTCGCGGCCTCGATCGCCTCGGGCACCGAGCGGCCGGAGGTGTTGTCGCCGTCGGACAGCAGCACGATCGCCGAGGGCGGCGGGTCGGTGGCGGCCTGCTGGTCGAAGGAGCGGATCGAGTCGAGCGCGTTGAAGACGGCCTCGCCGATCGCGGTGCCCGGCCGGGTGGTCAGGTTGCCGATGGCGGTCACCACGGCCTGGTGGTCGGTGGTGGGGGAGATGACCACGTTGGCCGAGCGGGCGAAGGCGACCACGCCCACGTTGAAGCGCTCGGGCAGGTCGCGGGCGAAGGCCTGGGCGGCGGCCTTGGCGGCGCTGATGCGGTTGGGCTGGACGTCGTCGGCCTCCATCGACAGCGACACGTCCAGCGCGATGATGATCGTGGCCCGGTCGCGCGGCACCCGTACCTGGTCGGCGGGCCGGGCGGCGCCGATGACCAGCAGCGACATCATCACCAGGAACAGCGCGGGCGCCACGTGCCGGCGCCAGCCGGGGCCCTCGGGGACGACGAGGTTGAGCAGGGCGAGGTTGGTGAAGCGCACCGTGTAGCGCCGGCGCAGGAACATGGCCGCCACGTAGCCGCCGATCAGCGCCACCACCAGCGCGAACAGCCACAGCCAGGCCGGGGACAGGAACGTCACGCGCCCCTCCGGTGGGCGAGGTGCGCCATCCTGCGGCGGCGCAGCACGAACTGCGCGACGTCGAACACCCAGTCGCGGTCGGTACGCAGCACCAGGTGGGCGACGCCGGCCCGGCGCAGGGCGGCCCGCGTGCCCTCGCGCTGCAGCGCCGCGGCCTCGGCGTAGGCCTGCCGTACCTTGGGTGAAAGGTGCACGTCGCGTACCTTCCCGCTCTCCGGATCAGTGAACGCGATTTGCCCGACATCGGGTAGTTCGAGCTCGCGGGGGTCGATCACCTCGACCGCCAGGACTTCGTGCCGGGCCGCCAGCCGCCGGAGCGGGCGCTCCCAGGGGCGCTCGGCGTCGGGGTCCAGGGACGGCCGGGCGTCGAGGAAGTCGGAGACCACCAGCCGCATGCCGCGCCGCCTGCGCGTGGCCGCCAGCACGTCGATGCCCTCGGCCAGGTCCGGCGCGTCCTGCCGGGGACCGCCGCGCGGCGCGTCCATCAGCGCGTGCAGCAGCCCGTACAGGGCCGGGCGGCCCGTGCGCGCCGGCAGCCGGTGGATGAACTCCTCGTGCAGCACCAGCGCGCCGAACCGGTCGCCCATCCGGCTGGACAGGAAGCCGATCGCGCCGATCGCCGCCACCACGAGATCGCGCTTGTCGGTGTCGGCGGTGCCGAAGTCCATGCTGGCCGACAGGTCCGCCAGCGCCCACGTCTCCAGTTCGCGGTCGGCGATCAGGTCCCGCACGTGCGGGACCGTCGTGCGCGCCGTCACCGCCCAGTCCATGCGCCGCACGTCGTCCTCGCCGGGCACGTAGACGCGGCTGTCGCCCGCCTCGCTGCCCGGCCCCGGCAGCAGTCCCTGGTGCGCGCCGTGCAGCAGCCCGTCCAGGCGCCGGGTGACGGTCAGCTCCAGCCGCCGCAGCGCGTGCTCGGCGCCGCGTTTCTTCGGAGGTACGGCTCCCGCCTCGCTCATCGGTTCTGGTTCCAGACCACCAGAGGCGGCGGTACGGCGTGCAGGATCTGCCTGACCACCTGTTCCGGATCCACCCCGTCGGCCAGCGCGTCGAACGTCAGCATCAGCCGGTGCGCCATCACGTCCACGGCCACGTCGCGCACGTCGTCGGGCAGCAGGTAGTCGCGCCCGCGCAGCAGCGCCAGCGCCCGCCCGGCGGACACCAGTCCCAGCGTGGCCCGCGGGCTCACGCCGATCTCGATCATCTCGGCGAGGTCGGGCAGGCCGTACTCGGCGGGCGAGCGCGTCGTCATCACCAGGCGCACCACGTAGTCGGCGACGAGCTGGTGCACCGAGACCTGCTCGGCCTGCTCCTGCAGCGCCATCAGCGTGTCCGGCTCCAGGATCCGCTCGGGCACCGGCGGCGCCACGCTCATCCGGTGCAGGATCTCCAGTTCCTCGTGCGCGCTCGGGTGCGGCACGCGTACGCGGAACAGGAAGCGGTCGCGCTGGACCTCGGGCAGCGGGTAGACGCCCTCGGACTCGATCGGGTTCTGCGTGGCCAGCACGATGAACGGCTTGGGCAGCGGGTTCGTGACGCCGGCCAGCGTGACCTGCCGCTCGGCCATGACCTCCAGCAGCGCCGACTGCACCTTGGCGGGGGCGCGGTTGATCTCGTCGGCCAGCAGGAAGTTGACGAACACCGGGCCGCGCTCGACGTCGAACTTCTCGCTCGACGGGTGGAAGACGCGGGTGCCGACGATGTCGCTGGGCACCAGGTCGGGGGTGAACTGGATGCGGGCGAACGTGCCCCCCACCACCGTCGCCAGCGTGGCGGCGGCCAGGGTCTTGGCCACGCCCGGCACACCTTCGAGCAGGCAGTGGCCGCGCGCGAGCAGGGCCACGACCAGGCGCTCCACCATGTGCTCCTGGCCCACGATGACGCGCCGGACCTCGTCCAGCGTTTTGCGCAGCACGGCCGGGTCGGTTCCGCTGGGCAGCTCTTCAGCGACGGTCATGGGTGCCATTTCACCAAACGCGCCGCGAACGCGCACGGAGGCACCCCCGGCCGGGCGGCCCCGCTCTCGCCGGCGCGGCAGGCCGGCTGTGCTTTCATGGGTGGGTGGCCAGTCCGCTGCAGCACGGTGATCCGCCCTCCCTGGGCCCTTTCACCGTGCAGGCGCGCCTGCACGTCCTGCCCGCCGGGTTCGTCTATCTCGGTCAGGCCCAGGACGGGCGGGCGGTGTCGCTGGCCGTGCTGACGAAGGGCGCGGCGCTGGACGCGGCGGCGCGCGACCGGTTCGTCACCGCCGTGCGCGAGTCGGCGCCCGCCGGGGTGCGGGGCTGGCTGGGCCGGGCCACGGGCCGGGCGGCGGTGCTCGACGGCACGCCCCAGGTGCTGGCCATGGACGCCGGGGTGGCGCCCTGGGTGGCGGTGCCGTACCTGCCGGGACGGCCGGGCGCGGAGCGCTTCCTGGAGCCGGTCATGGTCGGCGGGACGCTGATCGGGCAGGCGCACGGGCCGGACTTCGTGCCGTACTGGCTGGGGGACCGGGCTCCGGCGCTGCCGGGGCGGCCGGGCGCGGCCAGGCCGCTGACCGAGACCGCGCGGCGCGTGCTGCTGGCGCTGGCCGTTCTGCTGGCGCTGCTGCTGGTCGGGGTGGTGATCGCGCTGGTCCTGCTGCTGGGCAGGCAGGAGAGCGAGCCGCTGCCACGCCCGCTGCCGCCGACGGTGCAGGTGCCGACGCCGCCGCCGACGCCGCTCACGCCGGAGCCGCAGCAGCCGACGCCGTCACCGTCGCCGAGCCAGAGCGGCAGCGGCACCCCCGGGCCGACGCCGGGTGACGAGTCCGGCGAGGGCAACCCCATCTGAAACCGGTTTGACCCTCCCGTAACGGGAGGGTTTAGCGTCGCCGGCATGGAAATCATCGTTCACGACAACCTGGACGCGATGGCCGCGATCCTGCGCGCCCCGCTGCCCGAACGGCCGGACCTGCTGCGCGAGATGCTCGCCCCGGTCGGCGAGATCATCCCGTTCCCCGGCGACCTCGTCGACATCCACCACGAGGGCGGCGGCTTCCGGGCCGACATCGAGGACCCGCGCTACCTGCCCGCCATCGAGCGGCTGATCTCGATCGACCTCAAGGGCCGCGTAGAGAAGGAGCTGGAGCGCGCCGGCGCGGGCCTGGCCCACCTCAAGCAGCCCGAGCGGGTACGCGTCATGTTCGTCCTCGGCAACCCCGACAACGAACACCTCATGACCACCGCCCGCGGCTACTACGGCATGGGCGGCGCCCCCGGCTGGCTCTACCTGCTGGCCTGGCCCACGGACGAGAACGTGGAGCGCATCGCCCACTGCGCCGTCCACGAGATGCACCACCAGATCCGCTACCACAACGTCGTGTGGGACCCGGAGACCGTCACGGTCGGCGAGCACATCGTGGCCGAGGGGCTGGCGGAGGCGTTCGTGCGCGAGCTGTCCGGGCCGCCGGCGATGGGGCCGTGGTCGTCGATGGTGAGCGGCGAGCCGCTGGAGGACGCCTATCGCAAGATCATGGCCGACATCGATCTGGAGGGGATGCGGCACACGCCCGCGTACGTGCTGGGCGACAGCGCGGTGCGCAAGTTCGGCGGGGAGCCGCGCGGCATCCCCGACATGGCCGGGTACGCGGTCGGGCTGCGCCTGGTCGACGCCCACCTGGCCGCCACCGGCATGAGCGCCGCCGACAGCTCGGGCCTGCCCGCCGCCGAGATCCTGCGCGCGAGCAGGTGACGCCTCAGGCCGGGCTGACGAACCCCGACTCGTAGGCGGCGATGACGGCCTGGGTGCGGTCGCGGGCGCCGAGCTTGGTCAGCACGTTGCCGACGTGCGTCTTGACCGTCTCGGCGCTCACCACCAGCTCGGCGGCGATCTCGCCGTTGGACAGCCCCTTGGCCATCAGCCGCAGCACGTCGCCCTCGCGCCCGGTCAGCCGCTCGATCCCCGGCACCCGCACGCGCGGACGGCTGCCCGCCAGCGCCCGGATCGCCGCGGGAAACAGCAGCGACTCGCCCCTGGCCACCGTTCTGATCGCGCTCACGAGCTCCTCCGGCCTGGTCCGCTTGAGCAGGAACCCGTCGGCGCCGGCCCGCAGCGCGTCGTAGACGTAGTCGTCGTTCTCGAACGTGGTCACCACCAGCACCTTCGGCGGCTCCTCCATCGCGACGAGCCGCCGGGTGGCCTGGATGCCGTCCACGGCGGGCATCCGCACGTCCATGAGCACCACGTCGGGCCGCTCGCGCCGCACCACCGGGACCACCGAAGCCCCGTCGGCCGCCTCGCCCACGACGCTGAGATCGGGCTCGGAGTCGAGGATGACGCGCAGGCCCGCGCGGATGAGGTCCTCGTCGTCGGCGATCACGATCCTGACTGTCATGGGCTCGACCGTAGCGGCAGCCGTACCGAGATCTGCCAGCCGCCCTCGGCGGGCCCGGCCTCCAGCTCTCCGCGCAGGAGCCGGACGCGCTCGCGCATCCCGGTCACGCCCCGCCCGCCGCCGCGTCCCTCCCGGGCCGCCGCGGGGTTGCTGACCTCGAGTTTCAGATCGTCTCCCTGTACGGCTGCCGCCAGCCGTACCGGACCATGGCCGTGTTTGATGGCGTTGGTGAGCGCTTCCTGCACGATGCGGTACGCCTCGCGCGACACCACGGCGGGCACCCCGCTCAGGTCGCCCACCTCCGCGCGCACCTCGGCGCCCGAGGCGCGCACCAGCGCGTCGAGGTCGGCCAGCGTGGCCTGCGGCTCGGTGCCGCCGTGGCCACGGTGGCCGCCGTGCCCGCCGCGGTCCTCGCGCAGGACGCCGAGCACGTGGTCGAGGTCGTCGAGGGCCGAGCGCGCGGACTGCTCGATGGCGGCCAGCGCGGCGCGGGCGGTGGCGGGGTCGCGGTCCAGGACGCGCCCAGCGGCGGCGGCCTGGAGGGTGACGACGCTGAGCGCGTGGCCGACGGAGTCGTGCAGTTCGCGGGCGAGCCGGTTGCGTTCGGCCAGGCCGCGCGCCTGCTCCTCGACGGCGGCCAGCCGCTCGCCCGGGGTGGGGCCGAGCAGGACGGGCGCCAGCCTGGCCAGCAGCGCCCCGGACCCCGCGACCGCGAACACGAGCGCGACCAGCAGCGCGAGCCCGGCCAGCGTCCAGGGCAGCGCGGCCCAGCCGGGCTCGACGGTGTATCCGAGCCAGGTGGCGCCGCGCCAGGGCAACGGCAGCGTCCACAGTGTGAACGGCACGATCGCCAGCGTGCAGCCGCTCATGATCCCGCCGACGCCCAGGTGGAGCGTGAACCACGCGGCGGTGCGGCGCCGCTCCTGCCAGCTGCGCCGGGCCTGGCGCGGCGGGGTGTCGACGTGCACGCCGAGCAGTCCCTGCGCGGCGTTGACCTCCAGCGCGCGCACCGGCAGGAACAGCCCGGTCAGCGCCACGACGGGCAGGACCGCCGCGAACACGCCCAACTCGACGGGGAGCAGCAGGTCGGGCACCCGCCTGCCGCCGCTGAGCACGCCGGACATCAGCACCCCGGCCATCATGTACGGCATCAGCAGCGCGCCGCCGAGCACCAGGCAGGCCCACCGCCTGGCGAGGTTCTTTCTCACAGGGTGCATTGTATGTCGACGAAATTCGCGCACGGCATAATACGCCTTTGGTGAAATCCCCCGTGAGCGAAAAGAAAGCCGAATTCAAGGCCGCCGGGTCTACCGTCGGAAGTAATTGCACGTCGACGGAAAGGCAGGTCATGACAGAGACGAAGCAGTGGCCGGAGCAGTTGGGCCAGCGTTTGCTGAAGGAGCGCATCCTCGTTCTCGGCCAGGAGGTCGACGACGAGATTTGTAATCGGCTCTGTGGTGAGCTGCTTTTGCTCGCGGCCGAGGACCCGAAGCGCGACGTGACCCTTTACATCAATTCACCGGGCGGTTCCGTCTCCGCCGGCATGGCGCTGTACGACATGATGCAGTTCGTGCCCTGCGACGTGGCCACGGTCGCGATGGGTTTCGCCGCCTCGATGGGGCAGTTGCTGTTGTGCGGCGGCGCGCCGGGCAAGCGTTACGCGCTGCCCAACGCCCGGATCGTCATGCACCAGCCGCTCGGCGGCATCGGCGGGTCGGCCACCGACATCCAGATCCAGGCCGAGAACCTGATGTACACGAAGCGGCGCATGGCCGAGCTCATCGCCTTCCACACCGGGCAGCCGCTGGAGCGCATCAGGGAGGACTCCGACCGCGACCGCTGGTTCACCGCGCAGGAGGCCCTGGAGTACGGATTCGTCGACCACATCTCCAGCAGCGGGGTGAACTGACCATGAGCGGACGCTACGTCCTGCCCTCCTTCACCGAGCGCACCTCCTACGGCATGAAGGAGATGACGCCTTACAACAAGCTGTTCGAGGACCGGATCGTCTTCCTCGGCACGCCGATCGACGACACCAGCGCCAACGACGTGATGGCCCAGTTGCTGACGCTGGAGTCGATCGACCCCGACCAGGACATCCAGCTCTACATCAACTCGCCCGGCGGCTCCCACACCGCCATGACCGCCATCTACGACACCATGCAGTACGTGCGTCCCGAGGTGCAGACCGTCTGCATCGGCGAGGCCGCCTCGGCCGCCGCCGTCCTGCTGGCCGCCGGGGCGCCGGGCAAGCGGGCGGCGCTGCCGCACGCCCGGGTGCTGCTGCACCAGCCGTCCACGGAGGGCGGGCGCGGGCAGTCGAGCGACCTGGAGATCCACGCCAGGGAGATCCTGCGCATGCGCGACCAGCAGGAGTACATCCTGGCCCGGCACACCGGCAGGAACGAGCTGGAGATCCGGCGCGACCTCGAACGCGACCGCATCTTCACCGCCGAGCAGGCCCGCACCTACGGCCTGATCGACGACGTCTTCGCCGGCCGCAAGCGCACGCTCCTCCCGCGCTGACCCCCTCCGGTTCCCCGGCACTCAGGAAGCGGTACCTACGCCGCCCCGGGTGCCGGGGAGAGGCGTGATCTCCTGTGATGGCCCACGCGCCGCCGATGGCGCGGGTGACCCCGGGTGCAGGGGAGTTCGGGTGGGGTTTGTACCCTCTTTGCGGTCCGTGTGGGCCGTGACGGGGGAGTGGCGTGTCGCTGGAACAGGTCGTCGTGTTGCTCGTGGCCGCCGCGGGAGCCGGATGGGTGGACGCGGTCGTGGGCGGGGGCGGGCTGCTGCAACTGCCCGCGCTCATGGTGGCGGGCATCCCGCCGGTGCAGGCCATGGCGACCAACAAGCTGTCGTCCGTCTTCGGCACCACCACCGCCGCCATCACGTATGTGCGCTCCACCAAGCTGGACCGGCAGGTGGCGATCCCGGCGGGGGCGCTGGCGGTGCTGAGCTCCGGGCTCGGGGCCACGGCCGCGGTGGCGATCAGCGCCGAGGTGCTGCGGCCGGTGGTCATGGTGGTGCTGCTGGGGGTGGCGGCGTTCGTCACGCTGCGGCCCGCGATGGGCCAGGTGCCGAAGCCGCACCTGCGCACCAACGCGCGGGTGGTCGCGGCGGTCGCGGTCGGCGGCGTGGGTATCGCCTTCTACGACGGCATCATGGGGCCGGGCACCGGCACCTTCCTCATCATCGCGTTCACCACCATCCTGGGCCTCGACTTCGTCAACGCCAGCGCCACCGCGAAGATCATCAACATCGGGACCAACGTGGGCGCGCTCGTCGTCTTCGGGCTGCAGGGGCACGTGCTGTGGGCGCTGGGTCTCGGCATGGCGGTGTGCAACATCGCCGGCGCCCGCCTGGGCGCCCGCATGGCACTCAAGCGCGGCGCCTCGTTCGTCCGGATCGTGCTGCTGATCGTCGTGGCTGCCATGGTCACCCGGCTGGCCTGGCAGCAGTTTGCCTGACTCCGCCCCGGCACCCGCCGTGCTCCGGTACGAGCTAGCGCGTGACCAGGCCTCGGACTCCGCCGGCGAGGCGGCGAGAAACCTATCGCGTAGGGTGCTGACATGCGCGCCAGCCGCCTGCTCTCCCTGCTCCTTCTGCTCCAGACGCGGGGCAGGATGACGGCCGGCGAGCTGGCCGGGGAGCTGGAGGTGTCGGTCAGGACCGTCTACCGCGACGTGGACGCGTTGTCGGCGGCGGGCGTCCCGGTCTACGCCGACCGCGGCCCGGCCGGCGGCTACCAGTTGCTCGACGGCTACCGCACCCGGCTCAACGGCCTGACCGCCGAGGAGGCCTCGTCGCTGTTCCTGGCGGGCCTGCCCGGCCCGGCTGCGGAACTGGGGCTGTCGGAGGTCGTGGCCAACGCCGAGCTCAAACTGCTGGCGGCGCTGCCGCCCGAGCCGCGCTCGCAGGCCTCGCGCATGCGTGAGCGGTTCCTGCTCGACGTGCCCGGCTGGTACCGGGGGGCCGACGACGTGCCGCTGCTGAGCGTGGTGGCCGAGGCGGTGTGGGAGCAGCGGGCGGTGCGGATGACCTACCGGCGCTGGGGGCAGCAGGTGGTCGAGCGCCTCGTGCATCCGTACGGGCTGGTGCTGAAGGGCGGCTCCTGGTACCTGGTGGCGGCTCCGGCCGGGGGCGGCGATCCGCGCACCTACCGGGTCTCGCGCGTCCTGACCGCCGAGCCTGGCGGGCACTCCTTCGAGCGGCCGGACGGCTTCGAGCTGGGCGGCTTCTGGCGGGCCTACGCGCAGGAGTTCCGCGAACGCATGTACACGGCCGAGGCGGTGATCAGGACGGCGCCCGGCATCGAGAAGCTGCTGGCGTACACGATGGGCGACGACGTGGTGGCCGGGGCGCTGGCGGCGGCGGGCGAGCCGGACGCCGAGGGCCGGCGCACGCTCACGGTGCCCATCGAGTCGATCACCCACGCCCGGTGGCTGCTGCTGCGCATGGGCGCGAGCGTGGAGGTCCTCGGGCCCCCTGAGCTGCGCGAGCTGATGGCCGAGGCGGTCGCCGAGCTGGGGAAAATCTACGGCTGACATGTCCGGGCACGTGCGAGTATGGCCGCCATGTATCTTCTCGCGTTCATCGGCGCGTGCGTCCTGGTGGCGATGGTCCCCGGGGTGAGCACCGCGATCATCCTGCGCCAGACGTTGCGCGCGGGCCGCGGCTCCGGCATGGCCGCCACCCTCGGCAACGAGACCGGCATCTTCCTGTGGGCCCTGGCCGCCGCCTTCGGCCTGTCGGCGCTGCTGCTGGCCTCCCAGCTCGCATACGACGTGATGCGCGTGGCCGGCGCCGGAGTCCTGCTGTACATGGGCGCGCAGTCGCTGTGGCAGGCCCGCAAGCGCCGCCGGGACGCGGCCGGTCCCGAGCTCGCCGAACCCGTGGCCGTGGACGGCTGGCGCCGGTCCTACCTCGCCGGCCTCGGCACCTGCCTGGCCAACCCCAAGGCCGCGGTGTTCGCCATGTCGTTCCTGCCGCAGTTCGTACCCCAGGGCCAGAACGTGCCGCTCACCCTCGTCGCCCTCGCCGTCATCTGGGTGCTCGTCGACACCCTCTGGTACGGCCTGGTCATCTGGACGGTCGTGCGCGCCAAGGCGGTGCTCTCCCGCCCGTCCGTGCGCCGCCGCCTGGAGCAGATCTCCGGCGTCGTGCTCATCGGGCTCGGCGTCCGCCTGGTCCTGGAGGCACGATGACGATCTGGTACGGCGCCGCCGGATCCGGCGACCCGGTGCTCCTGCTGCACTCCGGCGTGGCCGACTCCCGCATGTGGGAGCCCCAGGCGGCGGAGCTGACCGAGCGCTTCCGTGTCATCAGCCCTGACTACCGGGGCTTCGGCCGTACCCCGTATGAGGCGGCGGAGCCGTTCAGCACCTGCGGGGACGTCGCGGACGTGCTGGACGCGGAGGGTCACGGGCGCGTGGCGATCGTCGCCTCCTCCTACGGCTGCCGCATCGCCCTCCAGCTGGCCCAGCAGGGCCGCGCCACCCGCCTGGTGCTGCTCAACCCGGGCTCCTCCGACGTACCGGAGACCGAGGACATGAAGGCGTTCGGCGCCGAAGAGGACCGGCTGCTGGAGCTGGGCGACATCAGGGGCGCCGCCGAGCTGAACGCGGACACGTGGCTCGGCCCCCACACCACGGACGAGGCCCGCGCCCTGGTCGTGGAGATGCAGGCGAACGCCTTCTCGCTGCAGCTCGGCCGCGACGTGGACGAGTTCGAGCCGGACTTCACGCTCGCCGGGATCGGCGTGCCCGCCCTGGTCGTCGGCGGCGCCCACGACCTGCTCCACTTCCGGCGCAGCGCCCGCCACCTGGCGGAGAACCTGCCGGACGCGCGGCTCGTGGAGCTCGACTGGGCGGGTCATCTGCCGTCCTTGGAACGTCCGAAGGTGATCACCACGCTGTTGCTGGACTACCTTTAGTCCATGACGAACGACCTGGCAGGCCTGGTACGGCAGGCACAGGACGAGGACCCGCTGCTGGCCCTGCGGGCCACGACCGCGCTGCGGCGCGAGATCGAGCGCATGGAGGCGGTGCAGGTCCGGCGGGCGCGGGTCGCGGGCCTGCCCTGGGCGACGATCGCCGACGCGATCGGGGTCAGCAAACAGGCCGCGCACAAGAAGTACGGCAGACGCTGACCGTTCAGCGGCCGAGGACCTCGGCGTACCACTTCAGGCCGATGTTCCAGGAGTATCCGCGGCGGATCCGCCCCGCCACGTCCGGTGGCAGCGTGTCCAGGCCGCGGTGCACCAGCACCACCTCGGTGCCGCCGGTCACCCCGCGGAACTCCACCTCGATCTCCATCGCGCCGTCGTTGAGCAGGTCGGCCCACACCAGGCGCCGGGGCGGCTCCCAGGTGAGGATCCGGCCGGTGTCGACGTGCCCGCCGTCCGTCCAGACCTCGCGCAGGTAGCCGTCCTCGAACCTGATCCCCGCCGCCCGCTCGGCGTTGACCCAGCTGTAGGGCCCGCGCACGTACCACGCGTCGATCTCGTCGGTGAACACCCGGAACGCGGTGCCCGGATCGGCGGCCACCGTCACGCTCACGGTGACCGAGTCGGTGCTCCCGCTCACCGGTCGCGCTCCACGTGCTCCTTGAACGAGCCGAGCTGCTCGGCCCAGAACGCCTGGACCTGGTCCAGCCAGGCCTGCAGCGCGGTGAAGGGCTCGGGGCGCAGGGAGTACAGGCGCAGGCGGGCGTCGTCGTCGCCGGTCTCGGCCTGGACCAGCCCGCCGGCGCGCAGCACCCGCAGGTGCCGGCTGAGCGCGGGCGCGCTCATCTGGACCGCCTCGGCCAGTTCCCCGGCCGGTCGCGGCCCCTCCCGGAGCAGGTCGACGACCTTGCGCCGGGTCGGGTCGGCGAGCGCTGATAGCGTGGCGTCCAGGTCGTTCACTGTCCCCAGCCCTTAACCGTTAACGTCTGGGGCAACCATATCCCAGGTGAACACGATCGCCCCAGGCCCGTCGTTGAGCCGCCGCCAGCCCAGCCGTTCGTAGAGGCGGACGGCGTCCGGCGCCTGCGTGGAGGTCAGCAGCCAGCGGCGCGGCGCCCCGGCGCACAGGTCGTCCAGCATGCGGCCGGCCAGGCCCCGGCCGCGGGCGTGCGGCGAGACGGCCAGCTCGGTCACCTCCAGCGCCCCGGTCAGCCGCTCGGTCCCGGCGATCTCCGCCGCCCACCCGTAGGACCTGCGCCGGGGGAGGGGCGAGGGGGTGGGGAAGGCCGTACTGAATCCGCAGGGGCGGCCGTCCGCGGTGGCGAGCACCGCCACGAACCCCGGCCGGCGGGAGTCCTCGTCGAGCCGCACGCGGAAGGCGCCGACCTCGTCCTCGCCCTCGTTCCACGGCGGCGGCCCGAACGCCTCCCGGTACACCGTGACCAGGGCCTCGACGCGGGCCCGCGCGCACTCACCCGTCAGTCGCTCGACCATCGTCAGGCCGGGGCCTTGACGGTGGCGATGCCCAGCGTGCTGGTCATGGGCAGCACGCCGGCCTGGAAGACGGCGCCCAGGACGGGGCCGTTGAGCTGGGCCAGGCGCTGGGCGCGTTCCTCGCCCAGGCTGCGCCACGGCGCGGCGGCCAGGTCGTCGGTCATACGTTCCACCTGGTCGCGCAGCGCGTGTCCCGCGCCGGTGGCCTGGCCGTCGGCGCCGATGAGCCCGCGCTCGCGCAGCCGTTCCGCGGCGGCAGCCCATTCTTCGGAGCTCCAGCCGCGCCCGGCGAAGGTCTCGACCGGCGCGGCGCCGATGGCGGCGAAGGAGACGAGCGACTCGCAGCCGTCCAGCCCGGCCGCCTGGAGCGCGGCGAGGTGCCCGTCGCCGCGGTGCTCGCGCAGGATGGTCGCCGCCTGCCAGAGCACCAGGTGCGGTTCGGCGGCCCAGGGCTGGTCGAGGTTGGCGGCGGCCAGGGGGCGTCCCGGCGTGGTGATGCTCTCGGCCGCGGACCGGGCCAGCCCGGCGGCCTCGGCCAGGCCGGGCGAGGTCAAATGGTCACCCAGCCAGTCGCGGCAGAGGTGGTCCACGGCTTCCAGACGGGCCGTCAGCACCTCGGAGGGGGAGGCGGTCGCCCAGATCCCGGGTACGTGCCCGGCGACCATGGCCGGGCTGAAGCTGTAATAGGCGGCGCCGACCAGGTGCGGGCCGGCCGTCCCCAGCGGCGCGGTGCGCCAGGCGAAGTAGCTCGGCCAGCGCGACTCGACGTCGTAGCCGAGCTTCCCGGCCCGCTCGAAGGCCTGCGGGGCGAAGTAGACGGCGGCGTGGACGGGCTCCAGCTGGTGCCACATGCTGCGGGCAAGCCTGGAGATCGTGGACATGAGGCGTCCTCTCACTGTCTAATAAGGTTATGGCAGTGACGATAGACGTGTGGCGCATCACTGGTCAATCCCAAATAGACAGTTATGTCGGGCGGTGGGCGGAGCTGGCCGTCGTGCTGGTGAACGCCCTCGCCGTCGACCACACGCAGGGCCGTACCCGGCCCCTTCCGGCGACGGCGCCCGAACGGCTGGCGGCCCTCGAACCCGCGCTGGCGGACTGGCGCGCCCGCCACCCCCGCGCCGAGGGTGACGGCGGCCCGCTCGACACCGACCGGCTGGCCGGGGTGGCCACGGCCCTGCGCCCCGCCTTCGCGGACGGCCCGTACGCGGGCGTGGCCGAGCTCAACACCCTCCTGGTACGGCACGGCGCCGTACCCAACCTCCACGGCGAGCCCCCGGTCCTGGCCTTTCACGCGGTCGAGGCCGACGTGGCCGGCGCGATGGCCGCGGACGCGGGCACGGCGCTGGCGATGGTCATCGGCGTGGGGCAGGGGGAGCGGCTGGCCGCGTGTCAGGCGGCGGGCTGCGAGCTGGTGTTCTTCGACGTCACACGCAACGCCTCGCGCCGGTTCTGCGGGCTGGCCTGCCAGAACCGCGCCAAGGCCGCCGCGTACCGGGCCCGGCGCAATAGATCTACAACGTAAAGGCGTTGACCTTTGGCGCCGGACCGCATGGGCGTCCTCACCTGGGACGAAACCCCTGCAGCGCCCCTCCGCCGGCCGGACGATCCCCAGGGCGCACTGCTGTCAGTGCACCGAGAAGCCGCCGTCGACGAAGAGCTGCTGGCCGGTGACGAAGGCCGAGGCGGCGGAGGCGAGGAAGACGGCGGCGCCGGCGAAGTCGGCGGGCAGGCCGTTGCGGCCGCTCATGTGGCGGGCGGCGAGTTCCTCGGTGCGTCCGGGGATGGCCTGGGCAGGTTCGGTGAGCGGGGTCAGCACGAAGCCGGGGATGATCGTGTTGACGCACACGCCGTCGCGGGACCAGGCCTCGGCCTGGGAGCGGGTGAGGCCGGCGATGGCGGCTTTGGCGGCGCCGTACACGCCGCTGTTGCCGAAGGCGCTGTTGGTCTGCTGCGAGCCGATGTTGAGGATACGGCCCCAGCCGCGCGCGGCCATGCGGGGGCCGTGGTGCTGGCCGAGGAGGTAGGGGGCGGTGAGGTTGAGCGCGATGGTCTGCTCGTAGTCGTCGTCGGTGAGCTCGGCCATGGGTTTGCGGATGTTGTTGGCGGCGTCGTTGACGAGGATGTCGATCTCGCCGCCCTCCTCGACGACCCGGTCGAGATCGGCCCGGTCGCCGAGGTCGGCGCTGATCCATGAGGCCTTGACCCCGTGCGCGGCCAGCCGGTCGGCGGCCCGGCGCAGCTCGGGCCGCCGGCGGGCGACGATGACCACCTCGGCGCCGGCGCGGCCGATGGCCTCGGCCATGGTGTAGCCGATGCCGGAGCTGCCGCCGGTGACGAGGGCGCGCCGACCGGCCAGGGAGAACAGTTCGGTCAGGTAAGCGGACACGGCCTCGAAGTTAGCAGCGTGCCCGTCAGTCCCTCTCGGGCAGGCGCTTCTTGATGGCGATGTCGGGCGGCATGATGCCGGGCAGCACCTTGAAGTGGCCGGGCAGGGTCTCGGGCCCGGCTTCCGGGCGGGTGAGGTCGGTGACCTGCTGGGCGGTGGCGCTGTCGCCCTCGACGGTGGCGGTGACGTGGACGGTGTCGCCGTTCTTGACGCCGCCGAGTCCCTCGCGGCCGGCGCTGACGCGGGTGGTGTCGTTGACGGCGTACTCGCGGGAGAAGCCGTCCTCGCTCTTGACGGTGATGCTGTCGGCGTCGGTGGCGGTGACCTCGCCGGTGTGGGTGGCGACGGTCTGGTAGCCGCCGCCGGCCTTGGGCACGACGACCTCGCTGCGGATGCCGCCCATGGCCCTGAGGTGGGCGCGCTTGGGTGGTTCCGGGGCCGCGCTCGGGGGTTGCGCGGTCGGGTCGTCGGTGGGCGCCGGGGTCTCGGTGGGGGTGGCGCTGTCGCTGGGGGCGGGGGTGGGCGAGGCGCTGGCCGCGGTGGCCACGCCCGCTCCGCCGGCGGTGGTGATCACCAGCGCGGCGACGGCGCCGATGATGAGTTTGCGCGGGATCACGCGGACAGGGTCTATGTCGGTCATGGCATGCCTCCTCGATCTACCGGGGAGTCAATGCCGCATGCCGTAAAACGGTCGTAAGACGCGAAAACCGCGTGCGACCGCACGCGGTAGTATAGGGAGAGTTTGCTTGGTGGCTACACATCTCCAGTAAGGAGTATACCACGCGATGTCCAATCGTCAAAGTGCTCTGGCTGAGGCGATCGCGTCCGAGCAGGTCAAGGTCACGATGTTGTACGGCAGGCTCGACCTCGCGCGCGAGCGGGCCGAACGGGCGTTGCGCGAGGTGCATGGCGGCGGCGGGGCGGGACTGACCGCCCGGATGCTGGTCGAACGCGAGGTGACGGCGGGCGAGCAGGCTGGCCGCCTGGCCCAGCTCCACGCGGTCGAGCGGGGCCTGTGCTTCGGCCGGGTCGACGAGAGCGGCGGCCGGACCGTCTACATCGGCCGCATCGGCCTGCGCGACGACGAGCACGAGTCCGTCCTCGTCGACTGGCGCGCGCCGGCCGCGCGCCCCTTCTACATCGCCACCCCCGCCGACCCCGCAGGCCTGGTACGGCGCCGCCACCTGCACACCCGCGCGCGCACGGTCGTGGGCCTGGACGACGAGGTGTTCGACCTGGCCGGGATGAGCGAGCACGACCGCCGCGACCTGGTCGGCGAGGCCGCGCTGCTGGCGGCGCTGCGCCGGGGGCGCACCGGCCGGATGACCGACGTCGTGGCCACCATCCAGACCGAGCAGGACCGGGTGATCAGGGCCGGGCTCCAGGGGGCGCTGGTGGTGCAGGGCGGGCCCGGCACCGGAAAGACGGTCGCGGCCCTGCACCGGGCGGCGTACCTGCTCTACACCCACCGCGGCGCGCTCGACCGGCGCGGCGTGCTCGTGGTCGGCCCGAACCCCATGTTCCTGCGCTACATCGGCCAGGTGCTGCCCGCGCTGGGCGAGACGCAGGTGGTGATGGCGACGGTGGGCGAGTTGTTCCCCGGCGTGCGGGCCACCGCGCATGACCCGGCCCCTGCCGCGCTGGTCAAGGGCGACCTGCGGATGGCCGGCTTCGTGGCGGCGGCGGTGCGCGACCGTCAGCGCCTGCCCGAGGGCGACCTGGAGATCCTCTACGACGGCCTGCCGCTGCGGGTCGCGCACGAGACGTGCGCCGCGCTGCGGCGGCGGGCCCGCGCGGTCCGCCTGCCGCACAACATGGCCCGCAAGCTGTTCGTGACCGAGCTGCTCAAGGAACTGGTCGCGGCCGAGGCGCGGGCCCTGGAGGCGGCGCTGCGCATCGAGGACCTGGACGACCCCGAGTACGCGCCGCTGGAGCTGGATCGCGACCTCGACGAGACCGACCTCAGGCTGGGCTCGGAGCGCCTGTGGGCCGATGAGGGCGTACGCCGCGCGGTCGACGGCCTCTGGCCGGAGCTGACCCCGCGGCGCCTGATCGGCGAGACGTTCGCCGACCCGCACGCGCTGGCCAGGACCGTGCCGGAGGGGCTCGACCACCGGGCTCTGCTGCGGCCCCCGGACGCCGAGTGGACGGTCGGCGACGTCCCGCTGCTGGACGAGGCGGCCGAACTCCTGGGCGAGGACGACTCGGCCGGGCGCGCGGCGGCCCGCGAGGCCGACAGGGCGCGCGAGGATGACGAGCTGTTCGCGAGCGAGGTGGTGCGGCTGACCGGCGTCGGCCACCTGCTGGAGGGCGGCGGTCTGTAAGAGCGCCACCTCGACGACGGGACGTGTTTGTTCGTGTAGTTGTGGGTGG
>NZ_JBHYJD010000037.1:0-63087 GCF_042740555.1 Nonomuraea sp. NPDC059007 | reverse complement strand
CCACCCCGCGGGGCGGGGGCGGCGCCGGCCCGAGGGGGCCGCCGCCGACCGCGCGTGGGCCTACGGCCACGTGATCGTGGACGAGGCGCAGGAGTTGTCGGCGATGGCGTGGCGGCTGGTCATGCGCCGGGTCCCGGCGCGTTCGCTGACCGTGGTGGGCGACGTGGCGCAGACCGGCTCGGCGGCCGGGGCGCGCACGTGGGCGCAGATGCTCGACCCGTACCTGGAGGGCCGGTGGCGGGAGGAGCGGCTGCTGGTCAACTACCGGACGCCGGTGGAGATCATGCGGCTGGCCGCCGACGTGCTGCTGGAGATCGACCCCGGCCACGAGCCGCCGGAGTCGGTGCGTGAGGGCGGCGCCGAGCCCAGGGCGGTGGCGGGCGGGCCCGAGGTGCTGCCCGGCCTGGTGGCGGCCGAGCTGGCGGAGATCGGGGAGGGGCGGGCCGGGGTGATCGTCTCCGACGCGGAGCACGCGCGGGTGGCGGCGTTGTTCCCGGGCGGCGACGACCTCGACGCGCCGGTGGCGGTGCTGACGGTGACGCAGGCCAAGGGGCTGGAGTTCGACACGGTGGTGGTGGTCGATCCGGCGGGGATGAGCGGGCGTGACCTGTATGTGGCGGTGACGCGGGCGACGCGGCGGCTGACGGTGGTGCACGAAGGGCCGCTGCCGAGGGCGCTGGCCCGGCTGGAGTCCGCTCCGGCGTAGCTTCAGAGGCAGCGGGCCACTTCGTGGATCTTCTCGGTGACCTCGGCGAGGGTCTTCAGGGTGTCGAGGTCGAGGCGTTCCATGATGCGGCGGAAGTGGCCGAGGCCGGCGTCGTTGATCTGCTCGATCAGCTCGCGGCCCGCCTCGGTCAGGCGGATGCGGCGTACCCGCCGGTCGTGGGGGTCCTCGTAGCGGCTGACCAGGCCGTGGGCGACGAGGCGGTCGACGATGCCGGTGACCGTACCGAGGCCGACGCCGAGGTTGTGCGCGAGGTCCTGACCGGAGGCCGAGCCGTGGAAGGACACGATCATGACGACCTTGAGCTGGCGCAGGGTCAGGTTGCTGTCGAAGAGGGGCGATCGATCTTGGGTGAGGAATCGCCCCAGGTCACGCTGAGTCTCGGTGATCCGGCGGATCAGTTCGGCGCGTTCGTCGTCCACTCTCACCCCTTGCTTCCTGAGAAGGTTATCAGGAAGTCCACTGCTCGTTAAATATTCGTGCAAGGCGAAGTGTTAGTCTGGGGCGAACTCTGAAGGGACCCCCATGACCGCTCTCGCCCGGTTGAGCCTTGTCAACCGCAGCCTTGTGATCTTGGTCGCGATCGTGCTCAGCGCGTTCGGCGCATTCACGATTCCGCAGTTGAAGCAGCAGTTGCTGCCCTCTTTGGCCTTCCCCGGCGCGTTCGTGGTCGCTCCTTATCCGGGCGCCTCGCCGGAGATCGTGGAGGATCAGGTCACCAAGCCCATCGAGGACTCCTTCAAGGGCATCGAAGGCATGGAGCAGATCACCTCCACCTCGAAGGAGGGTCTGGCGCAGATCCAGGTGGCCTTCGCTTTCGGCACCGACATCGAGGCCTCGCTCAACAAGATGCAGACGGCGGTCAGCCGCATTCAGTCGCAGTTGCCGGACAACGTCGATCCGCAGGTCGTGGCGGGCAACACCGACGACATCCCGGTGATGGTGCTGTCGGTGGGCGACGGCGGCGACCCCCGGGGGATGGCCGAGAAGCTGCGCACGATCATGGTGCCGGAGTTGCAGGCGGTCGAGGGCGTACGCGAGGCGTCGGTCACCGGCACCCGCGACGAGGTGGTCACCATCACGCCCGACGCCAAGAAGATGGCCAAGGCGGGCGTGTCGGCGGCGCAGATCCCCGAGGTGCTGAAGGCCAACGGCACGCCGATCCCGGCCGGCTCGCTGACCGACGACGGCAAGTCGCTGTCGGTTCAGGTGGGTGCCCGGGTCGACTCGCTGAACAAGCTCAAGGACCTCTACCTCACCCCGGCCCAGCCCCAGGCGCAGCCGCAGAACCCGGCCCAGGCCCGTCCGCAGGGCCAGCCGCAGGGTCAGCCCCAGGCGCAGCCGCAGGGCCGCCCGCAGACCGGTCAGATCCCGGCGCAGGCGATCCCGACGCCGAAGCCGCTCAAGCCGGTCAAGCTCGGCTCCGTGGCCACGGTCGAGCGCGGCCTGGCCGAGGCGAGCACGATCACCCGTACCGACGGCCACACCAGCCTCGGCGTGTCGGTGACGATGTCGCCCGACGGCAACGCAGTGACCATCTCCGACGAGATCCGCGAGAAGCTGCCCGAGCTGACCAAGTCGCTGGGCGACTCCTCGAACACGGCGGTCGAGGTGGTCTTCGACCAGGCCCCCTACGTCCAGGAGTCGATCAAGAGCCTGACCACCGAGGGCCTGCTGGGCCTGGCCTTCGCCGTGCTGGTCATCCTGGTCTTCCTGCTGTCGGTGCGCTCGACGCTGGTGACCGCCGTCTCGATCCCGCTGTCGGTCGTCATCGCGCTGATCGCGCTCTGGGCGGGCGACTACTCGCTCAACATGCTCACCCTCGGCGCGCTCACGATCGCCGTCGGCCGCGTGGTCGACGACTCGATCGTGGTGCTGGAGAACATCAAACGCCATCTCGCGTACGGCGAGGCCAAACTCCAAGCCATCCTGACCGCGGTCCGCGAGGTGTCCGGCGCGGTCACGGCCTCGACGCTCACCACGGTGGCGGTGTTCGCGCCGATCGCGGTCGTCGGCGGCATGGTCGGCGAACTGTTCGGCCCGTTCTCGGTCACGGTGGCCGTCGCCCTGCTGGCCTCGCTGGTGGTGTCGCTGACCGTGGTGCCGGTGCTGGCGTACTGGTTCCTGAAGACGCCGAAGCTCACGCCCGAGCAGGCGCGCGCCTACCGGGAGAAGGCCGAGGCGAAGGAACTGCGCAGCCCGCTGCAGCGCATGTACCTGCCGGTGCTGCGCTTCGCGACCCGCTTCCGGGTGGTGACGCTGCTCATCGGCGTGGCCGTGTTCGTGGGCACGATGGGCCTGGCCGGGCAGATGCGGACGAACTTCCTGGACTCCTCCGGGCAGAACACGATCTCGATCAGCCAGAAGATGCCGGTCGGCACCGACCTGAAGACCACCGACGCGGCGGCCAAGAAGGTGGAGGACTCGCTGTCCGGGCTGGACGGCGTGGAGTCCTACCAGGTCAACGTGGGCGGCGGCAACCAGATGCAGGGTGGCGTCGGCGGTGGCGCCGACCGGGCCTCGTACTCGGTGACGCTGAAGGAGGACGTCGACACGGTCGCGGTGGAGCAGCGCATCCGCGAGCGGCTGGAAGGACTGAGCGGCGTCGGCGAGGTGAAGGTCGGCGCGCAGAGCGGCGGGTTCTCCTCCGACTCCATCGACGTGATCGTCCAGGCGCCGGAGGCGGAGTCGCTGCGCACGGCGTCCGAGGCGGTCAAGGCCGCGATGTCCGAGGTGCCGGGTCTGCGTGACGTCTCCTCGAACCTGGAGGCCAGCGCGCCGCGCGTCGAAGTACGGGTGGACCGGGAGAAGGCGGCCGAGAAGGGCCTGTCGGAGGCCCAGGTGGGCCAGGCCGTGGCGCAGGCCTTCCGCGGCGCCCCGCTGGGCGAGGTCACGCTCGACGGCCGCTCCTCCGACCTGGTGCTGCGCGGCGACGACGCGCCCGCCGACATCAAGGAGATCGAGAAGCTGAAGCTGCCGACCGCGGCGGGCCTGGTGAAGCTGTCGTCGGTGGCCGACGTCGAAGAGGTGGCGGGGCCCACGCAGGTCTCGCGCATCGACGGCGAGCGCTCGGCGACGATCTCCGCCAAGGCGGCCGGCAGCGACCTGGGCAGCGTGACGCAGACGCTGACGACGAAGCTGGACGGCGTGGCCCTGGGCGCCGGCGCCTCCTACACCATCGGCGGCGTCTCGGCCGACCAGGCGGAGGCGTTCTCGGACCTGGGCATCGCGATGCTCGCGGCGATCGCGATCGTCTTCATGATCATGGTGGCGACGTTCCGCTCGTTCATCCAGCCGCTGATCCTGCTGGTGTCGATCCCGTTCGCGGCGACGGGCGCGATCGGCCTGCTGGTGGCCACGGACACGGCGCTGGGCGTGCCGGCGCTGATCGGCATGCTGATGCTGATCGGCATCGTGGTCACGAACGCGATCGTGCTGATCGACCTGATCAACCAGTACCGCGAGCAGGGGATGGGCATCGTCGAGGCGGTCGTCGAAGGCGGTCGGCGCAGGCTGCGGCCGATCCTGATGACCGCGGTGGCCACGATCTGCGCCCTGACCCCGATGGCACTGGGCGTGACCGGATCGGGCGGGTTCATCTCGCAGCCGCTGGCGATCGTGGTCATCGGCGGCCTGATCTCCTCGACCCTGCTGACCCTGGTGCTGGTGCCGACCCTGTACACGATGGTCGAGCGTACGAAGGACCGCCTGCGCCGCAAGCCCGCGGCCGAGGTGGAGGAAGAGCCGAAGGTCCTGGCCTCGGCACCCTGATCCGGGGGGTTTGAGCGCGCTGCGGCGGGCGGGCGTGGTGCCCCGCCCGCCGCAGCGCCTTTTCACCCCGCCACGCCGAAAGGAACCTCTCTGAATGCGGGCCGTACGGCCCTACAGCATGGGGACGGCCTTTTGCGTGGCCCTGTCCATGATCTGCCGCCCATTCAGGGGGCTCTTCAGATCAAAGCGGAGCTCGCGCCGGTATCCCACGGCGAATGTGGTGATCCCTTCTTCCCAGGGGAAGAGTGGTTCGCACTCATCACGAGTCTCTATGCCGATCACCACCTGCCCGCGGGTCTCGGAAAGCTGTTGGTTGGTGACCACCTGGCACGAGGTTCCATCGGGGTCGGGGCGGTTGGTGAGAATCGTCGCTGTTATCGTGCGACCATCCGGAGCTACAACGGCGGACTCGATCGGATACCAGCGCGCCTGCCCGCCACATCCCCCGGAGAATGCCATGCAGATCACTCCTACCGTGATCCCCAACACGCGGGTCGCATTGTCCGCCACTACCTGCTCCCGATCGAGTCGGCCTTCGGCCTGGACGTGGCCTTCAGGCTCATCGAGCCTGTCCAGATCCGCCGGCGTGCTGTCAACGCACCCCACCCTGCCGCACTTTGCGCGCGCCGGAGCCCGGTTCGGGCGCGGACGGGTCACCGCGGCATGACCGGGCCCCTGCTGCTCCATCATGTCCCGTCGGCCCGGGGCCTCATCGACGACGACTTCGCCGCCCTCGATCGCTGGCTACGAGCCAACTGATCCTCACGATGCGCCTGGCCTCGGGGCCGCGATCCGGGGGCTGGCGGCTCTTCTCCCTGGTACGGCCGGCCGGGGCGGCGTGCCTTGGGCGGTGGGCGCACCATAGACTCATGGAACGTGACTAAGCCGCGTATCCCCAATGTCCTGGCCGCCCGCTACGCCTCCCCTGAGCTGGCGCGTCTGTGGTCTCCCGAGCACAAGGTCGTCGCCGAGCGGCGGTTGTGGCTGGCGGTGCTGCGGGCGCAGGCGGAGCTGGGCGTGGCGGTGCCCGAGGGCGCGGTCGCCGACTACGAGAAGGTGGTCGAGGACGTCGATCTGGCCTCGATCGCCGAGCGGGAGCGGGTCAGCCGGCACGACGTGAAGGCGCGTATCGAGGAGTTCAACGCGCTGGCCGGGCACGAGCAGGTCCACAAGGGGATGACCTCGCGCGACCTGACCGAGAACGTCGAGCAGCTCCAGATCCGCGACAGCCTGCTGCTGGTGCGCGAGCGCACGGTGGCGCTGCTGGCCCGGCTGGCGACGCTGGCCGAGGAGCATGAGGCCACGGTGATGGCCGGCCGTTCCCACAACGTGGCGGCGCAGGCGACGACGCTGGGCAAGCGGTTCGCGAGCGCGGCCGACGAGCTGCTGGTGGCGTACACGCGGCTGGAGGAGCTGATCGCCCGCTACCCGCTGCGCGGGATCAAGGGCCCGGTCGGCACCGCCCAGGACATGCTGGACCTGCTGGGCGGCGACCGCGAGAAGCTGGCCGAACTGGAGAACCGGGTCGCCGCGCACCTGGGCTTCGAGCGGCGGTTCACCTCGGTGGGGCAGGTGTATCCGCGCTCGCTGGACTACGACGTGGTCACCGCGCTGGTGCAGCTGGCCGGGGCGCCGTCGTCGCTGGCCAAGACGATCCGGCTGATGGCCGGGCACGAGCTGGTGACCGAGGGCTTCAAGGAGGGCCAGGTCGGCTCGTCGGCGATGCCGCACAAGATGAACACGCGCTCGTGCGAGCGGGTCAACGGGCTCACCGTGATCCTGCGCGGATACGCCTCGATGGTGGGCGAGCTGGCGGGCGACCAGTGGAACGAGGGCGACGTCTCGTGCTCGGTCGTGCGCCGCGTGGCGTTGCCGGACGCGTTCTTCGCCTTCGACGGGCTGGTGGAGACGATGCTGACGGTGCTGGACGAGTTCGGCGCCTTCCCCGCGGTGATCGCCGCCGAGCTGGACCGCTACCTGCCGTTCCTGGCGACGACGAAGATGCTGATGGCGGCGGTGCGGGCCGGGGTCGGCAGGGAGCAGGCGCACGAGCTGATCAAGGAGCACGCGGTGGCGGCGGCGCTGGCGATGCGCTCGCGCGGCGCCGCCAACGAGCTCCTGGACCGCCTGGCCGCCGACGAGCGCTTCCCGCTGGACCGCGCGGCCCTGGACGCGCTCCTGGCCGACCGCGTCTCCTTCACCGGCGCCGCGGCCGACCAGGTGGAGTCGGTCTCCCAGCGCGTGGGCCACGTGGTCTCGGCCCACCCGGAGGCGGCGGCGTACCGGCCGGGTTCGATTCTGTGATCCACGAGCTCACCGCTCCGGCGCAGGTCCGGGCCGCGTGCGGCGGCGACGACCTGCTGATGTGGGCGGCCCAGGGTCTCGGGCCCGGCGCGCGGGCGTGGTCACTGGGCGACGCGGTGGTGACCGCCGCACCGGACCTCGCCCGCCGCGCCCGCCTGGCAGTTTCCGGCAGTACGGCGAGCGCCGTCCCGCTGGTCCGCCACGCCCTGGCGGAACTGGGCCCGGCCTACCGCCCGCTGGGCGACACGCGCACGATCGCCGAGGTGGCGGCGAAGGTCGACGGGATGGAGGTGGCGGGCGAATTCTCCTGGATGAGCCTGCTTCGCGAGCCGGCCGTCCCGGTTCCGGCCGACAGCCTTGAGGTGGGCTGGCTGCCCGGCGAGACGTCCCCGGAGGTGACGGCGCTGCTGGCGGCCTTCGCCCCGGAGTCCTACGCGGTGCCCGGCGCCGCCGGGGTGAGGCGGTGGGCGGGCCTGCGGGCGGAAGGCAGGCTGGCCGCGGTGGCGGCGGACGCGTGGAGCGCGCCGGACGTGGGCTTATTGGCCGGGGTCGCGACCGCGGGGCCGTTCCGCGGAAAGGGCTTGGGCGAGCGGGTGTGCCGGTGGGTGTCACGGGAACTGGTGCACGCTTATGGCCGGGCGGCACTGATGGTCGACGACGACAATGGACCGGCCCTGGGCGTCTACACCCGAATCGGCTACACCCGCCGCAGAATCGCGGCAGCCGGCATCACCCCCTAGCCTCAACCACCACCCACAACACCCCAACCCCGCAGCGCCAGCACCCCGGCATCTGAGCACCCCAGGCATCCGCGGCACTCGGCACCCGCCATCCCGGCACTCGGGCACCCCGGCATCCGGGCAACCCGACCTCCGGTATCCGGGCGAAAAGGGGTTGGGACGGCGGGGGGTTTCGGTGGGGATTTCCCGTTCGGGTGGCTGACGGGCGCCGTTGCGGCGCCCGGCCCGTCCGACGTGAGAAGCGATCCCCCCGACCTGCGCGCGCCGACGTCGGCGGGTGGCGTGGGGGGGTGGCGGAGCCGTAAAGGATAGAAAAGGGGATTTAGGGTCCTTCGAGGGCATACTGCATGACGCGAAATTTCGCCTGGGCCTCGGCGAGTTCGAGGGCGGGGTCGCTGGTGGACATGATGCCGCCGCCGGCGAACAGGCGGGCGCGGCGGCCGCTGATCTGGGCCGAGCGCAGGGCGATGCCCCACTCGCCGTCGCCGTGGGCGTCGATCCAGCCCACCGGACCCGCGTAGCCGGCGCGGTCCATGCCCTCGAGTTCGCGGATCACGTCGATGGCGGTGTCGGTGGGGGTGCCGCCGACGGCGGCCGTGGGGTGCATGGCGGCCACCACGTCCAGGACGGAGGCGCCGTCGGCCAGGCGGCCGGTCACGTGGCTGGCCAGGTGCTGGACGTTGGGCAGGACGAGGAGTTCCGGCTCGTCGGGGGTCTGCAGGGCAGAGCAGAGCGGGGCCAGCGTGTCGCGGACGCTGGCGATCGCGCACTCGTGCTCGTGCCGGTCCTTGGCGCTGGCCAGCAGCGCGGCGCCGCGGGAGAGGTCGTCGGAGGGGCTGGTGCCGCGCGGGGTGGTGCCGGCCAGGACCAGGGATTCGATCTCCTGGCCGGTGCGCCGGATGAGGAGTTCCGGCGTGGCGCCGACCATGCCGGCCACGGAGAAGGTGTAGCAGTCGGGGTAGCGGGTGGCCAGGCGCCCCAGCAGCAGCCGGATGTCGATGGCGCGTTCGGCGGTGGCCAGCAGGTCTCGGGCCAGGACGACCTTCTCGAGTTCGCCGTCGCGGATGCGCTGGGCGGCGCGGGCGACGATGGCCTCCCATTCGGGTGCGGTGAGGCTGCCGTCGCCGTAGCTGATGCGGCCGGGGGTGCGGATCGGGCTGAAGCGTTCGAGGGGGGCGTCGCCGATCGTGGTGAGCCACGCGTGGCCGTCGCGGCGGGCCAGGATCGCCTGCGGGACGACGAGGACGGAGCCGGGGGAGTCCTCGTCGAAGGTGAAGGTGCCGAACGCCACCGGCCCGGTGCCGGGGGTGCCCACGTCGTCGCGGACGGCGGCGTGGCCGAAGACGTCGGTGAGCCACTCGCGGGCCCACGCGAAGCGCCCGGCGCCGGGCGGGACGGCCACGCGGGCGGCTTCCCCCCAGCCGACCAGTCCTTCTCCATGCCGGATCCACGCATAGGGCGCGGTCTTCGGCAGGGATTGCAGCAGGTCGCCGGGGTCGCCTACCGAGGTGGTGCGAACCGGCAGAGGGCGGGTGATTCCGAGCGCGACACTCACTCAAGACACTCTATGCGGGAACTGAACACGTTCGACTCCCGGCCCCGTGAATGACCGGTTACGGACCATGAACACGAAAATTTTCGCGTGTTGCGGATCGGGCGTGTCAAGCGGCGATGCGAAGTGGGTGTGGTGCGGGCCGTTCGCCTGGCCGGGAGGCAAGGGTCGATCTACCTTGTGTCCATGATCACGCCTTTGGCCGCGGTCGCGGTGCTGGTGTCTGGGTCGATCGTCGCTCCGGTTCCGCAGGTCATGGCGGCGCTGGGAGATTCGATCACGTCGGGGTTCAACGCGTGCGGGTGGTACGTCTCGTGCACGTCGCGTTCGTGGGCGGCGGGCAAGGACCGCTCGGTCGGCAGTCATTTCACCCGGCTGGGGATGAAGGACGGCAATCTCAACTTCGCGGTGCCGGGCTCGACGAGCGCCGATCTCCGCGCTCAGGTGGACAAGGCGGTGGCGGCGAAGGCGGAATATGTGACGATTCTCATCGGCGCGCAGGACGTGTGCGCGGGCACCGAGAAGACGATGACGCCGGTGCCGGTGTTCGAGCGGCGGGTGTCGGAGTCGCTGTCGGCGTTGCGGGCGGGGCTGCCGGGGGCGCGGGTGTTCGTAGCCTCGATTCCGGACCTGCGGCGGCTGTGGCAGGCGGGCAAGGACAACCCGATCGCGCGCACGTTCTGGACGCTGGGGCGGATCTGCCGGCCGATGCTGGCCGCGCCGGACTCGGCCAAGCGCAAGGACGCGCAGCGGCGGGCGCGGGTGCGGGAGCGGGTGGTGGACTTCAACCGGGTGCTGGAGCGGGCCTGCGCCGGTTACGGTCCCAACTGCCGCAGCGACGGCGGGGCGGTGTTCTCCTTCCCGTACACGCTGGATCACATCAGCAAGTGGGACTTCTTCCATCCGAACGCGGCGGGGCAGCGGGCGCTGGCCGAGCAGACGTTCAAGCACGGCTTCGACTGGACGGACGCGCGCTAACGGCATTGGGCGAGCATGGTCTGCTTGTCGGCGCGGGTGACGGGGACGTCGTACTTGACGGCGACCTGGGCGAAGCGGGTGACGTACGCGCAGCGGATACGGCGCTGGGGCGGCAGCCAGGCGGCGGGCCCCGATCCGTCCTTCTCCTCGTTGGCCCGGCCGTCGACGGGCAGGAGGTTGAGGGGGTCGTTGGCGAAGTCGAGGCGCTTGGACTTCGGCCAGGACTTGGCGGCCATGCGCCAGCCGTAGGACAGGGGGACGACGTGGTCGACCTGGATCTCGTCGGCGTCGGAGACGCGCCAGTCGATGTCGCGGCCGGTGTAGGGGTCGGTCAGGGTTAACGACAGGACGGTGCAGCCGGCCCGGACGACGTCGCGGCCGTCGCGGGCCAGCAGGTCGTCGCGGGTGCGGCAGCCGTTGCCGGCGTAGGGGACGCCGGTGGCGGAGTCGGCCCAGTTGCCGCCGTAGTTGGTGCGCTGGTAGCCGGTGCTGGAGCCACGGTCCTTGACGCGCAGACGGGAGATGAGAGCACGGGCGTCCTGTTTGTCGGCTTGGCTGGTGAGGGGCGCCAGGCTCGGACCGGTGCCGGTGGTGTTGGCCAGGGGGCTGGTGGCGGTGCCCGCCTGGGTGCGGTTCGTGGTGCCGAGCAAGGAAACGATCATTACGCCGCCGGCGAGGAGGGCGACCGCGTCCCGTGTGCTCAAGGAGCCTCCGTAGGCTTGGCCTCTTCTCGGTGAATTCCCATGATCGCCTGCTTTGACACGATGAAGGAGGGTGTTGTGGGGCAGTGGCAGGTCCTCGGCGCGGTCTCGGCGGGCGGGGTGGCGGGGTCGCTGGCCCGGTTCGGGCTGCAGACGTGGTGGCCGTCGGTGTGGGCGACCCTGGTGATCAACGTGTCGGGCTGCCTGCTGATCGGGATGCTCATGGTGGCGGTGCCGCGGATGCACCGGCTGGCGCGGCCGTTCCTGGGGGTCGGGGTTCTGGGGGGTTTCACGACGTTCTCGGGTTATGTGGTGGATGTGCGGTTCCTGGCGGGGGAGGGGCCGTTCTGGCTCGCGCTCGTCTACCTCGTGGCGACGATGGCGGGCGCCGTCGTGGCGACCTGGTCCGGGGTACGGCTCGCGCGCCTGCTGGCCCGGCGGTGGGCCGGATGAACGTGCTGCTGGTGGCGATCGGGGCGGCGGTGGGCGCGCCGATGCGGTTCCTGCTGGACCGGGCGGTCCAGGGCTGGGTGGCGGCGCGCGGCCGGGCGGGCTCGGTGACGTTACCCTGGGGAACGCTCGTGGTGAACGTGATCGGTTCGGCGGTGCTGGGGTTCCTGGTGGCCCGGCCCACCGGTGAGGGGCTGATGGCGCTGGCGGGCACCGGGTTGTGCGGGGCGCTGAGCACCTATTCGACGCTGGGATATGAGACGCTGCGGCTGGCGGAGGGCGGCGCGGGGCCGGCGGCGGCGGGCAACGCGGTGCTCAGCGTGGCGGCCGGGCTGGGCGCCGCCGCGGCCGGTGCGGCCCTCGCGAACGCCTGGTCGTGAAGACGCGCGCCCGGTCGTGACGAGTTAGCGTGTAATCCTGTAAGCAATGAAGGAGCGCGCGATGGCGGATCCCCTCGACGCCTACTCTCAAGTGGTCTCCTCCGTCGCCGCGGAGCTGCTGCCCAAGGTGGCCGGCGTACGGGCGGGACGCAACAGCGGCTCGGCGGTGGTGTTCACCTCCGACGGTTTCCTGCTCACCAACGCGCACGTGGTCGGCTCCTCGCGGGCCGGCACGGTGGCCTTCGCCGACGGCACGGTGGAGGAGTTCGCCGTGGTCGGCCGTGACCCGCTGTCGGACCTCGCGGTGATCAGGGCGCAGGGGCCCACGCCCGAGCCCGCGGTCCTGGGCGACAGCGACAAGCTCGTGGTCGGGCAGCTCGTCGTGGCGGTCGGCAACCCGCTCGGGCTGGCCGGGTCGCTGACGGCCGGCGTGGTCTCGGGGCTGGGCCGTTCGCTGCCGGCGCGGGCCGGCTCCGCGGTACGGATGATCGAGGACGTCATCCAGACCGATGCCGCCCTGAACCCGGGCAACTCCGGCGGCGCCCTGGCCGACTCGCGGGCCCGGGTGGTGGGCGTGAACACCGCGGTGGCCGGGATGGGGGTGGGGCTGGCCGTACCCATGAACAGCACGACGCGCTCGATCATCGCGGCCCTCATCCGCGACGGGCGGGTACGGCGGGCCTTCCTCGGCCTGGTGACCTCGCCGGCCCCGCTGCCGGAGCCGCTGCGCAGGCGCACGGGGCAGGCGGCGGCGCTGCGGGTGGTGGAGGTGGTGGCCGGTTCGCCCGCCGAGCGGGCCGGGCTGCGGGGCGGCGACCTGGTGCTGAGCGCGGGCCGTACCCCGGTGGGCGACGCGCAGAGCCTGCAGCGGCTGATGTTCGCCGACGCCATCGGCCGCCCGCTGCCGATCACCGTCTACCGCAACGGCGCGCTCGTGGACGTGATCGCCGAGCCGCTGGAGCTGACCGTCTGACCGGCCGTCTCCAGGAGGGGCGGCCGGTCGGACGGGACTATCCGACGGGCTTGGGCACGTAGGTGCCGTTGCGGCGGGCCAGCAGTTCTTCCAGCAGGTCGTCCCAGATGCGGCCGACCGCGTCCACGTCGTAGGTGCGGGCGGTCTCCAGGGCGCCCGCGGCCAGGGAACGGCGCAGCTGCTCGTCCTCGATGACGCGCAGGATCGAGGCGGCGAGGTTGTCGTTGGTGCGGGGCTTGACCAGCAGCCCGTCGACCTCGTCGCTGATCATCTCCTTGGGGCCGTGGGGGCTGTTGAAACTGACGATGGCAAGACCCTTGGCCATGGCCTCCAGGATCGTCATCGGGAAGCCCTCGTGGCGCGAGCTCAGCACGAAGATCGAGGCCTTCTCCAGCTCGGCGCCGACGTCCTGGGTGGGTCCCGGCAGCTCGACCTTGTCCTCCAGGCCCGCCTCGGCGATCTGGGTCCGCAGGTTGTCGAGCTGGGGCCCGTCGCCGAAGATGCGCAGCTTCCAGTCGGGATGGGCCTTGGCGATCTGCTCCCACGCGGTGATGAGGCGGTGGAAGCCCTTGAGCCGGGTGATGCGGCCGACCGCGATGACGAGCTTGGCGTCGAGCTTGGCCTGGTCGCCGGTCATGGGCGGCACCGCGTTCGGGATGCGCACCAGGCGCCTGGGCCGCTTCGGCAGGGTGTTGCGATAGTCGCGCAGGTCGGCCTTGGTGAGGGTGACCAGGGCGTCGAAGCGGCGGTAGCGCCACTTGATGAGCTCCTGCAGGGCCTCGGGCTTGGCGTTGAGCCCGACGTGCTCCTGCGCGACGGTGATCACGTTGGGGTTGGCGAGCTGCGCCATGGCCAGGTTGAGTCCGGGGCGGGTGCCCATGAGGACGCCGGTGTCGAGCGAGCGGATGTAGCGGGCCAGCTGCAGGTCCGTCCAGGCGTTGAAGCGGTGGGCGGCCGACTCCCCCTCGGGGATCAGGCGGCTGGGCAGCTTCGACAGCATCGCGCGTACGCCGCGGCGCGGCTTGAGCCGGTCGTCGAGGAAGCGGAACTTCACGCGTTCGTCGACCGGGAAGAACGGCCGCTCGGCCTCCTTGAGGATGGAGACGATCTCCACGTCGCGCCCGGTGGCGGCCAGGTAGCTGGCCAGGTTGAACACCGTTCTGATCGTGCCGCCCATGCCGTTGGCGTGCAGGAGCAGGATGCGGATCGTGCCGATGGAGGGAGGCGGCGCGTTGCGTTGCCTGCGCCGGTTGTATCCCCTGTACAGCCGGGCGGCCGCGGCCTTCCCTTTGCGTGCCAGTGCGCGCACCTTGTCCTTGTCCCCTCGTCCGGTGTCATGACACACGTGGCCGGTGACGGAATGTTCCCGCCACCGGCTCCAGGATCTACGTAGCCGGGGCAGCACCGATGTCCCCGTGGCACTGCCCCTTCTATGACCTTTTAGACGCTGTTCACCCCGTCAAGGTTGCACGCGAGATGCGGGTGTGTGCGGGGGTTTGCGTTCGAGCAGGTCAAGGGCGGTGTCGATCGCCTTCTCCAGTTGGGTGTCGATTCCGGCCGCGTAGTCCTGCGGGGTGATGTCGACCTCGATGTCGGGGTCGGTGCCGTAGTTCTCCACTTTCCAGCCGACGTCGTCGAAGGCGAAGGAGAACTCCGGCTGGGTGGTGACGGTGCCGTCGGCCAGCCGGTGGCGCGGCCAGATGCCGACGACGCCGCCCCAGGTGCGCTTGCCGATGAGCGGGCCGAGGCCGAGGAGCTTGAAGGTGTGGCTGAAGATGTCGCCGTCGGAGGCGGCCCACTCGTTGGTGATGGCGACCAGCGGGCCGCGCGGGGACTCGGCCGGATAGGGCTCGGGGTGGCCCCAGCGCGGATAGTCGTAGCCCAGGCGGCGCCGGGCCAGCTTCTCCAGCAGCAGGGCTGAGACGCTGCCGCCGCCGTTGAAGCGGACGTCCACGACGAGGGCGTGCCGGTCGTACTCGGCCAGGAAGCCGCGGTGGAACTCGGCGAACCCGGTGGTGCTCATGTCGGGGATGTGCAGGTAGCCGATGCGGCCGCCCGAGCGCTGGTGGCAGCGGGCCCGGTTGAGGTTGACCCAGTCGCGGTAGCGGGCGGGCCCCTCGTCGGCGATGGCCCTGACGGTGGCGGTGAAGGTGTCCTCGCCGCGGCGCAGCGTGAGCTCGACCTCCTGGTCGGCCTGGCTGACCAGGCGTTCGTTCGGGGTGGTCTCGGCGCCGATGGGGTGCCCGTTGATCGCCAGTACGGCGTCGCCCGGCCGTACGTCGAGGCCCATGCGGTTGAGCGGCGAGGTGGCCTCCGGATCCCAGGGGTCGCCGGTGACGATGGCGCCGATGTGGTAGACGCCGTCGCGGTAGTCCCAGTCGACGCCCAGCTTGCCCTGGCTGTAGTCGGGACCCGGGCGGTACTCGCCGCCGCTCTCGTAGGCGTGGCTGGTGGCGAGCTCGCCGTGCAGCTCCCACAGCAGGTCGGAGAACTCGCCCCGGGTGCTGACGCGTTCGACGAGGGGCAGGTAGCGTTCGTAGACGGCCTGCCAGTCGACGCCGGACATGTCGGCGGTCCAGAAGTTCTCCCGCTGCAGCCGCCAGGCCTCGCGGAACATCTGCCGCCATTCGTGCTCCGGCCAGACCGAGACCTTGACGCGGGCCAGGTCGATCCAGCCGCTCTCCCGGCTGGGCGGGTCGTCGTCGTGCTCGGGGACCTCTCCGGCCTTGACCACGCGGAGCCGGGCGCCGGCGCGGTAGAGCAGCGTCTTGTGGTCGCGGGCGAGTTCGAGGTCGGTGACGTCCTCCGCGAACGTCTCGTTCTTGGCCTTGGCGAAGTCGTACAGATGCAGGACGGGCTCGCCCTCCAGCGGGCTGGACAGGATGAGCGCCTTGCCGTGCAGGGCGGCGATGCGCTCGTACCGGCCTTCGGGCAGCGGGAAGGCGGTGACCCGATGGATCAGGCCCTCGGCGTCGACCTGGAGGGGTGTGGGGTCCTCCTCCTCGTTCTCCTCCTTGTCCTTGGTCTCCAGCGGGCGGGGCTGGGGGACGAAGGGGTCGGGCGCGTCGCGCCGCAGGGCGATGGCGTACGGGCGGGTGCCGAGCGGGAAGCCGAGATCGAACTGGAGCTGGTCCCAGACCGGGGAGAAGGTGCGCTGGCCGATGAAGTAGAGGTAGCGGCCCTCCGGGTCGAAGCAGGGGGCGCCGTCCTCCAGGATGGGCTCGCTGGCCTGGACGATGCGGCCCGACTCCGGATGGTGGAGCTTGATGGCGGTGGTCTGGGCGTTGAGCGGGCTGGCGTAGGCGAGCCAGGTGCCGTCGGCCGACCAGGCGGGGTCGTGCGGGCTCGCGTGGGGGTTGGCCTCGACCAGCGTCGCCTGGCCGGTGCCGAGGTCGAGGAGGTGGAGCTCGCCCCGGTGGTTGGTGACGGCCACGCGGTCGTGGGCGGGGTCGGGGACGAGTTCGTTGATGCGGCCGAGCTCGGCCAGTTCGGTGGCGGAGCCGGGGCCGAGGAGCGTGACGGTCTCGTCGCCGTCGGCGCCGCTGGCCGCGGCGACCAGCCGCTCGCCGTCGTTGAGCCAGGTCAGGTGGCGGTAGCGGACGCCGTGAGGCGCGCCGTGCTGGCGGACCGGGCCCTCCCAGGCGGCCATGGTGTACGCCTTGCCGCGGGTGGTGAGGGCCAGGGTGGTGCCGTCGGGGCCGAGGGTGGCGCTGTCGAGGTAGTCGGCGGCCTCGACGAAGCGGCGGTTGCGCTGGGTGCGGGAGGAGGCCAGGCGCACGTCGATCTTCCGCGCGTGGTCGGCGCCGGGCGGGAGGAGGTAGAGGTCGGCGCCGGCGTGGTAGACGAGGTGGAGGCCGTCGCTGGTGAGGTTGCGGGCGTAGTAGTCGCTGTGGTGGGTGTGGCGCTGGAGGTCCTCGCCCGTGGGGGTGCAGGAGTAGACGTTGCCGGTGCCCTCGTGGTCGGACAGGAAGTAGACGCGCTCGCCGCTCCAGCAGGGTGCGGCGAGGTTGCCGGGCAGCTTGATGAGGCGGCGGAAGTCGCCGTGGCCGTCGGGGTCGATCCACAGGTCGCCGGCGGTGCCGCCCCGGTAGCGCTTCCAGCGGGCGGGGTCGGCGGTGTTGCGGCCAAGGACGATCATGTGGTGCGGGCCGTAGGCGATGGAGTTGGCGGGGCCGTACGGCAGGCGTTGCGGGACCCCGCCCGGGGCGACCCGGTGGAGCCATTTGCGGCCCTCGAAGGGCTGGCCGGCGTCGCTGGCGTACAGGATGCGGTCGTCGTGGTCCCAGCCGGTGACGGTGCAGCGGGCGCCGTGGTAGGTCAGGCGGGTCGCGGCGCCGCCCTCGGCGGGCATGACGTAGACCTCTTCCGGGCCTTCCTCGCGGCCGACGAAGGCGAGCTGGTCGCCGCGCGGGGAGATGCGGGGGTATCCGGCCTCGGCCAGCCCGGCGGTGAGCCGGAACGCGCGCCCGCCCTGGGCGGAGACCATCCAGAGGTCGTCCTCGGCGGCGAAGACCACGACGTCCTGGAAGATGGCGGGAAAGCGCAGGTAGGCGGGCATCGTCTCTCCGTGGTCAGACAGCCGGGACGTGGTGTCCCGGCTGTCTGATCCTTTCAGTGCCGATGCCTCTTATGCTTCTTCCACCGGCTTGCGCGTTTCCTGGCGCTTGGCGGCCTTGGCCTGCCTGGTGGCCTTGATGGTGGCCTTCTTGGCCTTGCCGGACTTGGCGGCGGGTTTCTTGCGTTGCTCTGCCATTGCTCTGTTCCCCCGATGTACTCGCGACGTATGTGCGATGCCTGATACGACATCAACGCCGTTAATACCCACTTGCTCCATAAATCCGACATTTCGCCTGTGGGGGGCGCGTACGCCTGGATCAGAACGCCAGGGCGGCGGCCTCGTTGCGGAGCACGAGGATGAGCAGGGTGGCCACGAGCGTGGCGATGAGCAGCCAGCTGATCATGATGATGATCGTGGAACGGCGCGGACGGCGGCGGGGGACCGACTCCGCGTTGGCCCTGGCCTCGCTGCGCCGGGCTCGCTCGTTGAACGACTCCAGGCGCGCGACGAGCCGCGGGTCCTCGTCGACGAGGTGGCGCTCGATCTGGGCCAGCAACCTCTCCTCGTCCTGCGACCAGGCCATGGTGCACCTCCGGAACGCAAGCTCTGTTCCGACTTTCTGCCCAACCATGAAGATCATTAGCCGTGATCTTGCCCAGTAATTGTGCGCTCTTTTCCTTTGCGATCACAGTCGAACTTCTGTTCTAATCATGGCATGCGCTGGGACAACCTGCGGCTCACCGGGGCCGACGACCGTGATCCTGCGGTGCCGCTGTTCGCCGAGGAGGCGGTGACGCGGAGATTCGACACGCCCGAATTCCGGGGGATGACCTTCTTCGAGGTGCGCGCCCGCTCGATCATCAGCCGCGTGCCCGCCACGAGCCGCATGTCCTTCCAGCACACGATCAACCCCTACCGGGGCTGCTCCCACGCCTGCCGCTACTGCTTCGCCCGCAACACCCACACCTACCTCGATCTGGACGCGGGCCTCGACTTCGACTCCAACGTCGTGGTGAAGGTCAACGCCGCCGAGCTGACCCGTCGCGAACTGGCCGCGCCCCGCTGGCAGGGCGGGCACGTGGCGATGGGCACCAACGTCGACTGCTACCAGCGGGCCGAGGGCCGGTATCAGCTGATGCGGGGGATTCTGGAGGCGCTGCGGGACGCGGCCAACCCGTTCTCCATCCTCACCAAGGGCACGCTCATCCTGCGCGACCTCGACCTGCTGACCGAGGCGGCGCAGGTGACCGACGTGTCCGTCAACGTGTCGGTGGGCTTCGTCGACGAGCGGGCCTGGCGCACCGTGGAGCCCGGCACCCCGCACCCCGAACGCCGCCTGGCCGCCTGCGCCCGCCTCAACGCCGCCGGGATCCGCTGCGGAGTCCTGATGGCACCGGTCCTGCCGTATCTGACCGACTCCCCGGCCGAGCTGGAACGCACCGTCGAGGCCATCGCCGCCTCAGGCGCGGTGCACGTGACGCCGCTGGTGCTGCATCTGCGGCCGGGGGCCAGGGAGTGGTACCTGGGATGGCTGGCCAGGGAACACCCGCGCCTGGTGCCGCGCTACCTGGAGCTCTACGGCAGAGGCGCCTACGCGCCCCGCGCCTACCAGGAGCGCGTCAGCGCCCAGGTGAAGGACCTGGCCCGCCGCCACGGCATCGGCGGATCCGGCCCCGCCGGCCCCCGCCGCCTCGCCGGGCGCGCCCCCGCCAAGCCCGGACCCGCCGCCGAGCAGCTGACCCTCCTGTAGTCACGGCCGGGCGTCGGCGCGGTACTCGCCGGGCGTCAGCCCGTACCACTGACGGAAGGCCAGGTGGAAGCCGACCGGCGTGCCGTAGCCGACGCGTTCGCTGATGCGGTTGTGCGGCAGCGCGGTCTCGGACAGCAGGCGGGCGGCCTCCTGCATGCGGCGGGCGGTCAGGTGGCGCATGGGCGCCTGGCCCACCAGGCGGCGGAAGGTCGCGGCGAAGGCGGAACGGGACATGCCCGCCTCGACGGCGAGCGTCTCCACGGTCCATGGCTCGGCGAAGCGGGTCTGCACGGTGTGCAGCGCGGCGGCCACGCCCGGATGGCGCAGCGCCTCCAGGACCGCCGCGCCCGCCGGCAGCGCCGAGCCGGGGGCGTCGAGGGCGGCGCGCAACGCGAGGACGAAGACGAGTTCGAACGCGCGCAGGGCGACGAGCTGGGCGCCGGGCGCGGCGGTGTCCCACTCGCCGGCCAGCCGCTCCAGCGTCGCGCCGAGCAGCGGATGGGCCCGCAACCGCGCGCTCTCCAGCACGAACAGCGGCGGCAGCGCCTGGTAGAGGGGAGTGGCGGCGGCGCGGTCGTAGTGCAGGCCGCCGCACAGCATGACGGTCCGCGCGCCCGGCCCGTCGATCTCGACGGTGCGCACGCCGCCGGGCTGGCGTTCGGGAAGGACCCCGCTCAGCGGTACGGTGGCCCGCCCCGGCCGGTCGGCCAGCCGGTGGGCGCTGCCGTGCGGGAAGACGGCCAGATCGCCGGTGGCGAGGGTGACGGGCGGGTGGCCGGGCAGTTCGACGGTGCACGAGCCCTGGTCGACGTAGTGCAGCAGGGCGCAGTTCTCCCGCCGCCCGGCCACGCCCCAGGGCGCGCGGGCCTGCCAGCGGCTGTGGAAGACGCCGTGCAGCCGCAGCGGGGCGAGCAGGTCGCTGAGAAGATCCCCATCCACCGGACGATCCTTAAAGATTGCGAGAGTGTGCTTTATGGAGTGTATCCCGTGGGCCGGGCAGGCTGTCTCCCATGACCTTCCTTGTGATGAACGCCGCCGGCGCCCAGGGCGGCGCGGTCGCCCGCCGCCTGCTGGCCGAAGGCCTTGCCGTACGCGCCTTCACCCGGAGCGGACCGGCTCCCGAGGGGGCGCGGCCGTTCACCGGAGACCTGGCCGACGGCGCGGCGGTGAAGGCCGCCTTCGACGGCGTCACCCACGCCTCGGTGATGCTGCCCATGGTCTACGACCCCGGCACCGTGGACCTCTACGTCCGCAACGTGCGGGACGCGGCGCTGGCGGCGGGGGTGCGGCGGCTGGTGTTCAACACCGGCAACCGCCTGCCCGCCGCCCAGACCGGCGTGCCCGCCTTCGAGACCCGCCGCCGCGCCGGGGACGACCTGCGCGCGGCCGGGTTGCCGGTCGTGGAGCTGCGCCCGCCGATCTACCTCGACAACCTGGCCGCCCCCTGGGTGGCGGGACCGCTGGCCGCCGACGGCGTACTGGCCTACCCGCTGCCCGCCGACCTGCCCGTGGCCTGGCTGTCGCACGCCGACCTGGCCGCCGCCACCCACGCCGCGCTGACCCTCGACGGGCTGGAGGGCGCGATCCTGAACGTCGGCGCGGCCGAGGCCGTCACCAGCGCGGACCTGGCCGCCGCGATCGGCGCCCGCTTCCACGCCCAGGACCCCGCCGCCTTCGAGGCGGCCCTGAGCGCTCTGGCGGGCCCGGCCACCGCCGCGGCCGTCGCGGACACCTACCGCTGGGCCGCCGCCGACCGCCCGCTGCTGGCCGCCGACCCCGCCGCGCTCGACCTTCTGGGCGTACGGCCCGCCGCCCCGATCGACTGGCTCACCGGACGGTCCCGATGACGGCGCGAGAGGAGATCGTCCGCCACCACCAGGTGATCGAACGGTGGCTGTCGGGGGAGCCGGGGCAGGAGTTCGAGGAGTTCGACCGGGCCCACGCGGCCGCCTTCACCCTGACCGGGCCCGACGGCCGCACCCTGGAACGGGAGCAGGTCATGCGCCAGGTGCGCGACCTGCGCGGCGCGGTGCCCGGCCTGCGGATCGAGATCCGGGACGTGCGCGTGGTGGCCGAGGCCGGGCCGCTGCTGGTGGCCGCCTACCAGGAGTGGCAGGAGGGCGGCGCCCGTCAGTCCACGGTCGTCTTCCGGCGCGCGGGCGGGGAACTGCGCTGGCTGCACCTGCACGAGACCTGGCTGAACAACCCCGCATGATCGTCACTCGCGGCCGGGGGGATCGGTCAGGGGCGAGGGTCGGGGTGCGGGTCTAGGGGCGTAGGGCGGCGCGGCGGGACTGCAGGAACTCGCGCTCCGGCGCCGTCCCCACCAGGGCCAGCGCTTTGCCGTACTCCTCCACCGCCTCTTCCAGCCGGCCCAGCCGCCGCAGCAGCTCCGCCCTCGTCGCCGGGAGCAGGTGGTGGCGCGGCAACCGCTCCTCCAGGCTCGCCAGCAACTCCAGCCCGTCGGCGGGCCCCCGGGACTCGGCCACCGCGACGGCCCGGTTCAGGCGGACCACGGCCGACCCGGTCAGCGCCTCCAGCAGTTCGTACAGCTGGGCGATCGCGGTCCAGTCGGTGTCCTGGGGCAGGATGGCCGAGGCGTGCTCGGCGGCGATCGCCGCCTGCACCTGGTAGAGGCCCGGCGGGCCCGGCCGCAGCAGGCCCAGGGCCTCGGCGATCTCCTCGCGGTGCCAGCGCCCGCGGTCCTGCTCGGCGAGCGTCACGATGCGTCCCCGCTCGTCCAGCCGGGCATCGCGCCGCGCGTGGTGCAGCATCATCAGCGCCAGCAGCGCGCTGACCTCGCTGTCGTGCGGCATCAGCGCGGCCAGCATCCGGGCCAGCGCGATCGCCTGCGCCGCCGGCTCCGTGCGGATGAGGTCCTCGCCCTCGGCCGCCGCGTACCCCTCGGTGAAGATCAGGTACAGCACGGCCAGCACCCCGTCGCGGCGCGCCACCAGCTCCGGGCCTGACGGCACCCGGTACGGGATGCCGGCCTGGCTGATCTTCTTCTTGGCGCGGGTGATCCGGGCCGCCATCGTCGCCTCGCCGACCAGGAACAACCGGGCGATCTGCCGCGTGCCCAGCCCGCCCACGCAGCGCAGCGTCAGCGCCACCCGCGCCTCCATCGACAGCGCCGGATGGCAGCAGGTGAAGATCAGGCTGAGCAGGTCGTCGCCCGCCTGCGGCTCGTCGACCACCAGCAGCGGCAGCTTGCGGGCCGCGACCGCCATGTGGCGCAGCCGCGAGACCGCCCGCCGCCGCGCCACGGTCAGCAGCCACGCCGGCGGGTTGTCCGGCACCGGCGGCCAGGCCGGCACCGCCGCGGTGAAGGCGTCCTGCAACGACTCCTCCGCCAGGTCGAGGTCACGCAGCTCGGCGGTGAGGATGGCGAGCAGGCGCGCCCAGTGCTCGCGGTACGCCTGCTCGACGGCGTTCATCCCGAGTACTCCACCACCGGCCGCACCTCCACGGTTCGCTCCGGGCAGGCGGTCGCCAGCTCGATCGCCTCGTCGAGATCCTTGGCCTCGATGAGGTAGTAGCCGCCCAGGTGCTCGACCGTCTCCACGAACGGCCCGTCGGTGCGCAGCACCTCCCCCTCGCCCCGGCGCAGGCAGACCGCCTCGCCCGGCGCGCCCAGCTCCTCGCCTTCCAGGTAGGCGCCGCGGCCCTTGAGCATCTCGATGTAGGCGCCGTGGCGGGCGATGCCCTCCTGGATCTGCTCCGGGGTGGCGCTGGCCCATTCGGTGGCGTCGCCGTACAGCAGCAGGGCGTACTTCACGACGCGCACCTCCTGATCTCCACGTCGGACGGCATGGCCGCGGCCAGCTCGATCGCCTCGTCCAGGTCCTTGGCCTCCACGATCTGGTAGCCGGAGATCTGCTCCACGGTCTCGGCGTAGGGTCCGTCGGTGATGAGGACCTGGTCGCCGTTCTTCCTGACGGTGGTGGCGGTGGAGGAGTGGGCCAGCTCGTTGCCGCCGAGGTTCGCCCCGCGCTCGGTGAGCATCGCGGTGTAGGCGCCCCACCGGGCGTAGACGGCGGCACGCTCCTCGGGCCCCGCCTGCGCCCACGGCCTCTCATCGCCCACGACGAGCAGCACGTACTTCATGGTTTCTCCCTTCAGTCACTGCCATGACGCGCGGGCGGCGCGGAAATCGACAGCGTCCGGAGAAATTCTCGCGGATCGTCGGCGAAGAACCTGATCGAACTCGCCTCCCCGGTACGGCCCAGCGGCCGCGTCACCGTCACCGGCTCCGACAGCTCCAGCACGAGGTTGGTGCGCGAGTCGACGACCAGTTCCAGCCGCCCCTCGGCCAGGGTGACGAACCCGGAGTCGTGGATACGGCTCGCGGCCCGCGCCGAGACGATCAGTTCGCGGGGGATGCTGAGGTCGAAGGCGGCTCCTTGGCGCAGCCGTACCGTATGCTCGCCCACCACGTGCGGCCGCGAGCGCGCGGCGGCGATCATGCCGAGGTTGGCGAGCACGAAGTAGACGTGCACGACGGTCAGGATCGGCCAGCCCAGCCACAGCTCCAGCGCCACGCCCTCCACCACGATCGCGAACAGGAACAGCCACAGCGTGATCGACCCGCCCGCGTGGTAGGAAAGGGCCACCTGGCCGGGCCCGACGCCGTGGCGGCGGCCCAGCGCCCAGTAGCCGAGGCTGGCCAGGGCGCGCAGTTCGTGCGCCAGCATGCGGCGCGCCACCCTCACGGCTTGCTCAGCAGCTTCATGACGCGGCGGATGACGACCGCCTGCCCGGGGCTCAGGTCGGCGAAGAAGGCCCGCACGAACGGGTCCTCCTCACCGGGTATCGGCAGGCTGCCCTCGGGGATCAGCTCGCGCGGCGTCAGCTCGATCAGCCGCCAGGCCAGCTCCTCCACCCGCGGGTCGTCCTCGTCGGGGACGATGTCGGCGAACGCGTCGAGCTCGGCGTAGACCTGCATGACCTGGGCGTGGAACTCCGGGTCGGTCTCCGGCAGGGCCAGGACGGGGTCCACGAAGTCGGCCCGCTGATCGGCGGGCATCGAGGTGTCCAGAAGCGCCAGGAACTCGCGGTCGCGCTCGGCCATCCCGCCGCCGCCCTGGGGCAGCCGGCCGAGGATGCGCGCCATCTCGGGGGAGAGGGCGTCGTCGGGTTGCGGATTCTCCTGCTCCAGCAGGGTGGCCAGGCGGGCGCGCCGTTCCCTGATCTCGGCCTCCTGCCTCTCCAGGTCGGCGTCGAGCTCGGTCAGCACCTCGCGCAGCTCGCGGCCCTGCTGGTCGGCCAGTACGTCGCGGATCTCCTCCAGCGACAGGCCCAGCTCCGACAGCCGCCGGATGCGCGACAGGGTGACGGCGTCGCGCAGGGTGTAGAGGCGATAGCCGTTGGCCCGCCGTTCGGGCTCCGGCAGCAGGCCGAGGTGATGGTAGTGGCGCACCGCCCTGGTCGACACGCCGGCCAGGGCGGCGAGTTCTCCTATCCGCATACCTCTATGAAAGACCTTGACGCTACGACAAGGTCAAGCGCTCATGCTCCGGACCACCAGGAATCCGATGAGCATACCGAGGATCATGGTGACGCCGGAGGCGACCGCTGCCCACTTGCCGAGCGACTCGCCCCGGGTGTGGCCGACGATGCCGAGCACGATGCCGATGAGGCCGAACAGGATCGGGATGAACAGCAGCGCGATCGCCGCGAACACGAACCCGATGATCGACAGGATCTGGACGCCCGAGCCGCTCTTGGGCGGGGATCCGTGACCGGGCTGGCCGTACGGCTGGTCATAGGGAGGAGCGGGCCCCGGCTGCTCGGGCGGTGGTGACCACTGCGGCCGGGCGTTCGGATCGTCTGGTGTGGTCATAGGACTTCTCCCTAGGTGTGGACCCCCGAAAGTCGTGCCTGTCTAGGATTCATCTCACACCGAAGCCGCACGTCCTGTCGAGTCTGCGGTGCTCAGAGGGCCGGGCAGCGGACGGGCGTGCAGCACGTCCAGCCGGGAGACGGCCCGCGTCAGCGCCACGTACAGCCGGTTGAGCCCGCGCGCCTCGGCCTCGGCGATCTCGGCGGGCTCGGCGACGATCACGTGGTCGTACTCCAGCCCCTTGGCCGCCGAGGCGGGCACCAGGCTGACCCGGAACGCCGTGTCGCCGCCGGTCCCGGGCTCGACGAGGGTGGCGTCCAGGCCGGCGTCCCACAGCGCCGCGCGCAGCCCGTCCACGGCCGGATCGGCGGCGATCACCCCGATCGAGCCCTCCAGCTCCAGCGCCCGCCGCACCGCCGCCACGACCGCCGCCGGCAGGTCGGCGGCCTCGCGCACGCTCAGCGCACCGTCACGGCGGAAGGAGCGGGTCGGCGGCACGTCGGCCTCCAGGGCGGCCAGCAGCCGGTTGGCCAGCTCCACGACCGCCGCCGGGACGCGGAAGCCGGTGGTGAGCTCGACCGTGCGCGCCGCCGGCTTGCCGAGCGCGGCGAGCTGGGCGGCCCACGCGCGCGCCGCCCACGGCGTGGTGGCCTGGGCCAGGTCGCCGAGGACGGTCAGCGAGCCGTGCTCGCTGCGCCGGGCGATGGCGCGGCACTGCATCGGCGACAGGTCCTGCGCCTCGTCGACGATCACGTGCCCGAAGCCCGCGGGCCGCTCCAGCAGCCCGGCCAGCTCGTCCAGCAGCACCGCGTCGGCGGCCGACCAGCGGGCGCTCCTGTACGAGCGCGGCGGCCGCGCCCAGGTGATCGCCTCGATCTCGTGCTCCTCCAGGACGCCGCCGGCCGCCTTCGCGGGATCAGTGAGCAGGTCGGCCAGCACCTGCTCGGGCTTCGGCGCCGGCCAGACCGCGTCCAGGAACGGCGTGACCTGCCGGCCCATCCGCTTCGTCCAGGCCGGGTTGACGAGGTGCCCGCGCAGCTCGGCCTGGCGGACGACGCGCGCCATGATCCGCGAGCGCACGCGTTCGCGCCCCGTCAGGTACGGCAGGCTCTCGCGCCGCGTGTCGTCCACGATCCGCCGCAGCTCGTCCTCGTACACCCGCCACCGCGCCGCCCCGTCGCTCACCACGACCGGTTCGACGGGCCTGGCGATCCGCCCGTACAGCGCCCGGCGCAGCACCTCGGCCATCCGCGCGTCGTGCTTGACCGCCGCCGCGGGCGCCGGGTCGGTGGCCCCGACCTCGGCGCCGCCCAGCAGTTCCTCCAGCGTCGTCTGCTCCACCTCCACCTCGCCCAGCGCGGGCAGCACGGCGGAGATGTAGCCGATGAAGGCCCGGTTGGGTCCCAGCACCAGCACGCCCGAGCGCTCCAGTCGCGCCCGGTGCGCGTACAGCAGGTACGCCGCCCGGTGCAGCCCCACCGCCGTCTTCCCGGTGCCGGGCGCGCCCTGCACGCACACCGACTCGCCCACCCCCACCCGCACCAGGTCGTCCTGCTCGGGCTGGATGGTGGCCACGATGTCGCGCATCGGGCCCACGCGCGGCCGTTCGATCTCGGCGGTCAGGATCGCGCTGCCGCCCTGCTCGCCCCGGCCCAGGTCCTCGTCCTCGAACCCGGTCAGCCGCAGTCCCGACCACCCGTAGCGGCGCCGGGTCGCCACGCCCTGCGGGTCGCGGGCGCCGGCCCGGTAGAAGGCGCGCGAGACCGGCGCCCGCCAGTCGATGACCAGCGGCACGCCGCCGTGCTCGCCGGGGATGTGACGGCGGCCGATGTAGTAGGAGCGATCGCGGTGCTCGCCCTGGCCGAACGCCAGCCGCCCGAAGAACGGCGGCCCGTCGGGCTCCTCACTGAGCTCCTTGGCCAGGCTCTTCAGGTGGCGGCCCAGCCGTTCGGCGCTGTAGCGGTCGCCGGCCACGCTCTCGCCGATGACGACGTTCTCGCGCGCCCCCGCCAGCATGCGCCGCAGCCCCGCGCGGCACGTCTCGACGTAGTCACGCTCCTGGTCCAGCGTGCTCATCCAACTCCTTTAACTCGGTTAAGTTATTTACCAGGTTAACATGATGGTATGACGGGACTACGCCGGCGCAAGCGGCAGCAGGTACACGAGGCGATCTCGGCGGCGGCCATCACGCTGTTCCTGGAGCGGGGCTTCGACGAGGTGTCCGTGGCCGAGGTGGCCGCCGCCGCGGACGTCTCCAAACCCACGCTCTTCAAGTACTTCGCCACCAAGGAGGACCTCGTCGTCCACCGCATCGCCGACCACCAGGGCGAGGCCGCCCGCGTCGTGCGCGCCGCGGACGGCGACCCGCTGTCCGCCCTGCGGGACCACTTCCTGGCGGGGCTGGCCCGCCGCGACCCGGTCACCGGGCTCAACGACCACCCCGCGGTGCTCGCCTTCCACCGCATGGTCTTCGAGACGCCCAGCCTTGCCGCCCGCGTGGCCGTGTACGTCGCCGCCGACGAGAGCGCCCTCGCCGACGCCCTGGCCGGGCACTACGACGAGCTGTCCGCGGCGCTGCTGGCCGCCCAGGTGCCGGCCGCGCAGCGGGTGCTGGCCCGCCGTACGTGGCTGGAACTCTCCCGCGGGCGCGCCGCCGACGAGATCCACCCCGAGGCGGTGGCCGCCGCCGGGCGCGCCTTCCACCAGCTCTCCCTCGCCTTTCCGGTACGGCCCGCCGCCTCCTGAGCCGGGGCGGGGTGAGATCCTGGGCCGGTGTTCGAGGCGTTAGAGGCTGAGGTTCGGGCGAATCTGGACGGGTTTGAGCGCCGGGCGGCGCCGCCGGCCGAGGGGTTGCGTGGGGCGGCGGTGACGGTGTGCGTGCTGGAGGGGCGCGAGCCGTACCTGATCCTGATCAAGCGTGCGCCGCGCGGGCGCAACGCGGGGCAGTGGGCGCTGCCGGGCGGGCGGCTGGACGACGGCGAGGAGCCCGTGCGGGGGGCGCTGCGCGAACTGGCCGAGGAGACCGGGATCACCGGGGTGCGGGTGGCGGGGCTGCTGGACGACTTCGTCACCGACTCCGGGTTCGTGATCACTCCGGTGGTGGCGTTCGGGGGCGATCAGCGGGCCGTACCCGACCCGCGGGAGGTCGCCTCCGTGCACGAGGTGCCGCTGGACCGGCTGCTGGCCCCCGGTGTGCCGCGCTGGCGCGGGCCCCTGCTGCAGATGCCGCTGGGACCCGCGATCCTCGTGCACGCGCCGACGGGGGCGATCCTGTGGCAGTTCGCCGAGGTATGCCTGCGCGGCCGTGAACTGCGCGTCTTCGACGTCGCCCAGCCCACCTGGACCAGAAGATGAACAGCCCTCACCCCACACGGCCCCGCCATGGCGTGCGGCGCTCGGCCCGTGCGCCCGCCTTGTGGACCTCGCTCCGCGGCGACGGCTCGGCGAGCATGAGGTGTAGCCCGGACATCGCGAATTTCACGCGGGGCAGGGTGGTCTGAAGGCGACGCCGGTCACGTGCTTGCGCCACTCCGGCTCGGTGATCGCGTCCCCCGACTCCCGGCAGAGCCTGGCCGTGATCCGTGCCGGATCCACCTCCCACAGCCGCACGTCGCCCCCGGCGCTGGCCAGCATGCCGCCGTCGGCGCTGAAGGCCAGTTCCGTGTAGCTCTCGCCGGGGCTGTTGACCGCCACCCGCAGCAGCGGCGCCGCCGGGTCGGTGATGTCCCAGAGCCACAGCTGGCCCGCCCCGGTTCCCACCGCCAGCATGCCGTCGCGCGGGTCGAAGGCCACCGCGAACACCCGCCCGTCCGGCCCGGTCAGCGGCGCGCCCGCGAGCACGGGACCGGCCGCATCGCCCAGCCGCCACAGCCGGATGGCCCCGGACGCGTTGCCGGCGGCCAGCAGGGCGCCGCCGTGGCTGAAGGCGACTGAGCGCACGTCGTCGCCCATCGCGGTCAGGAGCGTCGTCGCCCGCCCCGGCGCGGCCGGATCGCGTACGTCCCACAATGCCACCACGCCGCCCTGCGTCGCCGCCGCCAGCCGCCGCCCGTCCGGGCTGAACGCGACCGCGAAGACCTGCCCCGAGCCCGGGTTCAGCGTGGACAGCGCCCGCCACGTGCGCGCGTCCCACAGGCGAACCGTGCCGTCGTCGCTGCCCGCCGCCAGCAGCCCGCCGTCGGGACTGAACGCCACACCCTGCACGAGCGCCGCGGGGCCGAGCAGCGTGGCGCGGCGCACCGGCCGCGCCGGGTCGGTGATGTCCCACAGCAGTACGGCGTTGCCGAGCCGCGTGCCACCCGCCAGCGTGCGGCCGTCCGGGCTGATCGCCACCGTGCTGCCCATCCGGTCGTACGGCGCCGGCGCGGTCAGCGGCGGGCTCACCGGCGAGGGACGGCGACCGGCCACGTCCCAGAGCCTGAGGTCACCAGCGGCGGCGGCCAGCAGGGTGGAGCGGCCGCTGAAGGCCACGTTGTCGATCGGGTGCTCGCTCGCCTCGATCACCGGTCCCGGCAGGTCCCAGACGCGGGCCACGCCGTCGGCGCCGCCGGTGACGACGAGGCGGTCGCCGTTCCTGAACTGCACGGCGGTCACCGGCTCCGGGTGCGGCAGCAGACCGACCACCCGCCCGGTGGCCACCTCCCACACCCGCGCGCTGTTGTCGGCGCTGCCGACCCCCAGCAGGCGGCCGTCGGAACTGAACGAGACCACGTTCACCCACACGCTCACCTCTGCCACCAGCGGGCGCCCTCGCGGCTCCGGCCGGTCCGGGCGGGTGGTGTCCCACAGCCGCACGGAGCCGTCGTTGCTGCCGACCGCGACCAGCGTGCCGTGGTAGGCGAGGGCGTTGACCCTGCTCGGCAGCGGCAGCGGGGGACCGGCGGGCCGCACGGCGCTCAGGTCACGGTGTCCCACAGCCGCAGCGACCCCGCGGTGTCGGTCCCGCTCCCCGCCGCCAGCACCCGCCCATCCGCCCGAAACGCCAACGCCCGCACCGCACCCTCCGGTGCGTCCACGCTTCCCGTGCCCTCCGCGTGTGTCGCGCCTCGTGCGCCTTCCGCGTGTTGAGCGCTCTGTGGGTCTTGTGCGCCCTTCGGGTCTTTCATGCCCTTGGTGGTGTTCTGGTCCTCTGCGGGGGCCGGGGTGGTGAGCGGGGGAGTGAGGGTGGAGGTGCGCAGGTCCCAGAGGCGGATGGTGCCGTCGCGGCTGCCGATGGCCAGCACCTGCCCGCCCGGGCTGAAGTCCAGCGCGTAGACGGTGTCGGCCGGGCCGCTGATCGGGGTGCCCAGCGGCTTCGCGTGTTCCGGGTCGGACACGTCCCACAGCCGGACGGTGCGGTCCTTGCCGCCGGTGGCCAGGATGCGGCCGTCCGGGCTGAAGGCCACCGCGTAGATCGAGCTGGTGTGCCCGGTGAGCGGCGGGCCGAGCCGTACCGGATGGCGTGGGTCGGACAGGTCCCACAGCAGGACCGCGCTGTCGGTCACAGCGGCGCCCGCGGCGGCCAGCAGCCGCCCGGACGGTGAGGTGGCCACCGCCTGCAGCGCCCGCCCCGGGCGGACCATTCGGGTGACCGCGGGCGCGCCGGCCGCCTCCACCAGGCCGGTACGCGCCTCGACCGTCGGCGCGAGCCGGTAGGCGGCCACCGCGAGCTGGGCGGCGAGCACGGGGTCCGTGGCGCGCAGCCGGGCCGCCGTCATCGTCATGGTCCGCGAGATCGCCATGTCCCGCGCCTGGTCGGCCTCCACCCTTTTCCACTGGGAGTACGCGGCCAGCCCGCCCGCCAGGACGGCGAGCACGGTCAGGGCGGCGAGCAGCTGGTAGAGGTGGCGGTTCCTGCGCCGGTGCTGCTGGAGGCTCACGTCGAGGAACTGCCGCTCCAGCGGGTTCAGCTCGGCGCGGCGCACCGGGTCGCCGGCCCACTCCCTGGCCGCCTCCAGCCGTCCGCCCCGGTAGAGGGCGCCGGGGTCCCGTTCGCCCGCCTCCCACGACTGGGCGGCCTGGGTGAGCTGGCGCAGCACGCGCAGTCCCGCCCGGTCGGCGTCGATCCACGAGCGCAGCCTCGGCCACGCCGACAACAGGGTCTCGTGGCTGATCTGCACGGTGTCGGCGTCCACGGTCAGCAGGCGGCGCCGTACGAAGTGGTCCAGCACCGCCCCCGCCTCGTCGGCCAGCTCGTCCCGCGTGACGCGGCGGCGCGTGTCGGCGGTGTCGGTACCGATGTGCGTCAGCCGCAGGAACGCCTGCCTGGCCAGCTCCTGCTCGGCGGGCGTCAGCTCGGCGTAGACGGACTCGGCCGTGGCCGCCACCGCTCCCCGCAGGCCGCCGCCGGCCCGGTAGTGCTCGACGGTCATCCTGCGGCCGCGGGAGTTCTCCCAAGTGGCCAGCAGCGTGTGCGACAGCAGCGGGAGCGTGCCCGCCTCGTGCGGGGCGATCTCGCGCAGGAGCAGCTCGACCAGCCCGGTGTCGATGTCGAGGCGGGCGCGGCGGGCCGGGCCCTCGATGGCCTGGCGCAGCTGGCTCTCGGTCATCGGCCCGACCACGAGCTGACGCGTCTGCAGCGCGCCGGCGAGCGCCGGGTGCCGAAGGGCGTGGGGATAGAAGTCCGCGCGCATGCCCACCACGACCGGCGCCGCCTCGGCCAGCTCGGTGAGCTCGCCGATGAAACGCCGCCGTTCGCCCTCCGTGAGGGCCGACGTGAAGATCTCCTCGAACTGGTCGACGATCACCACCCCGTCGGTCGCTCGCGGGTACGGGCTCTCGCCGGGATTCAGCAGCACCCATGACGGCAGGGCCGGGATCAGCCCGGCCCGCAACAGTGACGACTTGCCCGACCCGGACGGCCCCACCACCATGGTCAGCCCCGGCGACACCTGGTCGACCAGCCGCCTGGTCAGCTCCTGCCGCCCGAAGAACCAGCCGGCGTCCTCCGGTCGGAAACACTCCAGTCCCCGGTACGGCGGCGCCTGGTCGGCCGAGCGGCGGCCCGGCGCCCGCCGTACGCGCAGCAGCGCCCGCACCCATCGCTCACGCTGCTCCGGGTCGGTGACGCCGCAGGTGAGCAGGACCTTCTCGTATTGGTCGGCCTGCGAGGCCAGCGGCACGTTCGCCCCGCGAAACCATCCGCCCAGCGTGCCGTAGGGGACGTCGACGGCCTTGCCGAGCTCCCTGATCGTCTTTCGCGCCGTGTTGCGCAGGAGGGTCAGCTCACGAGCCAGATCCTCTCGGGTGGCGACCCGGTCGGGGTCGGGAACGTCGGGGGTGGTGACCCGGTCGGGGTGAGGTTCCTCGGGGGTGGTGACCCGGTCGGGGCCGGGACGATCTAAGCCATCGGGCATGCCATCCTCCGCGAACCTGGCGCGACATCGCACCCATAGTGGCGGAGCGCCGGGCCCTTTGTGCGGCCTTGTGCGGAGAATTCGTGGCCCGTTGCCGCTCGCCCCGGAGATCCCTTTCGCTGGCCTCGATCGGTAGCTCACACCTGCTCGACAGCACGGGGAGAGACATGCGCAAACGCATCAAGCGGACCCTGGTCGTGCTCGCGACGACGCTCGCGACGGCCGCGGCCCTGTTCACCGCGAACCCGGCGCCGGCCAGCGCCGACCCCTGGGGGTGGCGCTGGTGCGCCCCCAGCTACGTGATCATCGACTGCGTGGTCAACCAGGCCGGCTCGCAGTCCGGCGCCATCGAACCGCACAACCCGGAGGGGTGGCTCTACGTGCGCTACTCCTCGGTCAACTCCGCGTCGTGCTACCTGAAGTTCTGGTACACGGACCGGACGACCAACAGGGAGAGCTACTTCGGCGGCAGGTGGGCGTTCCCGGTCCCGAGATCCACCAGGATCACCGGACTGGACCCGTCGCGTTACTACGACGTCCGGGTCGCGGCCGTCAACTGCACGGCCTACGTCCGGGTCCAGAACTACACCTAGCATGCGGGGGCCGGCCGGGGCGGGAGATCCCACCCCGGCCGTTCGCGTCGTCACAGCGCCGCTGGTCCACGTGGGCCGTTACGGCGGTGCGTTTGTCCGACGTGAGAAGCGATCCCCACGATCGGCGCCCGCGCACGGCGGCGGGTGGGGGTGGGGCGGCTTGCCGTAACGGATGGGGGGCGTGACGGAGGCGACACCACAGCGGATGAGCGGCGTGACGGAGAAGATCCCACAGCGGATGAGCGGCGTGACGGAGGAGATCCCACAGCGGATGAGCGGCGTGAGGGAAGGACACGACAAGGGTGTGGCGCCGTGACGGAATGTTGTGAGGATAGTGAGGTCGTCTACGACGCGGCTTTGAGGCTGGCGGCGTAGCGGGCGACGTACTCCTGGCCGGAGAGGTGCTGGATGGCGGACATGATGTCGTCGGTCACGCGGCGCCGGTCGCGGGCGCTCTTGTAGTCGCCCTCGAAGCGCATCGGCTCGCCGATCGTGATCCCGATCTTGGCCGGGCGCGGGACCTTGGCGCCGACCGGCATGACCTTCTCGGTGCCGGACAGCGCCACCGGCAGCACCGGCTTGCCCGTCTTGAGCGCCAGCCACGCCACGCCGATCTTGCCCCGGTACAGGCGGCCGTCGGGGGAGCGGGTGCCCTCGGGGTGGATGCCGAACAGTTCGCCGCGCTCCAGGAGGTCGGCGGCGGCATCGAGCATGGCCTGCGCGGCGTGGGCGCTGTCGCGGTCGGTGGGCAGGCTGCCGCCGAGCCGCATGAACCACTGGGAGACCGGGTTGCCGGAGAAGTACTCGCTCTTGGCGGCGAAGGTCACGTGGCGGGGCAGCAGCGCGGGCAGCAGGAAGGAGTCGATCATCGACAGGTGGTTGGCGGCCAGGATGGCACCGCCCGTCCTGGGGACGTTCGACCCACCCGAGATGTGCGGGCGGCACATGACGTTCGCGAGGGGGGTGGCAGCGAACTTGACCACTTGGTACAGCAACAGGTCTCCTGAATCGATCTCGCTCCGGCGCACCCCACCATAAAGCAGGCGCCCCACTCGATGTGCAATATCGATTCGCGTGCGAAATCGTCGCCTGATCAGCGCTGGAGCGGGGCCGGCCGCATCCTCCAACGTTGATCATTCCGCGAATATTCCGAAACGACGTTTTGTGGATCATGATCCGGGCGCCGCCGGCCCGCGCTCGCCGTACCCGCTCCAACCATCAGGACCGCGGTCAGCGCGCGGCCAATGCCGCCTGGACGATGCGGAGCGCCTCGCCCGCGTCGAGGCCGACGCCGGCGATCACGGCCGCGTAGTCGGCGGCGGCTTGGCGGGCGCGTTCGCGGCCGTCCTCGCCGGCGGCCGACACGAATGAGCCGGCCCGTCCGCGGGTCTCGATCAGCCCCGCCTCCTCCAGTTCCCGGTAGGCCCGGCCGACCGTGTTGACGGCCAGGCCGAGGTCGGCCGCGAGGTGGCGGATGGTCGGCAGCCGGGCGCCCACGGCCAGCGTGCGGTCCTGGATCTGCCGGGCGAGCTGGACCCGCAGTTGCTCGAACGGCGGCACCGGCGAGGTCGCGTCGATGACGATCATCGAACGATCATGACCTGCCGGGCCACCGTCGCGCACGACGGCGTCCTGGCATGGAGCGCGACGCACGCGGCCAGGCTCAGGACGATGTAGGCGAACGCGGCGGCGCCCCACCAGCCGGGCGCGGTGCCGAACAGCACCACCGGCAGCGACCACTGCACGCTCGGCGTGGTGAGCTCGCGGGCGTCCTCGACGCGCATGATGACGTCGGCGGTCAGCGACTCCTCGTCCTCCGCCACGACCGGGAACCTGAGCAGGTGGCGCAACTGCATCGCGGTGATGGCCGTCGCGCCGAGCAGGCCGATCAGCACGACGACGGCCAACTGCACGGTGGGGCCGGGAACGGTCAGGGCGCTCGCGGCCAGCGCCATCGCGCCGGCGAACGTGGCGACCACGAAGACGGCGAACGGCCGGCCGAGCACGGTCCGCCAGCCGGGCTGGATCGGATGGGCGGCCCGGCGCGACAGCGTCGCCCCCGCCCGCTGGTCGACGCGTCGTACCCACCGGTCGAGCAGCGACTGCGCCAGCAATAGCCCGGCCACCGACACGGCCAGGGCCACCAGCAGCAGCGGGCGATACGGCTGGAGGCCGCCGAAGGCGGAAGTGGCGGTGAGAGCGCACACGATGATCAGCGCGGCCAGGATGACGTACGTGGCCAGGCGGGCGCGTCTGCGAGCCGCCAGCCGGCCGGCCAGCAGCGGGGTCGGCCGGGCGCCGGCAAGGTCGTGCCGGGCAAGCCATTCACCCGCCAGCCGCAGCTCGTCGGTGTCACGGGTCACGACGCCTCCTTTGTCGCAAGCTTTGTAGCAACATGGTGCGACAAGCCTTGCGACAAAGTCAACGGGCTACGAGACGGCCTCCAGGGGTACGTCGCTGCCGCGCCAGCTGGCCGCCAGCTCCTGAACCGGCACGTTGAGCGCCTCGCCGAGGCGGACGATCGTGCCGAATCCGGGGGACGGCAGTCGTCCGGTCTCGATCTTGCGCAGGGTTTCCGGCGAGATGCCGGCCACGTCCGCGACCTCTGCCAGGTCGCGTCCCGCTCGCGCGCGGCGCAACAGGGTGCCGAGACGCCGGCCGGCTTCGATCTGCTCAGGTGTGAGCGGTTGGCGGACCATGCCCCCAGCATAGGGTTGGTATTACTATACCGGCAAGTGTTAGGGTGCCGGTATAGTAATACCGACTTTGACGCGAGGTTTCCGTGATTGAACTGAAGACGCCTGCCGAGATCGAGCGCATGCGGGTGGCCGGGCGTTTCGTGGCCGAGGTGCTCTCCGAGATCGGCCGGCTCGCCGAGGTGGGCGTCAACCTGCTGGACCTGGAACGCCACGTGCGCGACATGATCAAACGGCGCGGGGCGGACTCGTGCTATTGGGACTACGCGCCCTCCTTCGGGCGCGGCCCGTTCCGCAATGTCATCTGCCTGTCCGTCAACGACGCCGTCCTGCACGGCCTGCCCCGCGACTACACGCTGCGCGACGGGGACGTGCTCAGCGCGGACCTCGCGGTCGGCATCGACGGCTGGGTGGCCGACTCGGCGCGTACCGTCATCGTCGGCACCGCCGCCGAGGAGGACCTGCGGATCATCCGCGCCACCGAGGAGGCGCTGGAGGCGGCGATCGAGGCGGCACGTCCGGGTAATCGCCTGGGTGACATCTCGGCGGCCGTCTGGGCGGTGGCGCGCGACTACGGCTATCCGGTCAACACCGAGTTCGGCGGCCACGGCATCGGGCGTACCATGCACGAGGAGCTCCACGTTCCCAACAAGGGCCGGGCGGGCCGCGGCCTGATACTCCGGCCGGGGCTGACCCTCGCGCTCGAACCCTGGTTCGCGCGTACGACCGACCGGATCGTCTACGACGCCGACGGCTGGACCATCCGCTCGGCCGACGGTTCACGCACGGCCCACTCCGAGCACACGATCGCCATCACCGACGACGTCCCCTTGGTGCTCACCCGGCGTGAAACGTAGCCTGCCCGCTGTGGACCGCGAGAGCTGTCCTTCTACGCCCCTCGTCGTAGCCGCCCTACCACCGCCGGATGCCTTCCCCGGTGCGACGACACACCGCCGGCCGGGCGGCGAGGATCGAGGCTCCACTCGCACGATCGTGAGGAGCGTCGGGGATGTCTTCCCTCATCCGCCATATCAGCCCTGTCCGGCCGGAGCGGGCCCGCGGCCTGGTCGCCGAGGTGTACGCGCAGGTGAACAGGGAGTTCAGCAGCATCGGCCCGGCGGTGATGATGTTGTCGCCGTCGGAGGAGCTGATGGCGGCCGGGTGGTCGCTGATGCGCGAGGCGCAACTGGCCGGCGCGGTACCGATCCTCGACAAGGCGGTCGCCGCCCTGGGCACGGCGCTGGCCAACGGCGTGCCGTACGAGATCGAGACGCTCGTGGTGGTGGTCCGCCGCCTGGGGGCGGGCGCGCTCGCCGACGCCGTCCAGCGTGGTGAAGATCCGGCTGATGTACGGCTCGGCGCGCTGCTTGCCTGGGCTTCCTCCACCGGCGTACGCGAGCCGGGCGAACCGCCGTTCACCGGCGAGACCGCCGCCGAACTGGTCGGCACGGTCCTGTTCACTCATTTCATCAACCGGGTGGCCGCGGCGATGCTGCCCGCGGGCCTGACCCCCGGCACCCTGGACCCCGAGGACCCGCCCGCGTTCGACGACGCCCCGGTTCTGCGCGAGCCCACCGGCGACCTGAAGCCGGGCGCCACCCTGGCACTGCTCGACGGCCTGCCCTCGCTGGAGGAGCCCGCCTGGGCCGAGGGCACCCCGGTCGGCGCCGCCTACGCCGCGCTGACCGCGATCGCGGGCCAGGGCGCCGCGCTGCTCTCCCCGGCCGCGTCGGATGTCGTGACCGCCACGATCACCACCCATCGCGGGCGCCGCGTGCCCGCCGGCGCGTGGCTGGACCAGGCCCTGGCCCCGCTGGAGGGCGGGGGCCGGGCGGGCGCGAAGATCGCCATCCTGGCCGGCCTGGCCCCCGACGCCCTCACCGACGAGGACGTCGCGGAATGGCGTGCCAGTGACCGCCGCCTCAGCGACCACTGCACCACCCACCTGCTGGCCTACGGCGTGATCACCGCCGTCGAGGCCATCGAGACCGACATCGCCGCCACGCTCCGGCCGTCAGCCCTCTAAGGTCTCGGACCGGACACTCACCGAGCACACCCAGAAGGTCGCCATCATGGACGAGCTCAACGCTGCCGACGTCCCCGTCTCGATCGTCATCACCAAGCCGGGATATGACACTGTCCGCATCGGCCCCATCCCCGAGCACCACGCTCCGCAGTGGATCGCCACCCTGGACGAGGCCCGCGAGAGCATCACCCTGCCCGAAGGCTCCAGGTGGGAGATCGTGGCGTACAACCCGGCCTTGATCCACGAGCCGCCCACGGCCGCCACCACCGGGCCGTCGCTGATCCCGATCGTGCGTCAGCGCCTCAACGAGAGCGTGAGCACCGGCGAGGCCATGGATGCTGCGCGCTTCCCGGACGAGTACGTCCGCATGTGGGCCCTGATCGGCGAGGAGGAGGCCTACCGGCGGTGGCGCGACGCCGTCATGGAGGTGGACGCCGAGATCTTCTCCGCCAACGCTGCGAAGGACCAAGACGCGCGATGAGCGAGACCGCCGAACCAAGCTGCGTCAAGCTGACGCGCTGAACGACCTCCTCACCGCGCTCCCGGCCAAGTTCGGCATCCGGCCTGGCACCCACCGGCCGTCGCGTGCGGCAGAACCATTCAAGATCATTTTTACCCGGAAGAGCACAGTTCCGTCCCGTCCGTGGCAGGCACCCGCCACGGCCCCGGCGGCGTGGGTGACGCAGACGTCCAGGACGAGGGGCGGGACGTCCTGGACGTCCGGGTGGTGGGCGGGGACGTCCAGGGCGTCCGCTGTCGTGTGATCTGCCGTCCGTAACCCCGGCCTGCGCGAGCGCATCGAGAACCTGCGTCGGCGCCTGACCGCGCTGACAGTAGTTGGGCTTGGGTTCCGCGGCCTGAGCGGATGCTGCGGTGAGCACGGCACCCGCCGCCGGTTTTCATTCCCATGGTCTACCCGGTGGGGGTGTCTAGTGCTCGTTGCGGCGGGCGAGGCCGCGGGCTCGTACGGCCTGCTGGCGGCGTGCCGGGTCGGCGGGGTCGGCGGGCGCTCCGGCGGGGTCGTAGGGGCGTTCCCCGGTAGGGTCTCCCAGGCGCTTGGCCAGCTCCTTCAGCCGGGGGCTGGCTGCGGGCACGTTGATGTGGAAGTGGCCGTACTTGGCGGGTTTCAGGTCCCCACCCCAGGTGACCAGGCCATCGCAGTCGGCGATAATGTCGCCGACGATGCGCTGCTGATGCGGATAGAGGCCGTCTCCGCCGCCTGCCGGGAACGCCCCCGGATGCAGCGCCACCGCCGACCCCGACAGGTGATTGGATTCATAGTCGGCGTACACGGTCCGGTCGGTGGTGTGCCCGTGCAGCGTGGTTCCGGTGCCGTCGGTGAGCCGCTGGATCTCGTAGTGCCAGCGGCGCACCACGTGCAGCAGCACCTGCGCGGCGGCCGGATGCAGGGTGACCGTCCGCGCCGCCCCGGACACGTAGAAGGGCTGGACGATTCGCGGGTCGATGCGCCATCCGTTGCGGCTGGTGTCGCGGTTCCAGGTACGGGCGACCGCGCCGCCACCGCTTGCGGATGCTGATGCGGCCAGAGCCGTGGGTGCTGACCCGATCAGTGCCGCCACGGCGCCGACGGTGCCGCCGATGAGGACACTCCGGCGGGTGGGGGTGGTCACGTGGGCTCCTCGGTGGCGTCGCGGTACATTCGGTCGGCGATGGCGTGGGTGAAGCTTTCGAGTTCGGCGAGGGGCAGGTCGTCGGGCATCTCGCCCTTGAGGATCAGTTCCCTGGCCAGGGCGTAGACGATGGCGTTGCCGAGCATGTCCTCGCCCAGCATCTGACCGGTGATGCGGGAGCGTGCCGTGCCCTGGTCGCTCTGGAACCGGCCCTTGAAGAAGTTGCGGTAGCGGTGGCGGGCGTGGACGCTCGGATTGGTGGGGGAGTAGTAGTGGGTGAGGACGTCGGAGAACAGCAAGTCCGGGTTGCCGAGGAGTAGCTGACTCAGGCTGAGGGCGTCGGCGTCGGAAAGGTAGTCGTCCAGTGCCCACGCGCTGGAGTGGGTGGTGCTGGCCAGGTAGCGGTTCACCATCTCCGCCCCGGACAGGTGCCGGTAGGTGTTGCGCCATTCGACGTACAGGGTGATCGCGTCACCGAACCAGCCGGTGGCGTCCCCCATCCGGACCTCGTCGCCGCCGCTGGTGGACTTCAAGTAGCCCTGCACATTGGAGATGCAATGCTGCATGTCCAGGGTGATGCCCAGGATCGGATCCCTCGGCCAGGCGTTGTTCTCGGTGAGGGCCCCGGCCTGGCCGGCGGCATAGTTGTTGCGTTCGGCGTCTGGGGCGCCGAGCAGTTCATTCCAGTGAAGATCAATGTACTTGTACTGCCGGAAGAACAGGCACAGATCCTGGCGCTGGTCGGCGATCGCCAATGATTCGCCGTTGTCGCGGCGGTAGCGGGCGAACGCGTTCTCCAGGGCTTTGACATACCCCATGAACGCGGTGATCTCCGCGTACTGGTCATCCTTGAGGTGCAGGGACTTGACGGCCGGGTCGTAGCCGTCGCCACGCCACACGTTCTTGTCGAGCCCGATCGGTGTGATGTTCCCGTCGGTGAACCCGGTCCCGTTGGCGGGGTTGAACTCGTAGATCTGGCTGAACGACCAGTTCTGCGGCATCGGGAATCCCAGGTTGCCGGAGAATTCGAACGACATGCCGGACACGAACGACCACCTGGCCCCGGTCGCCTCCGACACCCGCGTGCACACGTTGCGCGTGCCGTACACCCCGAACCAATACCAGCCGCCCTTGTCGGCGAGGGCCTTGCGGACGCCGTTGAAGTAGGGGATGACGAACTGGCTGATCTCATGGTCCTGGGCGTCGTAGTCGACGGCGAAGTAGATGCACGCGCCCTGGAGCATGTGGTGCTCAACCATCTTGTCGTGCGCCTTGCCGGCCTGGTCGTAGCCCTTCTGGAAGGTGAAGTTCTCGGGTACCGAGCCGTTGTACTGGAAGATCGGCATGAGTCGCAGCCCGGCGTCGATGATGGTTTTGGGTTCGCCGGGAACCAGGGCCTTGCCGATGTAGTAGGGGTCGTCGGGCGGCAGATGCTCATCGAGGTATCGGCCGACGACCTTGTAGCCCTTGGCGACCAGGGCTTTGGCTCGCTCGGGGGTGATGGTGACGGAGGTGTCGGAGCCGGTGGCGGCCCGATGCTGGTCCCCCCGGGAGATCAGCAACTGCGCCCAGGTGTCGAAGGTGGCATTGCCACTGGTGGCCAGCAGCATGAACTCCTGGTAGTGCCGGAGCCACGCTGCGGTGTCGGCGGTGAATTTGCGGCCGTTGCTGACACGGCGGATCGTGTCCCAGGGAAAATCGAACGTCTCGCCGCCGGACCCGTACGGTGCGCCCTTGTAGGCGGGAGAGTTGAAGTAGCAGGCCGCGTGCAGCAGGTAGGTGAGCTCGGAGGCGGCACTGTCGGTGGTGAGGGTGTGCTTTTTCAGTTCCCGCGTGGTGCCGTCGCCGAAGTAGCCGGTGATGTCGGCGGGGTTGAGGCCGAGGCGGTATTGGATGGCCATCATCAGGCACTGCTGGGTGACGCGGTCATAGTTGCCGTCGCAGGGCGACAGGCCCATCGCCGGTACCACGCCCAGCCGTACATAGTCACGGTTGAGGGTTTGCTGGAACTCTCGGATGACGCCGTCGCCGCCGGGTATGAGCCGGAACTGGTCCATCCGCAGGAGCGCTTTGGTGACGTGTGCCCACATGCGAGGCTCGATCGGGTTCTGGGTGTCGGGCAGGCCCATGTCCCCGAGGAGTTCGCCCATGGAGAGCTTGGCGCGGTGGTCCCAGGTACCCGCGTTCGAAGAGCCGTAGTACCCCTTGCACCACAACGCGTAGTTGTAGACGCGCAGGATGTTCGTGTTCGTCTGCTGGGTCAGATCCGGCTTGATGCCGCTCGCCACCTTGGCGAAGGTGCCGGGCCCGAAGTTCTGCACCGTCGGGGAGATGCCCAGTTCATGCTGAAGTGCCTGAGTGAGGGATAACACGACGCCCCAGCCGGTGCGCCCGTCCTCGACACATCGGATGTAGCCGGGGGCCTTCCCGAGGTAGGTGGCGTTCACCCACTTTTGCGCTTCTAGGACGTTGGGGTCTGCCATCTCTACCTTTCCGCCTGTATCAGTGCCGAGAGTTGTGGGTGCGTGACTCATGAGGCCCGGGTGCCTCGCGAAGGCACCGTGCAGGACTCATCGTGCTGTCCGCCGACCAACTCCTGGCCACCGGGCCCGGGGTGGGCTGCGGCCTTCTTGATCACGACGGAGATGGTAATGACACGCGCTATAGATCTGCTTTATGTAAGGGGGCCGGAAGCTGGTTGCATGAGTGGTCGCTCGATGAACGTCCACCGGAGGCGTGCCCGAGCTGCACGCTCCCGAGCTGCTGAAACGAACCCGTGAAGCGTCCCTCCCCGGTGGGATGGCACGGATGCGGCTGTTCGGCTGAGCATGCGCTGTGCCCGGCGGTGGGCATGGTGCAGGTGGTACGGCAGGCCGGTCGCCAAGGGACGCATCCGTTGCCGCTGCAGCGCAGCATCTATCCCGTGGCCAACGGCCTGCCCACCGACCATCCCGTCGCGGCGCCGGAGTTTTGTCGTATCCGGGCGACATCGTTCGTAGCCAGGATGAGAGGCCGCCTATCCGGGGCGCTGCCACGATCGCAGGAGATCCGACCATGCCGCACCCACAGGTCAAGATCCACCGCATGTTCGAGCTCGTCGAGCCGATCGCCACCGTCACCTTCTCCGAGGTGCCCAACGAGGCGTTCCTGGCCGTCGGCATGCGCAACTACTGGGACGGGTACTTCGCGGGCCGGGCCGCGCCGCTGGGGACGGCACCGGCCGAGGTGGTGCACGCGGTCTTCTACAACTTCGCCGATGGCGAGGTGGCCCGCCATATCCCCTGGGTGTGGGGGAAGATCACCCCGCGGGAGGCGATCGCCGTACGCGAGCGAGGCAGCGCCACCGCCCCGCGGGAGATGCTCGGCGAGCTCGCCGCGATCCGGTGGCTGGCCGAGCGCCGTTACCTGTCGCTGCGTGGCGACCCGATGCGGCGCGGCGACACTTCCGCGGCCGGGATCGGGCGTTGAGGTCAGTCCGAGAAGATCGCGCGGCGCAGTGAGGGGAGCAGGCCGCACAGCCGGAAGAACGTCCTTGCGATGGTCCGGACAGCGCGGCTGGGCAGGGTGGCCAGGCGCAGGTACATGGTCGCGGCTCGTACGGCGGCGAAGCCGTTCCTCAACATTGTGCGCTCGTACCCGGCGATGGCGGGGAGCAGGTCGTCCTCACCCCGGCCGACCGCGATCAACGCGCGGCGCAGCGCGTTGGCGTCGTACAGCGCGGCGTTGCCGCCGAGCCCGCCGACCGGTGGCATGGAGTGGATGGCATCGCCCAGCAAGGTCACGTTCGTGGTCGGCCAAGGCGCTTACCGCTGATCACCTCCTCGGGCAGCCACGCCGCCCCTTCGCCGAGCGGGAGGTTGCCGCCGATCCCGACGCCGGGTGCGGGGGAGCGCCGCGCGTGCGGCAGCAGTTGCCGGCGTACGCGCGAGTTGGCCCCATCCGCGCCGACCAGCAGGTCGCCGATGGCCGTGGTGTCGTCGGCGAAGAGGGCGGTGACGGTGCCGTCGGCGTTGTGCCGGTAGCCGGTGAACTCCTTGCCGAAGTGGACGATGTCATCCAGGCCGGCGAGCAGCAGCCGCCGTAACGTGATCCGGCTGACCGCGTGCGTCTGTTCGGCCGGGTCGCGCTCCGCGGGCGGGGGTGTCCTCTCGCATCAGCAGCCGAATCCGCTCGGTGAACACCCCCATCCCGGAGCCAGGATCACCGGCGGTGGCCACCAGGATGTGCCAGAGGGGCGCGGGAAGGCAGTCGTGCAGTGCCCGGCTGCCGACCGGTTCGATGTTGAGCCGGTATCCCTGTACCCGGGCATCGGGCGCGGCGTCGCGTTCGTAGACCGCGACGTCGATCCCGGCGGCGTGCAGGCCCTGGGCCAGGCACAGGCCGCCGATGCCGCCGCCGACGATGACGACCCGGAGTGGACATGCGGACATGGAATGTTCCTTCTGCTGGGGCCGACGGGGGTCAGGGGCGGATCAGCAGTCGGTCGAGAAGTTCGAGGACGTCGCCGGCGCGGCTGGAGGCCAGGCTTGCTCCCTTGACGGTGGCGATGATCAACTCCGCTCCCGTTGCCGGATCGACGGCTGGGGCCAGCGCGCCGGTGGCGGCGGCATCGGCCAGCAGAGCGCGCAGTGAGTCGCGCCAGCCCTCCTCCCGGCTGGCGATGATCTCCTGCAGCTGGGGATCGCGCCGGGCCCGCAGATCCAGCTCGCGCAGGACGATGTGGAGCTCGGGCTGGTCGATGATCTTCTGGCGGAGCGTGGCCAGGTGCTGCCGCAGGCGCTCCACAGGGCCGCCGTCCGGCGGGGTGGTCGACCAGAACTGCCGGGTGGCATGGTCCACGACCGCCACCACCAGATCCTGCTTGGTGGGGAAGTGGTGATGGATCGAGGATCCGACCGGCGGGCGGCAGCGGTGACGGTCGCTTTGGGGGCATCGAAGCTATCCGCCCCCACGGCTGCACCGAGACGGCGCAGCCGTACGCGCTGCTCGACGAAAGATGTTGTAGATCCAGCGCCGTCACCAGGGGTATGGGACGGTGGGCCCGTTGCCCCCTATCGGCAGCACCCATTCGGGATAGTGCAGGGGGATGTACGTCCTGACCAGGAGTTGTAGATACCCCTGAGCGTCCTTGTACACCCAGACCAAGGCCCCGTCGGGGATCTTGTACCAGTGGGTGGGGATGTAGCGGTACCAGAAACCGTCCACGTTGAGCGAGGGGCCGTTGACGGGGTTGTAGCCGGGCGGACCGTTCTCCGGAACGACGAAGAACATGTTGAGTTCTACGCCGTTGAGGTTCAGGAAGCGTACCCATCCTCCCCCCAGAAGATTGGCGGTGCCGGGCGGAGCCGTGAATGCGGCATCTGCGCGCTGCACGAACTCCGACTCGGCCATCAGCTCAGGGATGAAGACATCGCCCCAGTCGTCTGTCTTCATCGCCTGATTTTCAGTCGGCAATCTGAACTGGTACATGTCATCCCTCCTGGGCCTGTGTGGCGACGACGCTGCAAGCATTCGCCGTCGGCATCGACATGTCCACGGAGGAATTCCTAGCGTGCGGGCAGTGAAACAGTGCCGCCGGCGTTGGCCGCGTTCATTGAAACTTTGTCCGAAGCAGATGCGGTGGCTCTTCACCGAGCCCTGCCTGACGCCCGTCGTCTCGGCCGCCACGACCGGCTGCCCTCGACCAGCGAGGTACCGCCGACTACCTGAGCGCCTCGAGGTCACGCGGCTTCGGAAGCTGACGGCCATAGTCGATGCCCGTAGTCGTGCTCACATCCGACCTGGTGTTATGTGGGATCTTCCTGATTGGAACTGGAACGGTGCGACGCGCTACCGCCCGGTGTCCTCGAAAGTAGCCACCGCCGGACAAGTGTCGTTCCGGAAATAACGTACGAAATCGACTTCCGGTACGATCCGGCGATGAGTAGCGACAACGATCACCCTCAGGGCGGGCTGGAACTCGGCTACGCCCGCGTCTCGACGACCAAGCAGTCCCTGGAGTGCCAGCTCGACGCCCTGGCCGGCGCCGGCATCCCCAACACCCGGATCTACGTCGACAAGAAGACCGGGACCACCGTTGATCGCGAGGGCCTGGGCAAGATGCTGGCCTACGCCCGGCCCGGCGACACCATCAGCGTGCACACCCTCGACCGACTCGGCCACACCCTCCGCGAAGTCCTCGACCTCGTGCACGACTTGTCCGAGCGCGGCGTCAGCGTCCGCTCCCTGGCCGACCCACTCCCGATCAACACCACCGACGAGGGCATGGCCCGGATCGCCCTTCTCCTGCTCGCGCCGTTCGCCGAGATGGAACGCACCTTCACCGCCGAGCGCGCCGCTCACGCCCGCACCGTCGCCGAGGCCGCCGGCCGCCAGGCCGGCCGACCCGTCACCCACCCCGAAGACAAGATCGAGTACGCCCGGCTCCGCAAAGCCGAAGGCCGCTCCCTGGGTGCCATCTCGGCCAAGACCGGCATCCCCAAAACCCCGCCGCACCGCTACATCAACGCCTCTCCGACGACCGCCACTCGCGCCCGGAGGACCTGGTGAGCAGAAGGAGATACGTGGCCAAAGGCGTGCCCGGCGGTTACCGGATCTGGAACAACAAGGCACAGCAGTGGTGGGGGATCTCTATGAGCTCTGCCCCGACGACCTGCTGGCCGAGCTGAACGGCGACGCGAACCCCGAGAAAATCACGGCGCTACTCAAGCGATACCGGGCACTCAAGCGCTGACCACCGTCCCAGGGGAGGCTATTCCGTGCAATCGACTTCGGACATTCGTGCAGTCCACTTCGGAAAGCGACCTCTGGAACTCCATCCGGAGTTCGCCGGAGAGGATACGAGGATGACTGAACTGATCGACATGAGCGAGCGCGAGTACTTCAGCCACTTCGCCAAGCGCACCGGCATGTTCATCGGCCTCCCCTCGCTGAAGGGCGTGACGGCATTCCTGATCGGCTACGACCAGGCTGCTCGCCGACATGGTGGGCCCGGGCTCGACGGCTGGCGCGAATGGCTGATGGCCCGCCATCACGTCGGCACCAATCTCGTCTGGGAGGCCCAGATCCGACAGATCGCCCTCGGCGAGACCGGATTCAGAGCGGACCTGACCCCGGAAGAGGAGACCCACGTCACCGGCGTCCTCTTCGACCTGCTCGACAAATTCCTGGCCGACCAGGAACGAGCCCGCCAGAACCCGCAGACCTGAGCAGAAACCCACGCGCTGCTCTGTCGAAGCGAAGGTTGAATGATCGTGATAGCTCTTAGCCTCGGACTAGTCTGCACGTCTACAGAAGGAGAGGGTCAACGTGGAAGTTCCGCCTTGGGACACCGGACCATTCGAGAGCGACGAAGCCTACGACGACCTCCATGACCTGGAGGAAGCCGACGATATGGCCACTGCGCTTCACGGGCTCATGAGCGGTCTCGATGCAGAGGCCCACCTCTACCTCGGGGATGTCGAAGGCCCGGTGGCCGCTGCCTGCCTCGTTGCCTGTCGGGTCGCCGGGCTTACGCCGGACGAGGAATGGGCCGCCGAGTGGCTGAAACGAAATCCATTCCTCGCCGACGCCACCCTTCGCCGGCTCGCCTCATCCGTCCTGGACATAGCAATGCGTCCCGACGACAACGATCTGTACGACTTGTGGCAGACCCCTGAAGCACGCGAGCGCTGGCTTCAGGACCTTGATGTCTACCGTGGCGCCATAGCGCCCCACACTTCTGGTGCAGGAGCACGGTCCGATTCCGCAACTGCCGTTCGCCATCGAAGAAGTCCAGATCGGACGAACTGAGTACCGGGGTCACGGTGGGCACCCGCTGGGTTCCCACCGTCCCTTCTGAAACTCGTCGTCGAGCATAAGCATCCCTGATAGCCCCTACAGAAATCATCGTTGGTGGTGAACCTGATCGGCAGAGCAGAATGCCCACATGTCTAGTTCCACAGGTCCTCAGGCCGACACCACGTGTCCTTCTCGCGAGCATCTGACTGTGACGCCTTCTCCAGAAGCTTTCCGCATGGCCAGAGCCGACGGAAATGAGCGCCTGCGCAGCAGCGGGCCGCTGTTTGAATCCTTCTTTTCGTTGGACGGAGCAGCGTACGCGCCCGGCTCCCTGCCCGTCTCGGTCAAGGAACTGCTCGGCCTCGTGGTGTCCGTGATGAAGGACTGCGAGGAATGCGTCTACTACCACCTCGAACGATGTGACGAAGAGCGGGTCGCTCGTGAACAGGTGCTTGAGGCGCTGCAGATCGCCCTTGTAGGAGGCGGGTCGGTCACCATTCCGCTCCTTCGCCGAGCCGTCTCCTTCATGGAGAAACTTCCGGCCCTCGGCGAAGACAGAGCGTGAGTGAAGTGCTCTGGACGGCCTCGTCGGGTGAAGCGCGTGGCGTCGCCTCGGTGACGCCGGTCTCTCACCCCTAGGGCAGCGGAATGCCGACATCGGGCGCGGCCGAGATGTCCCGGCCGCTGGCTAGTTCAACGGAGGCGATGAGGCCACGGAAGATGGCGGCGCCGGGCCGCCACGAGCGTCAGCAGTACGGAGAGCAGCTCGACGCCGAGCGGCACCCCGAGGGAGAATGCCTGGTTCCGGCCCTCCGCTCGCCGGGTAAGGGCGACGCATTGCTGCGCCGCCCTTCCCTAAAAACCGTGCGTGCAGGGCGATCGGGACCGGTTGCGGGGTCCGCGCCGGGCTGGGCGACGGCCAGCGGGAGGAGGACGGAGGTTTTCAGGGAATGTGGGGATGAGCGAGGACAGGCACCCGGCTTTCGTCCTGGTCGTCGACGACCAGGACGAGAAGGCGGGGTCGTCAGTATCGAAGTGCGCGACGGGCCGCCCCGGCGGCGGAGCCGATCGTGTGTTCTACGGCGCGGCCGGCAGGGGATCCCGCCGCCCGCTACGGAACGGCGGCCAAGTTCACGGTGACCACTCCATCGTCGCGCGGCCAGAAGATGACCCCGGCACCCCCCGACCATTGCCTGCCGCCCGGCGTCTCAAGTCTGGCTCCCTCGAAGGTCACCGTTGTGTCGGTGCGGGCGTCGTAGATCTCCCCGGAGCCGGGAAAGAGCCGCTCCCGGTACGGATAGCCGCGCAGCCCTGCCCGGTGGACTCGGCTCCAGCTACCGTCGGTGCGCAGCACGATCGTGTTCTCTCCGCGTGTCCCGGCGCACCAGGTGGGCCCGCAGCGCAGCCCTTCCACTCCCGGCAGAGGCCGGATCTTGATGGTCTGTCCCGTCTGGAGGTTGACGACCCGTGTCGGGTTCGTCCGCACGTCGAGCGGCTCGTCGCTTGCCCAGGGCCACGCCACGAGCTGCAGCCCCTTGGACCTGGCCACCTGTTCCGGGCGGCCTCCGCCGAGCCGCATCCGCCACACGCCCTCCAGCGGCGATGACCAGACGACGTACTCCCCGGCGAGCGCGATTCGATCGACGTTCTCCCCAGCGATCGACCCGACCTTCCTCGCTCGCCCAACGCTCCTCAAAGGGGCGACCCAGGCATGGCCGTCGGCGAGCCAGAGCAGCTGATCGCCGTCAACGGCCTGATACTGCGGAGCTTGGGGGAGCGCGGTGACAACGCGCGACCGCTTGGCAGCGGCGTCATAGACCTCGATTGTGCCCCGATCGTTCCAGACCAGCACCTCGGTGGCGCTGATCGCCGTCAGAGGCCTGGAGCCCTTCGGCAGGATGAACACCGCCTGCGGCCAGACCCGCTCAACCGAACCCGCTCTCGGCGCGGCCGGCTCCACCACAACACCTGGTGACGGCCAGGCGACCAGCACGCCCCAGCCCAGGACCACCGCGCAGAGCGCCGCCAGGGCCCCCGTCGTCCGCCTGCGCGTCCGGCGGCGCCGCTTCACCCGGACGCCGGACAGCACGTCCTGGTTCTCGACCCGATCGGCGATGGTCCGCAGCGCCTGGGCCAGTTTCTCCTCGGTCGTCACTGCCACCTCCCGGTGAGTGCTTGTGCGCGGATGCGAAGGGTGGCCAGTGCCCGCGAGGCCTGGCTGCGTACGGTCGCCTGGGAGATGCCCAGCCGCGCGGCGATCTCCCCGTCGGCGAGGTCCTCGTAGTAGCGCAGCACCAGCACCGCGCGTTGCCTTGCCGGCAGCGCCCGCAGCCGCTGCCAGATCTCGCCGAGTTCGTGTTCGTCCTCGTGGACCGGCGAGGGCACCTCGGCGGTGAGATGCTCCCGCCGTTGCCTGCGCCACCAGCTCACATGCTGCCGGGCCATGATCGTCCGGACGTATCCCTCGGGGTCGTCCTTGTTGCGTACTGCTCGCCAGGAGGAGCTCAGCTTGAGCAGCGCCTCCTGCACCAGATCGGCAGCATCATCGGCGCTGCCGGTCAGCACCAGGCCATAACGCAGCAGCGCATGGCTCCTGGCGCGGACGAACTCCTCGAACTCCACCACCCAGGGATTTTCTCTACGGCATCTTGCGCGCCGGCGGGCACCGGTCCACGACGACGCCCCTTCACCGAACAGTCCCTATGGCCGCCACCGCCCAGGAGGTCGCCGAGCGGGCCACTTCGTGGTGGCCATCTACTCCCGGCCGGTCGCCCAGCGCACGGCCGGGATCTCCTGGGAGGAGATCGGCGCGCAACTGGACATCACGAAGCAGCCCGCGGACGCCAAGTTCGCCGAGACCGTCGAGGAGTGGGAGACGGGCGTCCAACGGCCCGAGGTGGTGGAGGAGTGGTACGGCATCACCGGCGACCTGGAGGCCCACCTGGTCAACCGGATGCCCGACGGCTGGCTCTTCTACACCCGCGGCGCCGGCACCTTCTCAGGGGCCACCAACGCCAAGGTCTGGCAGGCACTCGAGCCATGATCCACAACGCGTCGCTTCGGAATGATCAAGAACGTCGAGGGCTGGCTACCACGCTTCGCCGCAGATCAGAGGCCTGATTCGCATACGAACAGGCGCCCCACGCGATGTGGGGCGCCTGGTAAGACGTTAAGGCCGCTGTGGCGGTCGCCTCCTCGGCGAGAGGCACAACACGGCTCCAGCCGAACGGTATTCCGTGAAGGCGGTAATTTGCGGCCCGGGGGACACTAACCACAGCGGCATTCTTGAGTTAAGCACACGGCCCGGCGATGGAGGTAATCGTGCCCCCCGCAATGCTCGATCATGACCTACGCGCCGCGACCTACGATCGAGTCAGCAAGGACAACGGCCCGCAACCAGCACCAAGCCAACCAGGCGCCTACACCGACAACCATCGCTCGGCTTCTCGGGTTTGCCACCAGACCCAGGCAGGATTGGGAACGTCTGCTCGAAGTCTCTCGATCGCCCCGCGAGGACTCCCACAGCACGAGCACGTCGGATAGACCCTCCGCCCGTCTTCACCGCCACGGACCGGAATGTGTCAACATCAGCTCCTTCCTCAGCGGCCGCTTGCCCGCCCAGCATCTTTGGTGGCGCGACATGACGACCATGGGAACGAGTTGGAAGCAGGTCGTCAGGCGAACTCCTTGACGTTCGCCTGACGGGGCCATGACGATCTGCAGTAAGCGACCATCTGGATTCCATGCGCACACCATGGGGCGCCGTGTCAGTCCCGGCCAAGATCTGGTCAGGGGATCTCGATGGCGATGGGGAGGAAATGATAGGGGCAGGCAATACGATCAGCGCTGCAATGGCCGAGGCGGCCGGATCCGCGTTGTACACACGCAACGCGTTCCGGGTCACCGGGTTGTCGACGTACGCCGACCGGCGGACCATCAGGCGGCGCAGACAGCAGGTGCTGTCCGCGCTCGAGGTCGGTGCCGACTTCGACCTCGGGCATGATCTGCCCGTCGGTAACGACGAGGTGCGCGCCGCGTTCGACCGCCTCCAGATGGATCCACGCCTGCGGTTGGTGGACGAGCTGTTCTGGCTTTGGGAAACCCCGGACGCCTCGTGCTCCTGCCCGGCGAGCTTGCATCGAGATCACGACCTGGCCGTCCTGTCTCACAGCGCCGCTCTCGACAGGGAACTCGCGCCTGGCCATCCAGTGGGCCAGGACCTGACCGATCTGAAGTATCTCTGGTCGGAGGCCGGCCGTCAGTGGGCCACGGTCCTGCGCCGAGCGGTCTTCTGGGATCACCTCCGGCATCGGATCGAGGCGCTGGACGACCGGCAGCTCGCAGAGTCCGACATTGACGCGCTTCGAGGTGAGCTGCCGACGGCGCTGGTCAAGCCGCTGATCGAGCTCACGGCAAGGCAGGGGCCCGGCCAGTGGCGGCTGGCGAACGTGGCCCGTAGCTGGCCGATGGTGCCGGGCCGGGTGATCGACGACCTGCTGGAGGAGATCGCCGCCCCGATCTACGAAGAGATACGGGCGGCGCTGCAGGCCGCGTTACAGGCACTGGAGGCCGGTGATCCCATGCGGGCGGCCGAGATCGTGGACGAGCGGGCCGTACCGTGCGTGCCTCGGCTGGAAAAGCTGGTGCCGCATGAGCGGCACAGGGCCACGGCCAACGTCCGCGATGAGATCGCCATCGTGCTCAACAACTGTGCCGCGGCCTTGCTGGACAGGTACGGGCCCGCCGCGGTTGACCTGTCGGTCCGGGGACTGCTCGACAAGGCTGCGGGGCTGACCTCCGATCCTCACACCGTGGAGCGGATCAAGCAGAACCGCGACGCCATGGACGAGGCCATCAAGGCCTTCGAACAAATTGAGCGACAGGCCCGATCGTGGGTGATCGCCGGTCGGCCTCGCGTGGCCGTAAAGATCCTTCGCGAGGTACGGCGCGTCATGCCGGACCAGCCCTGGCGGGATGAGCTGCTGGACCAGATGGCAGCCAGGCTCGGCGTCAGCCTGCCCAGGCCGACCTCGCTGAAGCGGTTCTCACTGAGACGGTTCCTCACGTGGCTCGTCCGCTGGGACAGGCGCGTGCCATGGCTTCTCGGATTCTCGTTGGTCCTGGCCGCCATCCTGTGGAACTCGTGGTTCGGCGCCTCTTCGGACGCCGTACTCCTGTTCTCCGAGGCCAAGGCGGAGAACGCCGCCATCGGCACGTGCGTGGAGGCCAAGGACGGCTGGGGGACAGGGCAGAAGGAGTTCCAGAAAGTCGGCTGCGACCAGTCGCATTGGGGCGAGGTGCTTGGCTATGTCCCACTCGGCAAGGTGCCCTCGCCCTACCCCGGCGAGGACCGGATCCGCTCGGCGGCCGCCTTCGAGTGCGCGAGGCTGCAGGCGCGCCAGAACCTGTCCTTCGACACCTACACCACCAGCTACCTGGTGCCGGACAAGGAGCTTTGGAACGACGGGGGCGGCCGGTTCGAGAACTACACGCCGTGCGTGCTGACCAGGCGCGGTGACGGACCGGCGACCGGCAAGCACGTCGTCGATCCCCCGCCCAAGCCGGAAAGCGCGGCAGTGGTGACCATGGATCTTCACCCGTCCCGGAGAACGGAGGCTCCCCCCGTGGGGAGTTGTGTGGTGGACCAGAAGGCCTGGAAGGCAGATCCGCACAAGGTTCCGATCGGGCGCTGCGACCTCCCACATTGGGCTGAGATCATCGGATACCCGATACTTTTCAGCCATTCCCAGGCCTGGCCGGGCGACGACAAGGTTTGGCGGACGGCCAAGGCCAAATGTGACGAGCTGGGCACGCGAAAGAAACATCGGATGAACGTCAACTGGCCCGGCGAGGACTGGTGGCAGGACAAGACCCTCGACCTCTACGCCGTGTGCCTGGCGAGCCGGGAGGACGACAAGAAGTTCACGGGCGGTCTGCAATGACGCGACCATCTGGTTTCCCCAGGCCCGTGGTGAACAGACAAGGCAGATTCGCAGCAGGAGGTTGTCGTAGTGGTTCAGGCGGTGGCGTTGCGCGTCCGTTCACCGGAGGGGGTGGTGAGGACGGTCGAACTTGGGAGCGGGCCGATCACGATCGGCCGTGCCTCTCCCGAGCATGCCCCCGATGTGGAACTGGGCCCCGATCCCCAGCGCTGGGTAGGTCGTCTGCATTGCACGCTGGATTTCGCCAACGGCATGTGGTCGGTGACCGACAACGCCAGCGTGAACGGCACGCTGATGCGGCACGGTGAGGTGACCGAGCGGCTGCAGGGGCGCAAGCGCATCCAGCACGGCGACACGCTGATGATTCTCGGAGACATGAGCCCGCAGGGTGAGCCGCAGTACTGGGAGATGACCTTCCTCGACCCCCACACCACACGGCCCGCGCCGATCGGTCCGCCGACCGACGTGCGGCATACCGGGCCGAGCCTGCGCTACGACTGGGTGTCGGCCAGGGCCTATCGCGTCGAGCACAGCGGGGAGACCCTCATCACCGGCCTGCGCCCGCAGAGCCACCAGTTGCTGCGCTACATGGCCGGGCGCGGCACCAATGGCGCCGCGGTCGCGTGCGAGCACGAGTCGCTGATCACCGCTTTGTGGGGGCCGCGCGAGGAATGGGCGCCACATCACTCCTACACCAGGGCCGACCTAGCCGGCGTGGTGCGCGCCGTACGCAGATGCATCGAGGCCGACCCTTCCAGCCCGCGCATCCTCGAGACCGTCACAGGCATCGGCTACCGGCTGAACGTCAGCAGATGATCAGATACGCGATGCGCACCCAGGCGGGCACCCGGCACGGGGAGAACCAGGACGTCGCCGCGGTCGATCAGGCGAGCGGCACGTTCATCGTGGCCGACGGCATCGGTGGCATGGCCGACGCCGCGGCCACGGCGCGCACCGTCGTCGAGCGATTACCACGCCGGGTGCACGACCAGGTCACCGCGATCCGGGCGCCCGGGGTCACGCGCGTGGTGACCGAGGTGGCCGCCACACTCAACGAGGGGGTACGGCGAGCCGCCCGCTGCGGACCCGGCACCACGGGCGCCACCGCCGCCCTGCTCGTCGTCAGGAGCGGCGCGGCGCTGGCCGTACACCTTGGTGACAGCAGGATCTACCTGGCTCGCGACGGCCACGTCGACCGCCTCACGGAAGACCACATCCACGAGGGCAGGCTCACCAGATTCCTGGGGATGCCCGGCCAGGTCGTGCCGGGGGTCTCGGTCCACGAGCTCAAGGCGGGCGACCGCCTGCTGCTCTGCACGGACGGCCTCACCGGCAGCGTGGACGACGAGGCGCTGCGCACGATCCTCTGCGAGGCCGACGGGCTCGAAGGCATGTGTGAGCACCTGATCCGTTCCGCCGTGGCGAGCGGATCGACCGACGACGTCTCGGTGATCGCCGTGGAGTACGGAGGGAGGGGCGATGGCACTGCTCAACAGCGGTGATCGGGTCAATGACACCCTGGTGATCGACCGGCTGCTCGGTGAGGGCGCCTTCGCCGAGGTGCACCGGGTCAGGCACGCCTACCTCGGGCTGCAGGCGATGAAACTGTTCAAGAAGGTCGCCTCGCTGCAGGAGACGCACCGGATGCTGGACGAGGCCCGGCTGCTTTCCACACTCGGGCACGCCAACATCGTCCGGTTGTTCGACGCGAACACGGTCCAGACTCCGGAGGGCCTGCGCGGGTTCTTCACGATGGAGTACCTCCCGGGCGGCAGCCTGGAGAACCTCACCCAGGCCTACCCGCACGGCGTGCCGACGGACATCGCGGTCGAGGTGGTCGAGCAGATCGCGAGAGGGCTCGCGGTCGCGCACGAGCAGGATCCGCCCATCCTGCACCGCGACATCAGCCTGGCCAACATCCTGGTCGGCTATGACGGCAGCGTCATGCGGGTGCGAGTGAGCGACTTCGGCCTGGCCAAGCGGGCGGACCCGGTCACGCGCACGGCCAGCGCGAAGGGCACCCTGGCGTTCATGGCCCCTGAGGTGCTGACCAACCAGGGCTACTCGACGGCGAGCGACATGTGGTCGGTGGGTACGATCGCCTACTACCTGCTCACCAGCCATCTTCCTTACGGCGAGAGCGGGCGGTACTCCTCCTACTCCTTCGCCAGGTTCAAGCGGCCGCTGCTGCCGCCCGGCAGGTACAACGACGACGTCGACCCCTGGCTGGATGATCTGGTGATGTCGACGCTCCAGCTCGACCCCCACGAACGCCCGGTCAACGCCCGTGTCCTGGCCGACGCCCTTCGCCGGCGAGGCGAATCCCGGGCGAAGCCGCAGCCGGACCGGGCGCGCAATCTCGCCGATGAGGCCCTCCGGCTCTACCGGACCCCCGGTGAGCTCGAACGGGCCGCCAATCTCATGGAGGAAGCCATCGACCTGTGGCCGCCCCTGGGCGAACAGCATCGGTCCAGACTCCGGCTGTGGCGCAAGGGGGTGATGATGTGAGCTCCGCCAAGCGGCTGCTGTCCCGGATCCGCGCCGAGCTCGGGCAACGCGGGCATCACCGCGCCTTCCGCATCCCGGCCCCGGCCTGGGAGGACGAGCTGGGACGGCTACTCGCGGCCGCCACCACGAACGCGTCGCCGCCGGATGAGAAGGCTCCGGATGAGAAGGCGCTGGCCGCGGCGGCGACGAACTTGTGGCGGGCCGAACGCCGGCTCGCCAGGCGGGATGAGAAGCCGACGACGGCCACACACCAGGCAGGCCGCTATGTCAGGGCGACGCGCAGCCTGCTGGCCGAGGCCGGGCTGGTGGTGCAGGACCACGACGGCGAGCCGTTCCACTCGGGCCTCGCGCTGGAGGTCATGCTCTTCCAGGACGACCCGTCCCTGACCGCGGAGACGATCCTGGAGACCGTCCGGCCGTCGATCTACCTGATGGACAGGCACATCCAGATGGGACAGGTGATCGTCGGCTGCCCTCTCCCGCCGAGCATTGACCGCGACGACGACGTGAGGAACCCCCATGCGTGACACCATCGACTTCGGCATCGATCTCGGCACCACCAACAGCGCGATCGCGGTGGCCGAGAACGACACCGTCGCTGTGATCAAAAACAACGACGGATGGGACATCACCCCGTCCGCGCTCTGGATTCCCAAGGCGGATCAGATCAAGGTCGGGCGGCCCGCTCGAGACCGCGCCTGGAAGGATCCGGACAACTCCGCTGTGGAGTTCAAACTCGAGATGGGACTCGCCGACGCGCGCAAGCGGTTCGCCAAGTCCGGGCTGGAGCTCACGCCCCAGCAGATGTCCGCCGAGGTGCTCAAGTCGCTTCGCGCGGACGCGGCCCACTACTGCGGCACGCCGCCTGACGCCGCCGTGATCACGGTTCCCGCCGCGTTCACGCTGAACCAGAACAAGGCCACCACCGACGCGGCCAGGCTCGCCGGGCTGACCGCCGCCTGCCCGCTGGTGCAGGAGCCGACGGCGGCGGCGTTCGCGTACGGGTTCCACGACTCCGACGACCAGGCGTACTGGATGGTGTTCGACTTCGGCGGCGGCACGTTCGACGCCGCGGTGGTCAGCAAGCACGACGGCGAGCTGCGGGTGCTCACCCACGCCGGGGACTCCTACCTTGGCGGAAAGCTGATCGACTGGGCCCTGGTCGAGCGGGTCTTGGCGCCCGCGGCGGCTCGCGAACTCGGCTTCCGTGACTTCCAGCGGGACAATCCGCGGTGGGAGTGGAACTTCGCCATGCTGAAGGGCGCGGCCGAGGAAGCCAAGATCCAGCTCTCCCGCCTGGATCGCGTCGAGCTCGACATCGACCTGGTCGACGAGAGCGGCGCCACGCGGACCGTCGAGCAGGTCCTGACCCGCGGCGAACTCGATGCGATCGCCGAGCCGTTCTACGTACGAGCGATCAACCTGTGCCGGTCCGCGCTGAAAGACGCCGCGCTGGGTCCGGCCGACATCGACAGGCTGCTTCTGGTCGGCGGCATCACCCTGGCGCCAGGCCTGCGCGAACGGCTCGCAGACCCGCGGCACGGCCTCGGCATCGAGCTCGACATCCGCCTCGACCCGACCACCGTCGTCGCACGCGGCGCGGCCATCTTCGCCAGCACACTACGGCGCCCGCACACCGTCGCCGCCGACGCCGAGGGGTACGTGGTGGAACTGGCCTACGAGCCAAGCGTGACCACGACCACGCCCACCATCGCCGGGCGGGTGCGGGGACCTGCCGAGGACTGGTCGGGCTATGCCGTCACACTGAGCAACCCAGAAGGGCGGCCTCCCTTCGACAGCGGGCGCATCCTGCTGAACTCCGCCGGGGCCTTCGCCGCGGAGGTCGCCATCGATCAGGGCCGCACGTCGCGGTTCACGGTCGAGCTGCTCGACGGCACGGGCGCTCCTCACCCTGTCGTCCCCGGCACGCTGTCGATCACGCATCGCGATCTGGAGTTCGGAGGTGTGCGGCTGGCGCATTCGCTCGGGATCCGGCTGGCCGACGGCACCTACTCGCCCATGGTGCGCAAGGGCGCCACGTTGCCCGCTACCGTCCGCGAGGTGTACCAGACCTCCATCACCCTGCGGCGGACCGACCCGGACGCCGCCGTCAACATCCCGGTCCTGCAGGGCGAGCGCACCCGTGGAGAGCGCAATCGCAAGGTGGGGATGCTGGAGATCCGCCCCAGGGACCTCACGATCGACCTGCCGGCCGGCAGCGAGGTCGAGGTCACCTTCGAGGTCGACGCCTCCAGCCTGGTCACCGTGGTCGCCGACGTTCCGCTGGTGCAGACCCAGTTCGAGGCAATGATCAATCTGGCGGACGTCAAGACCCCGAGCGTTGAGCAACTGGGTGAGATGCTGTCCGACGTGGAGCAGCGCCTCAGCTCGCTCCAAAGATCGGTGGCGTTCGACGGATCGGGCCCAGCCGCACGCCGCCTGGCCGAGATGGATAAGGAAGATCTTCTCGTGACCGCCCGCGAGCAGGTGGCGGCGGCCAAGGTGGACGCCGGAGCCGCGGCCACGGCCGAGGAACGCCTGCGGAACATGCACGCAGATCTCGACGAGATCGAGGCCGCGGCGCAGATTCCCGCGTTGACGCAAGAACTCGAAGGGCTGCTCGATGAGGCAGCGGAGCTGATCCGCAGGCTGGGGGACCCCTCCGACCAGCAGGAGCTGTCCGAACTGCGCGCGCGGGTACGCGACGCCATCCAGGCGCAGGACGCGGCGGCGATGCGCGGCCTGATCGACCGGGCCTACGCGCTGACGATCGCGGTGGAGAGGCGTTCAGCGGACTGGCCGGTCAAGATGTTCGCGGCCCTGCAGGAAGTGGTGCAGGCCGACGTACTCGTCCGCGAGGGCAAGCGGGCCATCGCCGACGGCAACATGCCGGCGCTCGAGGCGGTCAACCAGCGCATGCTCAGGCTCCTGCCGACCGACGACCGCGAAAAGATCGAGTCCGGCGGGTTGAACAGGCGATGAGCGACACCTTGCGCGTGCACTTGACCGTGAACCTGGCGCGCTCCGCCGCGCGTGCGCGGGATCTAGAGCTGGCCGTCCAGCTTCTGGACGAGCTGGACGGCGCCGACAGGGACGCGGCTGACGTGCTCGACCTGCGGGCCAGGCTGCACGCCCAGCGCGGTGAGTTGCAGGAGGCGGACAAGTGCTGGGCCCGGGTGCAGGAGTCGGCGCCTGACCACGCGGCCGCGGCGTCGGGACGCCGTACGATCAAGCGGATCAGCGACGGCGGCCGCCTGTCCCGGCCGCTGACCCGCCCTGGCCTGCTCGCCGCGGCCGCCGCGCTGGTGGCGGTGGCCGGCTGGGCCGTCGCCGTACTGCCCGCCGATTCCGAACCCCGGCCGGCGCTCACGCGAAGCGGCCACGAGCGGACGGAGAGTCTGACCGCCGAACGCGATGCTCTGATACAGCGGCTGTCGTCGCTCACGGCGGAGCGAGCGGCCGCCGCGGACCACGAGCGGGCCGCTGACGCACGCCGTGACCGGCAGGTCGCGGCGCTCGCCAAGAGCCTGGCCATGCCGGGGGTGATCGTCCAACGTCGTTCGGGCAGTGTCCGGGTGCTGTTCGAGTCCCGGCTCTTCCCGCGCAGCACGGAGATCGACCGCAACGGCATGGCCCTGTTGCGCGAGCTGGGCCGTAAGATCGCGGCCCTGGACGTGAGGACGACCGTCGTGGGCCACGCGGTCACCGTCCCCGGCGGAAGGACCAAGGGCGGCTCAGTGGTCGCGCTGGGCCGCGCTCTGGTGGCCGCACGTTACCTGGCCGAGGGCGGAAACCTCGCCCTCACCTCCTTCACGTTGCGCAGCGCCGACCAATCAGCCACCCCCAGACGCCGCACCGTGACCTTGCTCGTCACACCGAAGGGCTCGCGTGGTGATGGGACGTAAGCTGCCTACGACGCCATCGCCCGCGGCGAGCTGCCCGCGCTGTGCGTCGGCCGCAAGATCCTCATCCCCACCACGACGGTCGGGGCAGCGGGGGCGGTGATCAGTGTTCCTCAACGACACGAACCGGTCCGAAACCGGTCTCCACGTCATGGGTCGGCACGGGGGCCGGGAAGACCTTGACCTCCACGACAACGATCTTCCCGATGACGAGGCGGTGCCTTGCCTCAGCGGCGGTTCGCGGCGGCCTTTGGCGAGGCGACCCTCCCCTCCACGACGGTGATGGTGGTGGCGAGCAGTACCAGGACCGCGGCGGGAACCCCGAGCAAGGTGACCTGCATCCATTCCTGGGCCAGACCTCCGAGTCCGCCACCGATCGCTACACCGAAGTAGATCGCGGAGGAGTTGAGGCCAAGGAGCATGGGTGCTGAGGCGGGTGCGAAGGTCACCAGCCGATGTTGCTGCACCACCGAGACCATTCCGTCGGTGGTGCCCCAGATTGTGACTTGGATTTCTTGATGGCGTGATTCTTTGAACGCTTTCTGTCGTGATTTTCGATCTTGCTTCGGGCGGGGCGGAGGTTGACGGTGCCGCGGTGGTGCAGGCCCCGGTCTCGGCGCACACCTTGTGGCACGGGCGACCGTCGTCGTCGACCAGGAAGGCGGGGTTCGCGCAGATGCGGCAAGACCGGCGCTGCCCGCCGCCCCAGTGGCTGATGCCGTCATCGCCTGACCAGTCGAGCCCGTTGCCGGTACTCCTGGCCTTGCTAACGCTGGTGCGGGTCCGCCGTCAAGCCATCTCGCGGGGAAGCGTGCCCGCGAAGCGGGCTCCTTGGATGCTCTTCCGCTTTTCGCCTTCTGGTCCTGTGCTGGCACCCTGGCGGAAAGGTGACTTTCTACGCCTATCTCCACGAGGCGGGAAATCCGCTGCGCTGGGGTCTACGGTCGGTGCATGAGCGGCTGGATTTGGGCGCTGTGGGGCCTGGGCGGCGGCCTGGCCGTCGAGGTGCTCGACTTCGTCAAGGCGGTACGCCGGGTGAAGGGCTGGCCCTGGGCTTCCCCGGACGAGCCCGGTGCCGGCCCCTACCTGCTCTCGGTGCTCGGCCGCGCGGCCGCCGCCGCGGTGGTGGCGGGCGCCGCGGGCGCGTCGGTCACCGGCATGACCCCGTTGATCGCCCTGGCGCTGGGCGCGGCCGCGCCGCTCATCCTGGAGAAGCTCAGCCAGCAAGTTCCCATGCAGGCCGACGTCGCCGGCGCCCTGCCAGCCGGACCACCTGCGGCCAGCCTCCAGCCGGGCGGCAGTCCCGGCACCACTGCCGATCCCGCCCAGGAACCCTCCCCTGGGGCCGAGCAGGGAGGGGAGCACGATGCTGCGCGCTGACTCGCTGGCCGGCCGGATCGTGACGGCCTTCGCCCGCACCTCCCCCGCCTTCCGCCCGGCCGACGACGGCATACCCGGCGGCACCTGGTGGCGGGCCTGGCGCCGCACCACGCCGGCCTTCGCCCGCTCGTCGCCCGCCGACACCATGACCATCGTCTTTCCCGCGCCGCGCGGCCGCGGTTCAGGAGATGTCGACCCCGGCGAAGCCAGGCCGCCCGCTACCACTCGTGGCGACCTCCAGATAGGCCCGTTCCAGAACTTGCGCGGCCTGAACCTACGCGGCGTGAACCTACGCGGCGTGAACCTACGCGGCGTGAACCTACGCGGCGTGAACCTACGCGGCGAGGACCTGACCGAGGCGGACCTGATCGGCGCGGACCTGACCGAAGCGGACCTGACCGAAGCGGACCTGACCAGCGCGACCCTGACCGAAGCGGACCTGACCAGCGCGACTCTGCACGGCGCGGACCTGACCCGCGCGATCCTGACCGAAGCGACCCTGACCAGCGCGACCCTGACCAGCGCGACCCTGGACCGCGCGAACCTGCGCAGTGCGGACCTGAACGGCGCGATCCTGACCGAAGCGACCCTGACCAGCGCGACCCTGACCAGCGCGACCCTGGACCGCGCGAACCTGCGCAGTGCGGACCTGAACGGCGCGATCCTGACTCGCGCGACCCTGCGCAGTGCGACCCTGACCGGTGCGGACCTGCGCAGTGCAAACCTGAACGGCGCGAACCTGTTCAGTGCGCACCTGAACGGCACGGACTTGAGCGGCGCCCATCTGTTCGGCGCGATCCTGGCCGATGCCTATCTTGCGGGCACGGTGTGGGATGAGGAGACCGTCTGGCCCGACGCCGGGTGGGCGGAGCGCATGCGCCGGTCGTCGGAGCGGTTGCCGGACGGCCGGTGGCGGGTGCGCGCGGCGGGCGAGGCGGGCGCCTCGGGCAACGCCCTGGTGCCGGTGTGAGGCGGATTTTCCGGGCTGCGGGTTGGTTGCGGGAAGCGGGGGTGCGTTTTTCACAAGTTTCCTGGTGAGAAGTGTCGTCTCGCTCGTAGAGGTCAGCTGGGGGTGGCGGCTTGGAGGGTGGCGTATTCGGTGTGGGCTTGGGTGATGGCGTCGGGGTGGCGTTGGGTCTTGTCGTGTTCGGCGAGGGCGCGGTAGAGGCTGGCTAGGGAGGGGTTGTGGCCTTTGCGTTTGCCGGTGGGGATGATCAGGTCTTTGCGGATGGCCTCGACGGATTCGCCGGCGGCGCGGCGGCGGAGGATGGTGTGGATCATGTCGTTGGTGATGACGGCGGGGCGGCCGCCGTGGCGGCCTTTGCGGGCGGCGGCGTCCAGTCCTTCGAGGGTGGCTTCGCGGATGGCTTCGCGTTCGGTTTCGGCCATGGCGGCGAAGAAGGCGAACAGCATGCGGCCGGGTCCGGCGGGGTCGTAGATGCCGGCGAGGGGTCCGGCGAGCATTTCCAGGACCAGGCCGTGGGCGGTGAGGTGGTCGGCCAGGGCGGTGAGCTCGCTGGCGTCGCGGCCGAGGCGTTTCATCTCGTACACGGTGAGGATGACGCGGCAGTGCGGGGCGTGGGCCTTGATCTGCCGGGCCGTCTCCAGCGCGGTTTCGAACTGGGGGCGGACTTTGACGCGGGTGGAGATCTTCTCGCTGTAGATCTTGTCGCGGTCGATGCCGTGCGCGGCCAGGGCGTCGAGCTGGGATTGCAGTTCCTGGGTGAGGGAGGAGCAGCGGGCGTAGCCGATGCGGATGTCGGCGCTGGTCCGGTCGGGGTCGAGGGGCGCAGGGGGCGGGGTGCCGGGCCGCCAGGGCCGGCCGGGGCCGCGGTCGGCGGGGGTGCTCACGCGCAGGTGCTTGGCCAGTCGGGCGACTTGGGTGAAGCGGCCGGTGTGGTAGGTGCCGGCGATCGCGCCGGAGCGGGAGCGGCAGGGCGAGCCGGCCGAGACGCCGCAGCGTGGGCAGGGGTGACGTTCGACTTCGTCGGCGTCGCGACCGGTGGTGTCTTCGGATGCCGCGGGCGGAGTACTTTGCGGCTGCTGAGCGTCGACCATGCCCAGATCTTCTCACAAACATTTCTCACAACCAGTCGACCCATCCGCTTACATGAGAACGAGTTGTGAGAGGAAATCCGGTGTCCGGAGCGTCTCGCGGCGCACCTTGTTGATCTTCTCTCAGAATCCCTCGTTTATGCGAGCTACTCCTGTTGCCGCCAGTACTCAAGCTGAGCCTGGATGGCCAGGGGGTCGGGGTGGTCGGGACCAAATGTCCGTAGGAGGTCGGCCAGCACCTCCTTATGGGTGGCGGCGGCTCCGGCCGCATCCCCCGCCTTCCCTCGCCAGTCCGCCAGGTTGTGTCGGGTGGTCAGGGTGTGGGGGTGGTCGGGGCCGAGCACCCGCAGCACGTCGGCGAGCAACTCCTCGAAGGCGGCGGCGGCTCCGGCCGCATCCCCCGCCTTACCTCGATAGCCAGCCAGGTTGCTGCGGGTGGTCAGGGTGTGGGGGTGGTCGGGGCCGAGGATGCGCAGCCGATAGGCTAGCAGCTCGAGGTACGCGCAGACTCGTCAACA
>NZ_JBHYJD010000036.1:114857-119394 GCF_042740555.1 Nonomuraea sp. NPDC059007 | reverse complement strand
CCGCGGGGCTTGATCAGCTCGGTCTTGAACAGGCCGATCTGCGATTCCATCAGGGCGTTGTCGAGCGCGTCGCCGACGGTGCCGATGGAGGCGTCGATCCCGGCGGCTAGTAGGTGCGTGGTGAATCGGAAGGACGTGTACTGCTTGGGCTCAACCGGTGGTCGCAACACCGCTGGTTGTTGGCTGGGAGAGTAGCTCATTGAGGGCCTCGGCGGGTGTTTTCCAGCCGAGTGTCTTTCGGGGCCTGCTGTTGAGAGTGGTGGCGACGGCGTCGATCTCCTCAGCCGTCCATCGGGACAGGTCGGTGCCCTTGGGGAAGTACTGGCGCAGCAGGCCGTTCGTATTCTCGTTCGTGTCGCGTTGCCAGGGGCTGTGCGGGTCGGCGAAGTAGATCGCGACTCCGGTGTCGATCCGTAGTTGGGCGTGCTGGGCGAGTTCCGTACCTCGGTCCCAGGTGAGCGAGCGGCGCAGTTGCTCGGGCAACGTGGTGATGGTGGCGGCGATCGCGTCCTTAACGGCCTCGGCGCCGCGGCCGGCCAGCGCCGGGCCGTTGTGCACTCGTGGTTGGATGCCGTAGCCGTCCATCCGGGGCAGGTGCAGCAGCAGGGTGAACCGTGTCGTGCGCTCGACCAGCGTGCCGATCGCGGAGCGGTCGGTGCCGATGATGAGGTCGCCTTCCCAATGCCCAGGAATGGCTCGGTCCTCGGCCTCGGCGGGCCGTTGGCTGATCATCACCTCCGGCGTGACGTGGCCGATGGCGCGCTTACGGGAACGTGCTCGAGGGACGCGCAGCGCGCGTCCGGTGCGCAGGCAGGCGACCAGCTCCCGCTTGAGCGCTCCACGGCTCTGAACATACAAGGCCTGGTAGATGGCCTCGTGCGAGATCCGCATCGTCTCATCCTCGGGGAAATCGAGCTTCAACCGATTGGCGATCTGCTCCGGACTCCATGCCTGCGCCCACCTCCGGTCCTGCCGCCGTGGCTTGTTGCGGCCCTTCCACCGCGCGGCCACCGGCCCAGGCACCACCGTCCCGTCCGGGTGACGGACCTGCCCCGACAGCCGCTGCTGCACGTACTCGCGCAACCGCTCGTTGGTCACCAGCTTGGCTGCCTTGGGCCGCAGGGCCAGCAGTTCTGCCTTCCACTGCGCCACCGAGGCCCGGTACTCCAGCTTGCCACCCCGCGTTGCGGCGCAACTCCCTGGAGAGAGTCGACGGCGCACGGACCAGCCGCCGAGCGATCTGCCGCACTCCCACTCCCTCGGCCTTCAGCAAGGCGATCTCTTCCCGCTCGGCAAACGACAGATATCGACCGGTGCGCGGACTGACCATGAACGTCGGCATCCCGCCACGCTCCCGGAACCACCGGCTCCCCGTGGCCGACGACGCGCCGACCGCGGCGGCAGCCTCTTCGCTGGTCACCCCTTTGGCGATCTCACGCCAGAACGCGCGCTCGATCTCCCGCCGCAGCGAAGGCGCCCCCGGAGACTTCATCGGCGCCCTGCCGGTCAACGCCTTCATCCAACCCGCCGGCCTGCCCATCAACACCTCCACGATCAAGGTGTTGCGACGACCAGTTGAATCCGCCCTGTACACCTCAGACGAGTTCGGCCGCTTCCTGGCCAGCCTGGACATCCGCCGCTCGGTGGGGCGCACCGGGGTCTGCTGGGACAACGCGATGGCCGAGTCGTTCCTCTCCGCGCTCAAGAACGAGTGACTGCATCGCTTCGTCTTCACCACCCGGGCCAAGGCACGACGGCAGGTCATCCGCTACATCGAAGGGTTCTACAACCACCGGCGCCTGCACTCGGCGCTCGGCTACCGCCCGCCCCTGGAAGTATTCAACGAGTCCCTTACCAACCAAACAGCCGCATAAGCTGCGACCATAAGGCGGCTATCCGGAATCACCATGGCCCCTCAGTAGTGCTTGGGGTATTGCTGCGCCTATCTAGCGATGATCTTCTTGGTGATCTGTGCGCGCAGTTCTGGCCATCCCTTTCCTGTGGCGCTTTTGGCAGCTATGAGCATCTCGAAGCTGCCCGTATCCTCGGCGAGGGCTTGGAGGGCGAGCCTTGTGGCGATACTCGCCTGCCATCGCATCCAGCGGCGGTCTTCTTCACGGGGAGTGCCGCCTGGCCCGTTGAACCATTCCCTTCCCAGGTTGATGCTGTGTTCGATAAGGCCTGGCATCAGTTCCCCTAGCGCTTGGACATCCTGGTTCACGCCAGCGTTCGCAGCCTTTACTACTTCGGTTGATTTAGCGAAGTACCGTTGGGCCATGCGGTTGAGAACAAGCAGGCATATCTGGCGGCGCTGAGTCGTATTTGCCTCCGACACGTGCCCATATAGTTCGGAATCCACATGCCGAAGGGATAGAGCCCGGTTGGGGTCTCCTTCAATTAACCGATCGGCTAGCAGAGCGCGTTGTGTGCCGATTAACATTGAGTCACGCAACTGGAAGCTGCTCGCGCTTTCTACGGTGGCCATGGCGGCGGCGCGCTTGATTAGCCGCTCGTTACTTGGGGAGCCGATCAGGATTCGAATATGGTCCTCCAGCAGTGGAGGTATCTCGCCATAGATTGTTGCGTCGTCCATGCGGAATTCGGGGTAATGGACGAGTAGTTGTCCGTTCTCCGCGTAAACGAATTGATCGTGCCCGCGAGCGTGCCAGGATACGTGCCACAGGCGTGCATCTCTGCTCAGCCATCGAAGCCACTCAATTTTGCTGTGATAAATCCCGTCGCGCTCCAAGATGGACACGCAATTGCTGTCGACGCTAATGAATAGCTCGACCGTGGGGTAAAGATCGCTCTCCCGTATATCGACGTCGCGGTATACAGGGGACGCTCCTAGGGATTCGACTACTGCTTGTTCGGCTGAGCCGGTGGGGTCGAGACGGCAAACGACAGACCAGCCGAGCCCGCCGCGCGCGAGCCACTCGTGTTGAACCAGAAGGTCCATGTAGTGCTCGATGGTGCTGTCGGCGTCTGTCCGCAGTCCCGTCATGGTGCCGAGACTAAGGGGTGGCGGGTCGTGCTCGCCACCCCTAGCCTTCAGGTCGCCAGGTGGCAGTTATGGCACTGGCCTGCCGCAGAGTTCTTCCTTAGTCGGCGGGTTTTCGAGAGTGGTGTTGAGTTTGTTGTAGTAGATGTCCCCGACTATGACTCTGTCCTTGATGAAGAATCTGTTCTCCAGGAGCGTCCCGGCCAGGCCGTTGTGGTCTGCGCGGATGGGGCATAGCGAGAACATGCTGGGTGCTGCGTTTGCGCGCTCGAAGCTTCCCGCGAACGGGTACTCGTCGCATTCTTTGCCGGCTGGTGCGTATGAACCCCAGATGCCTGTGCAAGCCTTCCATGTCTTCTTGTGTACGCTCTCTGCGACTTCGGAGTCTTCTCGGTGGAGGTAGTTGTCTTTCATTGCGCCAGGTCGGTAGCAGCCCGGCAGTCGCTTGTCAGGGTGTACGGGGAATGTGTCGTGAGCCTGGTAGCACGCTTTCCAGTAGTGCTGATAGGCGGTGTCGTATCCTTGGCCCAGTTTCCAGATCATCATGGGAGTGGCGGAGTTGAAGACGCAGCCGCCTTGCGGCTTGATGTAGGTGGCGGAGTCGCAGCGTACAATCGACCCGCCTTCCGATGCTCCGAGCGAGTTGGCGTATCCGTACCCCCCTTGAGGAGAGGGCCAGTCCGGAGAATAGCCGTACATCTTGAAGCCGCTGATGCTCATCTTTTCGAGGTTGTACACTGTCTCATCGAAGAGCGGGCTCCATTTTATGTGACGCTGCGATGGAGCCTTGCTGTCGGGGCACCTCAACCTGAACCGGGCGGAGCCGAAGTCCTGCCAAAGACCGATCGGCTTGGTGCGATAGTTGATCGTGGGGCTACCGCCCCACGAGGTTACGTGCTCGCAGCCGGTTCCGACGGGCTCGACCCCGAGAGTGAGGTGCTTGGCAGTAGCGCCGCCTCTTGTGCGGACGTCGTAGACGTGAACATCAACGAATATGTCGCGACTGGTGCCGCCGTTGTTGGTCTCGACGCTGTTGTTACCGTTGAAAGTATAGGCCATGATGACGATCTTTGCGTGGAAATCCATGATCGTGGGAGTGCGGCCGGGCTGGTGAAATAAGTCCAGGTTTGACGTCGAGCACCAGGAGAAGTGATTCCGCGCATACCCCTCTGGACGATTCGATCGGCTGAAGTTTCGCTTACAATCATCCGGCGTCATTCTGCCGTACTCGTAGATGGCCGGCGGCGGTTGAGGGTTATTGTCATCAGCCGCCATCGCCGTCCGTGCCTTTTCCAGCGATCGTGCCTTGGGTGCTGACACCACAGGTGCGTTCATGTCTGTCTGGATTTGTGCGGGGGTCTGGGCGCGGTTGTAGATGCGGACTTCGTCGATGAGTCCCTTGAAGTATTCGCCCCACTTGGTGTTTCCGCCCAGGCGGAGAGTGCCGTTGTCATCGATCAGGCTGCCGGTCATGGCCGTGGTCGCGACTTGGGTTCCGTTTACGTACATGTGGGCGTTGGAGCCGTCGTAGGTGAC
>NZ_JBHYJD010000036.1:22050-114758 GCF_042740555.1 Nonomuraea sp. NPDC059007 | reverse complement strand
CCCAGGTGGTGCTCTGGGCGACGCCGGAGTTGTTGTTGCCCGATGCGTCGGCGACCGTCGAACCGGTGCCCTCTTCCAAACCGAAGGCAGCCACCAGACCTTCCAGCGATGCGTTGGCTGTCGTGAAGGCCCAAGAGTGGGGGGCCATCACGTTGTCCGCGTAGTCAGTGGCTTTCGTAACCTCGACCGTGTACCTGGTGTCTGCTGCAAGCGGTGCAGAAGGGGTGAACGTGAGCGTCCTATTAGCGTAAACAGGCGTTCCCGCCACAGCGCCGCCATCCTGCTTCTTCACCTGGATGTCGCTGCCTCTAACCGCTTCGCCGAAGGTAGCCCTGATGGTCGTGATGATGGGAACACCAGTTGCATCACGAGCGGGTGAAGTCTCCACGACCGTCGGAAGAGTTGTATCGGGTTCCGGTTCGACAGGCGGATCCGACTCATGTGGCAGGGGCGTCTGCTGCTCCGCGTCCTGGATATCGAACTCGCTACCTGATTCCTTGGCTTGCTGCGCTTCCTCCCAACTCGGGCCGACGGGATCAGGACCGACGGATTGCGTAGCCCGCGCGCGAGCAGGATCGTTGGCCAGGGCCTCGATCTCGTCATAGGTGCTTGCCTCGGGCTCTGTGTATCGCCAAGCAACTGCGCTCACTGGTCGGTCGGCGGGCGTGTACTGGATGAACAGGACGGGGCCGCGGGGGGTGAAGGGGTAGGTGTCGTAGCCGCCATATTCGTGGGAGCGGTAGTAGCGCCAGTTCTGTGTGCTGTCGGGTTCGATGACGGAGTTGAGGCGGACGCCGAGGTCGGGGGTGCCGTTCATCCAGGCCTGGACGATGAGCTCGATGGAGTAGTAGAGCTCGCCTTCGCCCTCGGGGCAGCGGGTGGCGCTGTAGGCGCCGCGGTTGGCGACGTGGCCGGACAGCACGGTGGAGGGCTGGTTGTTCCAGCTGATCGTGCCGGTGTTCCAGGGGCTGGTGACGCGTTGCAGGTCGATGCCGGGACTGTCGGTGTCGCTGCAGGTGTGGGAGTCCTGGTTGTGCAGGCGCAGGTCGGCGTTGTGGACGGTGCCGCCTTCCAGCGGGGTCCCGCTGATGTGGAACATGATGTATGTGCGGTGCGTACGAGAGCCGCTGTGCGACTTGCCGGCCAGCAGCCATGGCAGAGTGGCGTTGGCGCTGCCGTCCGGCAGCACGTTGCTTACATGGGTGTCACCCGCGATCCCTGTCCCCTCCCATGTCTCCGACGCTGTGGTCACTGTCACTGGGTAGGTGGTGGTTGGATCGTTCAGGAAGGTCGCCGGCGCGGTGTAGATCACGTTATTGCCGTCTATTTTGGCCTTGGCTTGGCTGATGTTGCCCTTGTCGGGATCTCTCATAGCTGCTGCATCGATCACTGGTGCGGCCGCAAGATCCGCGGCTTCTTCACCTGTCGCATTCAGAAGACCGGGGGTCTTGTCCGCCCCGATACCAAGCTTCGTTCCACTAGACAGGCGCATCGGCACACGTAACTCTAGGGCGTTGGTGGGTCGCTGGCGGATCACCACGTCGTGCCGGAACCCGCTGGGCATGACGGAGACAACCAGGTCGATGCCTGGCCCATATGCGGAAGGATATGTGGCTACATTCCCTTTAACAGTCGGCTTGGGCAGCGTGCTCGGAGAGGCGAAGGCCATGCGGCCTTTTTCGCCGGAGAAAGTCGCGACGGTAGAGTCGTTGCCACGCGATAGGACCAAATCGCCTGGAGCGGTCTTGGGTCGCAGCGCACCATCCTTTTCGACCAAGGTGAGGTCGATTGGGCGCCAGCCGTCGTCTGTCTTGACCCGGATCGGGACACTGGACAGTTCGGCACGCAGGGTCTTCCCGTCCGGATTGGCATAGTAGGTCGCAGTCGCCGAGCGTAGCGCCTCGACCTCGACTCGCTCGTTGACTTCCTTGGCCTTTGCCAACGCGACATCGGTCGGGTTCGGGGCGGCGGTCCGCGCTACCTTGGCGCTGGGAGGCGGGGATGGCGGCGGTCCTTGCGCGATCGCCGGAGCCGTAAGAAGCGATACCGAGAGTGTCAGAGCAGCGATCATGTAGAAGTACCGGCGTGCGCGAGACAGTAAGCCGGACGCTAATCGATAGGTAGACACCGTAGCCTCCCGTCGAGGTTGGCAAAACAGTCCCGATCATCACATAAGATACGAATAAATGAAAGAGCGCCTTTAGTAATGGGAAGGGCGCACTCCGTTAATGTCGGACCGCCGTGTAGAATAAATGTAGATGTACTGTTGTAGTGTGCCGCTCGAATATTGAGTTGCGTACGCTGGGCTGCAGTTAAGCAGCGTGTTGGTATTCGCTGATCATGCCTGCGACGATGGATCTTCGGCGGATGGACCGCAGGGCGTTGAGATGGGTCGCGTCACGGACGGTCTAGGTACCGAATATGTGTCACGGGGCTTGATCTGGGGTTTTGCTGTGTTCGATGGCTCGGCTCCTGCAGGATCGCAGGATGGCTCTGCGGCTGTGGTACTTGATCGTTTTACGGGTATTCGGTTGGATCGCGCTGCTCGCCCGATCGCAGGCGTGTCCGATGCCAAAGCTCTGCGCCTGCCGAAAATTCATCCGTGCAGTTCAAGCAGCATGTGCGTACTGGCGGAGGACTCCAGCCGTTACGGGAGTTGACGCGCTGGTCGGACACCTCGCCGTAGCCGGCACCGCACCGCTGCCCGACCTCGGCGTCCACCATCATCTGCGTCTGCAGGCGTGGGCATGACGCCGTCCCATCAGATCGCCGTGCCGGCCCTCCTCGACGTCAGCGGGACGGCAAGGAGGGCACGGTCCTCGGGAGCGAATCTCGCCCTGGTGCCGGCGCCAAACTGCCGTTCGCGAACGGTGATCTGGTGGCGGAGGGCGATGATCTCGATGTCCTTGTCTCGATCGCCCCTACGCAGGAGCCGCGACGCGGCGAAGGCGTTCGTGACGGCGAGACAGGCCAGGCGAAGCGGCACGGCCGATCGTCGTTCCGCATGCGTCTCCCTCTGCCGAGGGCCGGAGCCGGCGCATGCCGTGCAAGGCCAACTTCGCTGTGAGCTGGGCGGACGCAGGTATCAACAGGCGCATAGTGCGTCTGGCCCAGCCCCACCGACGCGGATGGCTCGGCCGGCCAGGTGATCGACACCTTGCTCGCTCACGCTCCGTCGAGGGCCCTGAGCCTGAGTTCCTGGTCGGCGGCGAGGGCCAGGAGTTCGTCGTCGTGGCTGATGACGAGCACGGTGGTGCCTTCGGCGGCGAGCTCGCGCATGATCCGCGCGACGGAGTGCAGGTGACGGCGGTCGACGCCGGAGCTGGGCTCGTCGAACACGACGATCCGGCGAGCGCCGAGCCGGGCTGCGGCGACGACCAGGCGTTGCTGCTGCCCGCCCGAGAGGGACAACGGGTGCCGGTCCCGCAGGGACTCGAGGTCGAGGTCACGCAGGAGGCCGCCGACCTGCTGCGCGCCGGACCCGCTGAGTCTGAGCTCGGCGCTCACGCTGTCGGTGAACAGTTGCCGTTGCACGTCCTGCATGACGAGACCGCTCACGCGCTGGCGTTCGGCCCGGCCGAGCCGCCGCCCGTCCAGCGACACCTCACCCTCGTGCCGTTGCAGGCCGGTCAGTACGCGGGCGAGCGTGCTCTTGCCGGCACCGTTCTGCCCGGTCACGGCCGTGATCGCGCCGGCTGGCAGGTACGCCTCCTCGATGTCCAGCACCCGGCGGCCGTGGAAGGCGCACCGGACGCCGCGCAGGGTCACGCCTGCCCCCGAGCGCCGCGCCGAAGGCGTACCACCGTCGACGCTGGGGCCCCGGGCGAAGACACGGAGTGCCTCCGGGCGCCGGACGGGGTTGAGGGAACGCAACCCTTCGGCCGCCAGGGTGTCGTCGTCGAGGGCGGCGAACTCCGCACCCCGCCACTGCGCGTCGACGCGGCCCTCGCGCAGGGCGACGACGCGGTCGGCGACGCCGCGCAGGAAGTGCAGGCGGTGCTCGGCGATGACGATGGTCGCGCCGCTCGTACGGAGCCGGGCCAGCGTGGCCGTGAAGCGCTCGATCGCGGCGGCGGACAGGTTCGAGGTGGGCTCGTCGAACAGCAGCAGCGACGGATCGTGAGCGGTCGCGGCGGCACATGCCACCTGCTGTTGCTGTCCACCGGACAGGTTCTGCAGCCGGCGTCCGACGAGAGGGCGCAGGTGGTGGCCGGTGGCGACTGCGCTCACACGTTCCCTGATGCGCTCGGCTGGCTCGCCGAAGTTCTCCATCGCGAAGGCGAGTTCGGCCTCGCACTCGTCGGTGAAGAACTGGCGGCGGGGATGCTGGAGCACGGTGCCGGTGCGGCGGCCGACCTGGTCGAGCGTCAGGTCGGCGACGGCCTGCCCCTCGAGGTGCACGGTGCCGTCGAGTTCGCCGTCGTGGAAGTGCGGGATGAGGCCGTTCATGAGCCTGAGCGCGGTGCTCTTGCCCGATCCGCTGGGTCCGCACAGCACGACCGTCTCCCCTTGCCGCACGTGCAGGGTGAGGCCGTCGAGCGTGGGGCTTGTCGCGCCGGCGTAGGTCCAGCGCACCCCGTCGATCCGGATCACCACAGGACCGTGGCCGTGCCCAGCGCCAGCGCGGCGAGAACGGCCGCGCCGTCTGCGGCGGCGAGCCGCGGCGGGCGCATGGCGGTGGGGCGCGCGGTCGAGCCGAGCCCGCGTAGCAGGGCGGAGGCGGACAGGTCCTCGGCCACGCGCAGGCTGGAGGCGATGAGCGGGACCGTGAAGCGTTCGATGCCGAGCACGGGGTGGCGCAGCATGCCGCCCCATCCGCCGATCCCCCGCAGCCGCATGGCGTCGTACACGGCGCGGGCCTCGGCGAAGATCGTCGGCAGGAACCGCAGCATCACGGCCGCGGAGACGGTGATCGCTCTCGGCACCCGGGCGGCGCGCAGCGCCGCCGTCAGCTCCGTGGGAGAGGTCGTGGAGATCAGGTGCAGGGCCACGCCGCCGATGGCGACGAAACGGACGAGGTACGCGGCCAGGGTCGCGACCATGCCGACCGCCGGATGCGGGAGGAGTACCGGTAGCAGGTAGGCGACCGTTCCGATGGCGGCGGCACCGGCCGGCAGGGCGAGCGCGCGTACCCAGGCACCCTCGTTGAGCGCGAGCAGCACGCCGAGGACGAGCGCCGCGGGCACGAACGAGGCGCCCTGCGGGGCCATGACCACCAGGCTCGTCGCGAACACGAGCAGCGCTTTGGTCCGCGGGTCCAGCCGCAGCAGCGGGCTCGGGCGAGCCGCCGTCGCGGCGCGCCCGCGCGACGCCATGGTGCCGGTGCTCACGCCAGGCCCGCCTTCTCGAAGTGCTTGCGGGTCAGCCGCACGCCGAGCAGCCCGCCGAGCAGGCCGAAGACGATCGTGGAGACGTCGAAGGCGAGCAGGACCGGCGGGGAGAGCAACGTCTGCATCTGGCTGACGAAGTCGGCGCCCATCGCCTGCATCGAAGGTCCGGCGAAGTAGGCGTCGCGGTCGTAGAAGATGGGCATCATCGGCCCGGCGTACCAGGCGGAGTAGACGGCGTAGGCGAGCACGCTCAGGCGGCGTGAGGCGTACCGGCCGGCCCAGATGATCAGCTCCGCGGCCAGCGCGCAGCCGATGGTGATCACGAAGCTGATCAGCGGATGCCCGGTGAGCATGAGGAATCCGCCGGTGATGATCGCGAAGACCGTGACCATGCCCGCGTGCCGTACCCGGGTGAGGAACAGCACGAACGGGACTCCGGCGGCCACGATGCTCGCGACGAGGGCGGCCAGCATGACGGCCGGGTTGAGGAAGCCCAGCATGTTGATCGCGAACACGACGGCGAGGTAGAGGGCGCCGAAGACGCCGATGTTGATGAGGTCTCTCGGACTCATGCGCAGGTCGAGACGGCGCTCGGGCGGAGTGGTCGTGGTCACGGTGTTCCCTTCGAGGCGAGTTGCCAGCCGCGGGCGCGTACCCGCTCGTTCCAGAAGCGGGCGTAGGTGCCTCCCGCGGCGAGGAGCTCGTCGTGGTCGCCCTGCTCGGTGATCTTTCCTCGGTCGAGGACGAGGATGCGGCCGGCGGCGACCACGGTGGACAGGCGGTGGGCGACGACGATGACGGTGCGGTCGCGGGCCAGTTCGGTGATGGCGTCGGCGACGGCGGCCTCGTTGGCCGCGTCGAGGGCGGCCGTGGCCTCATCCAGGAGCACGACGGGAGCGTCCTTGAGCAGGGCGCGGGCGATCGAGACCCGCTGCTTCTCACCGCCGGACAGGGTCGAGCCCGCCTCGCCGACCCGGGTGTGCCAGCCGTCGGGGAGGCGTTCGACGACCTCGTCGAGCCGCGCGATGGCGGCCACGCGGTCGAGGTCGGCGTCGCTCGCGTCCGGCGCGGCCATGCGGAGGTTGTCGGCGATGGTGCCCTCGAACAGGTAGACGTCCTGGAACACCTGTGCCGTCAGCCGGGACACGCCCGCACTCCCGAGCTCGCGGACGTCCCGCCCGCCGATGGCGACCGTGCCCGCGTCGACGTCGAAGAAGCGGCCGATGAGCTTCAGCAGCGTGCTCTTGCCCGCGCCGGACGGCCCCACGATGGCGGTGAAGCTCCCCGGCGGGATCGTCACGTCGACGCCGTCGAGGACGACCGGGCCGTCCTCGTAGCCGAAGCGGACTCCGCGCAGCTCGATGCCGGAGCCCGCGGGCTCGGCGGGGCGCTCCGGCTCGGGCAGCGGTGGCACCGCCAGCAGCGCGCGGACGCGCCCGATGGCGTCGGCGTTGACCTGTACGTGCCCGGCCAGCTCGCCGAGCTGGGTGATCGGGTCCAGCATGCGCAGGGTGACGATCAGTACGCCGATCATGACCGGAAGCGCGATGGCGCTCTGCAGGGTGAGTGCGACCGCGAGCGCGATGACGGCCGTGACCACGAGTTGCAGGGTGCCGAAGAACACGATCAGCCCCCACGCGCCGCGGATCGTCAGGCGGGACTGCGACCCTTCCTGACGGATCAGGGACTCCTCCAGCGTGCCCATCTCCGGCCGGTCGAGCACACCGTAGGCACGCAGGACCGGCTGCTGGCGCGCGTACTCGACGATGCGGGAGGACGTCGCGCCGATGTCGTGCTCGTAGTCGTCGTCGTTACGGCGGACGATCACCATGAGCAGCCGCAGCGCCAGGGCGCACACCACCGCGCCGGCGGTGAAGGCCAGGCCGATCCGCCAGTCGAGCAGGAAGCTGCCGATGATCATGACCGTGGGCGCGGTCACCCCGACGACGACATGCCTCAGCAGGTGGGCGGGGATGTTGGCCACGTCCATGGTGCCCTTGCCGAGTATGCGCCCGACCGGTCCGGTACGGTCGCCGCCGAACCAGCCGATCGGGAGCGTGGCGAGGTGGCTGCCGATGCGCTCGTGGAAGCTGGTGAGCACGTCCGTGCCGACGAGGTAGCCCAGCGAGGTGCTCTTGGCCAGCAGCACGTGATGGACGCCGACCGCGGCGACGATCGCGCCCAGCCAGAGCCAGAACCGGCTCCAGTCCACGGGCGGGCTCGTCAGGCTCGCGACGAGCGGCGCCACGAACAGGAAGCCCAGTCCCTGCAGGACTCCCTGCGCCGCCTGTGCCATGAGCATGACCCGCAGATGACGCCGGCCCTTCTCGTCCAGCACCTCGGACAGGTATCGGATCATGGTGATCATCAGCGCGTCTCCGTTCCGGCCACGATGTCCTCGCGCGTGCGCTGATCGTGCTCCCAAAGGCGCGCGTAGAGCCCGTCGAGAGCCAGCAGTTCCTCGTGCCGTCCCCGCTCCACCACCCGGCCGCCGTCCAGCACGACGATCCGGTCGGCGCCGCGCACGGTGCTCAGCCGGTGGGCGATGACCAGCACGGTGCGGTCGCGGGCGACCTCGCTCAGGGCGTCCTGGATGCGGGCCTCGTTCTCCGGGTCGGCGCTCGCGGTCGCCTCGTCCAGCACCAGCACCGGCCGGTCGGCGAGGATCGCGCGGGCGATGCACACCCGCTGCCGTTCGCCGCCGGACAACTCGGCGTCCTCACCGGCCACGGAGTCGAGTCCGCGGGGCAGTTCGTCGAGGCGGTCAAGGATCTGTGCCTTGGCGGCGGCGGCGCGAACGGCCGCGTCGTCGGCGTCCGGGCGGGCCAGGCGGATGTTGTCCCTGATGCTCATGCGCAGCAGCGCCGCGTCCTGGAAGACGAAGGCCACGTGGCGGTACAGCTCGGCGGGGTCGATGTCACGCAGGCCGACGCCGTAGAGCTCGACGGTCCCCTCCTGCGGGTCGTCGAAGCGGGGCAGCAGCTTGGCCAGCGTGGACTTGCCGGAACCGGACGGGCCGACCAGCGCGGTCACCGTGCCGCGTTCGAGGTCCAGGTCCACTCCGTCCAGCGCCACGGTGTCGCCGTAGGCGAAACGGACTCCGCGCATCCTGACCACGGGGCCCGGCGTGTCCTGGTCGGGCACGATCGGGCGGGCCGGGACGGGCAGTTCGGGGCCGGAGAGCACGTCGCGGATGCGCCGGGCCACGCTCATGGCCGTGACCAGCGGATGGATCGACATCATGACCGTCATCAAGCCCGCGGTGGTGACCGTACCGAACACCAGGAAGGCGATGAAGCTCTCGACCGGCAACTGACCCGCCGCGGTGAGCGCGCCTCCCGCGCTCGCCATGACGACGAGCACGCTGGGCGGCGACAGGAGGATCTCCGCGATGACGCCCGCGGAGCTCGTCGAGCGGGCCCAGTCCAGGAAGAACCGCGCGAAGCTCCGCGAGACGTCCCGGAAGCGGCTGCTGGCGGCGCCGGGCGCGCCGAACGCCTTCACGACGCCGATGCCGTTGACGAACTCGACCGCGGCGCCGTTGAGGCGGGTCAGCCACTCCATGAACTCCGGGTACTTCGTGCCCGCGTCGGCCATCGCCCGCTGGTAGACGACCAGCCCGACCACCATGGGCAGCAGGCCGACCAGGGCCATGCGCCAGTCGACGACCACGAGGTACACGATCGCCACCACCGGCGGGACCGCAGCCGCGGTGACCTCCACCACGGAGTGCGCGATGAGCTGGTGAAGTGCCGCCACGTCGTCCTCGACGGTCTTCTTCACCGTTCCGGAGTTGCGATCGGTGAACCAGCCGAGGGGGAGCCTGCGCAACTTGCCCAGCAGGGCGCGGCGGATGCCGAAGGAGACCCGGATGTCGGCCAGATGTGTCAGAACGCCCGCGCTGAAGGTGCCGAGCTGCTTGACCGCCAGCGCCACGAGCGCGAGCACGATGATCGGCCACACGTCCGTGTCCCCGCGCAGCAGGCGCCGGCTGATCTCCACCACGGCCACCAGGGGCGCCATGCCGGCGAGCGCGCTGACCGCGGTCAGGAGACCGCAGCCGATCAGTGTGGCGCGTGCCGGAGCCAGCACCGATGGCGCCCGCTGCGCCGTTGCCATCAAGGACATTCCCCCACCTTTCACATCAAGCCGGACAGCGAGAGAGTAACGATAATCATTTTCGAGCGCTAGAGGCATCTCGCCCCGCGAACTCTTGCGTACTTAGTACACTAAAGCAAGGGTAGCCTTACTTCAGAGTCGGCAGTAGGCTCGCGCCACTACAGTGGAGGGAGTGATCGCCCGTTCGAGTGCCAGCCGACGCCGCCAGTTCCTCACCCGCGAGGTGGTGGTGGCCGCCGGGCGCCGGGTGGCCGAGTCCGAGGGCATCGAAGGGCTGACCATCCGCCGGGTCGCCGCCGAACTGGGCGCGGCGCCGATGGCGATATACCGGCATGTCGAGGACAAGCGCGAACTGATCCTCGCCCTGCTGGACGACGTGGCGAAAGGGCTGCCGCCGCTACCAGGCGACGAGGGCACGCCGCAGGAGCGCCTGGTCACCGCGTTCGCCGGGCTGGACGCCTATCTCGCGCGGCATGTGTGGGTCGTCGAGATCCTGCGGCAGGGCGAATGGTTCGCTCCGCGGGCCACCTTGATGTTCACCTGGGCCCTGGACCGGTTCGGCGACCTCGGCCTCGACGACCACCGCGCCACCGACGCCTACCTCCAGCTCTGGTGGTACGTTCTCGGCCACCTGAGCTTCCTGCCCGCCGCCGCCCCCGAACGACGCAGCTCCCGCGAGGAACTGCTGGCGTCCGCGGCGGAGGACCCGGAACGCATCCACCGCGTGTTCCGCGCCTTCGACCACGAGAGCGCCTTCCTGACCGGGCTCCGCACTCTGGTGGACGCCCTCGCCCGTCCCGGCCGCGACTGATCCGATCGCCGGGACCATACCGATGCCGTCGTTTGAGCGCGAAGTCATCGACACCCAGCACGCGTGGGGTCCGCAAGAGGTGGCAGCGACACTCGCATGAGCAGGCGCAGCGCCGTGGACCTCGAGATCGTGATGGCCAGGACCGCTGACAGTCGGGCACCAGCCCGGCCTGCCAGTTCCTTGGCCACCGCGCCTAACTGGCCGGTGAGCCTGTTCGTCCAGACCCGCAAACACCACACCCGTAAGATCGTCGATCTTCAGCACGGCCCAGGCCGGCAGATGATCACTCAGCGCCACCACCGATTACGGGGCCAGAGCCGACCATCCGCGAAACGATCAAACCCGCGTCCACCGCAACGAGCCGGAGGATAAAGAACAGCTCAGGCGTATCCCTTTGACCAGGGGTCGCCGTCGAGCGGGGTGAGCTCGAAGGCGGGGTGGAGTCCGGCTTCGGCGTTGAGCACCCAGGCGACCTCCCCGTAGGGAGCGACCAGCCAGCGTCTGCCCTCGTGTTCGATGACGGTCACGGGCTGGGTGCGCAGGCGGCCGCTCTTGCGGCCCCGGGTGGTCAACAGGTGGCAATGGGGGATCAGACCGGCACGGATGAGCACGCCGACGATCACGTTGCCCGCCCGTGTGATCCGGCTCGCACGGTACGGTCCGGTCGGCCCGGCGACCTTGCCGGAGTGGCCGGTGGTCATGTCATGCACCTTTCATCGGTCGTGTGGTGGAGGCGTCGCTCAGAGCGGCCTTTGTCATCTTTTGCCTGCTCTCTTCGGCTTCAACGCGGCGGCGATGACCGCGGCGACGTCGTACTCGTCGACCGGTGCCGGCGAGGCGTCGGGGAAGGCGTTGTACACCGTGTCCTCGGCACGGATGGCGGGCGCCCATGACAGATCGTTGGCCATGAACGCGGGCCGGAGGCGCGTACGGCGTCCTCGTTGGCGCGATGCTGCCGCACGATCACGCTGGGCTCACCGGGGAGGAGGCCGAGGACAGCAGGACGATCCTGCGTACACCGGCCTTACGCGCGTTCGCCAGCAGGTCGGCGAGGGGCCACCCCGGTACGGGGAACAGCTAGACCACGTCCACCCTCGAACGCCACCCCGGCGGACGCCGCCACCAGGAGATCGCCGGGCATCGTCGGGACGTCTGGTGAGCGTCCGTACTTCCGCGCCTGCCGCGGTGAGTTCGCGAACGACCCGGCTGCCCGGTCACAAGGATCATGCGCTTACTCCTCCCTCAGATGTTCAGCAGGGCAATGCTGTAGACGACGATCCAGGAGGCCCAGCCGAGCCAGCCGAACAGGCCCGTCAGTGCGATGCGGTTGGTGCTGTCGGCGTTGTACGGAGCGGCCGTGGAGGAAATGAACAGCAGGGCGGCGCTGATCCAGCCCAGCCACGCGTGCCAGGCGGGGATGAACGCGAGGCCGGCTCCCGCGGCGGTGAAGCCGAGTACCGCGATGGCCAGGAAGACCTGGTTGAACCCGAAGAGCACGTTGCTGAACGCCCACAGCCCGGCTACCGAGCCGCGGTGATGTCGGGCGGCCGCGGTCATCCCGAAGCGCAGTGATTCGACCACCATGAAGGTGGCGTTCTGCATGAGGACGCCGGCGAAGCCGGTCAGGGCCCAGATATTGCTGGCGGTCTGGTCGCCGCGCCAGAGCACGGCGAGCAGACCGGCGGCGAACAGGGTGGTGAACAGCCAGCTGGCCGGCGCGAAGACCGAGGGGAGGTTGATGCGTTTGCCGACGGCGGCCAGCGCGTCGGTGTTCGCCTCCAGGGATTGGCCGGAGGTGGGGAGCGGGAGCCCGGCCCGGACGTAGATGACGTTGATGACGACTGCGAGCAGGACGAATCCGATGCCTGCCGCGCCCGCCAGACTGGTGACGGTCACGGCGCCAACCAGTTGAGTTTACGATGCATATATTGAATATAAGCGGCGGAAGGAATTGATGCAATCATGGAGAACGAGCCAGGACGACGCCGCTACACCTCACTGCGCCGCGTGGCACAGGCACATCAGACGCGAGCGGAGATCGCCGACGCCGCGCGCCGGCGGTTCCTGACACAAGGATGGGGGGGCGACCACCGTGCGCGACGTCGCTCGGGAAGCCGGGGTCGCCGTCCCGACCGTGTACGCCGCGTACCAGAACAAGGCAGGGCTGGTCTGGGCACTGGCCGACGCCGCGGACCTGGCCGCCGACCTGCCCCAGGCGATCGACGAACTGGAAGCCACCACCGACCCCCGGCGGCACCTGGCCGCCATGGCCGGTTACGACCGGCGCCTCTCTGACGGCCACTCCCTCCAGCCCCCGCTTGTCCTGACATGGATCTCAGCGGACTTTGGAGAGGTGGCCTGGTGAGGGGCTATCCGATCTTGCGTACGCGCCGTGGATGGCCTGGCTGGCGCTGGCTACCACTCGACCAGGAGCTGGTCCACGCCGTAGACCGCCCTGTCCGTCCGCATCGGCACCTGCTCGGGAGCACAGCGAGCTTCAGCGTCGGGAAGCGCCGCGGCAGCGCGGGATAGGCGATGCGCATCTCCATACGGGCGAGCTGCCGGCCGAGGCACTGGTTACACGCCGTGGCCGAACAGGTCCGGATCGGTGAAGCGTGCGGGGTCGCGGTTGGCTCCGGCCATGGGGAACTTCTTGGTACGTCGGCGTGGTTCATGATCATCTCTGTCGGGACCAGTCGCCGTAGAGTTCGACGTAGGCCTGCCCGCTCACCGGCCGGCCGGCGTAGGTGCCGGTGACCGCCGAGTCCGCCTCGTACAGTCCGGAAGGCTGGCCGGGGTAGCGGATGTCGAGCTCCTGGTCGGTGACGAGAGACCGCACGGTGAGATCGGCCCGCAGGCCCGGGATCTTCACCTTCCATCGGGTGGGATAGTTCTGCCCGGTCAGGGGGCTGCGCCAGTGTCCTCCGGCGTTCTTCGCGAGAGGGACCATGGGCGCGATCGTCTGGCGCCCGTCGCGGTGCAGGATCGTGGCGTACGCTTTCTCGTCGCGGGTGCCGACCAGGTCCCAGACGTTGAGGCGGTCACCGTTGCCGAGGTGGACGGCCATCCAGGTCCAGCGCTTGATCTTGGACCATTCCCAGTCGCCCCATTGCCGGTCGAGCCATGACTCCCCGCGTACGGCGTGGGTCGTTCCCTTGACGGTGAGGTGCCCGCTCGTCTTCAGGCTGGGAAGTGAGTAATAGTAACTCTGGCCTTCGGCGAACGGGATCAACCCGGTTCCGCCTGGGTAGAGAGCCGGTCCCGAGTGCCGCAGGACGAGCTCGACGCGGCCGTCGGGGAGGGTCGCCTTGAGGGTCATCGCCTCCATCGGGCCGGTCAGTGATGCCTTGGGCGTACGAACGTCGAGCTTGGAGTCCGAGAAGCTCACCTCCTCCAAGGGGAACCGTTCAACGAGGGAGTAGTGTTTTCCGTTCTTCTCGTCGGTGATGGCCGCGTGCACCTCCGGTCCGGCGCTCGACCGGTTGATCGTGACCTCGTAGCCGAAGCGACGGTCGCCTGCCCGCACGTGCCCGACGACGTACCACCACTCGAAGGGGGACGACGGGTGGTTCGCCTGGTCCGCCGGCAACCGGACGAATTTCGGAAATCCCCGGTCCGGCTGGGCCACCTTCGTCATGGGCGCCGCCGATGCCGGGGTCACCGCTCCGGCCAGCCCGACGGCGGTCAGGCAGAGAGCGACCGCGATGTGTTTCTTGCGCATGGTCCTTCGTTCCTGTCAAGGGTGGGTGTGTTGAACCGCCGGCCGTCTGGTCCACCAGGTGGCCACGGCCGTGGCGAGGAGCACGGCGACCACCGTGTACAGCGCGGCCGGCATGGCCTGGACCAGGTTCGTCCCGGTTTGCAGGAGCGCGCCGACGACGGCCGTGCCGAGCACGGTGCCGACCTGGCGCAGGGTGCTCACCACTCCGGACGCCGCGCCGGAGAGCTCCGGCGGGACCTCCCGCATGGCCAGCGTGTTGGCCGGCGCGAACACCGCGCCCGCGCCCACTCCGCACAGGAGCATCCCGGGCAGCAGCGCGAGGGCGTTCGTCTGCCCGTCGCTGAACAGCGCCAGCAGGACGAACCCGGCGGCGAAGACGGACAGGCCCAGCCCGAAGATCAGTCGCGGGTTCACCCGGTCGGCGAGCCTGCCGGCGAGCGGCGAGATGATCAGGGTTGCCAGCGACGGCGGTGCCAGCATCAGTCCCGCCTGCGTCGGTGAGAGCCCGAGCACCGACTGCAGGTAGAGGGTATAGGTGATCAGCAGGCCGGCCGTGGCGAACAGGGCGGCCATGAGCACGGCGTTCATCAGCCCGAAGTTGCGGTCGTGGAAGAGCCGGAAGGGCAGCAGCGGCGTGCGCTCTTGCGCCGAGCGTTGCTGGGCCAGGAAGGCGCCGAGGAGGAGGCCGCCGAGGCCGGCCAGGTAGAGCTCGCCGCCCAGGAGCGCGAACACCAGCACGGACAACCCCGCCGACGACAGCAGCACGCCGATCGGATCGAGCCCCGCCCGCCCCTGCCGGGGGGCGCCGCCCGGCGGGATGAGGATGCGGGCGGCCACGAACGCGAGCACGCCGAGCGGCAGGTTGATGAGGAACACCGACCGCCAGCTCAGGGTGTCGACGAGCACGCCGCCCACGGCGGGGCCGGCGATGGTGGCCAGCCCGGCGACGCCACTCCACACGCCGAAGGCCGCGCCGCGCCGTTCAGGCGGGAAGGCGGTCATGATGATCGACAAGGTCTGCGGCATCAGCAGCGCGGCCCCGGCGCCCTGCAGCACGCGTACGGCGATGAGCTGCGCCGGATCCTGCGCCAGGCCGCACAGCCCCGAGGCGATGGTGAACACCGCCAGGCCGGCGAGAAACACGGCACGGTGCCCGTAGCGGTCGCCAAGGCGGCCGAAGGTCAGCAGCAGTCCGGCGAAGGCGAGCGTGTAGCCGTTGAGCGCCCATAACGCCTCATCCAGTGAGGCGCCGAGGTCGGCCCGCAGGCCGGGGATCGCGATGTTGACGATGGTGGTGTCCAGCATCGTCATGAAGAAGGCCAGGCAGACGGTGGCGAGTACGCCTCTCCTCAATTCAGTGCTCCCTTCCGAAGCGCCTTCAGCATGATTTTACGCACCATATATTCAATATAGTCACCGGAAGCTCGGCCCGGACGCCGGGGTGCGAGACGCGTACCGCTCGGAACATCTCACTGCGATCAGGCGGTGGCGATCGACGCATTGACGGCCAGGCCGTTCGAGGTCGCCGTGCTGGTCTTGATGGTGACGGTCTGCCGGGTGGTGGTCAGCGGCGGGTGTAGATGACGGTCGAACTGGTGGGCGGCAGGTCCACCAGATCACCCGGCGCGGCCTGTGCCGGTACGGCGGCGAAGATAGTTGTTTCGTGATCTGCTGAGGCCAGGATGTGTGGCGGGGTTCAATGGCGACCATGATGCGTAGAGGTCTATCCGCCGCTGTCGTCGCTATCGCGTTCGCCGCTCTCACATCGTGTTCTTCGGCTTCTTCGGACGGGTCCCGCTCCGGGTCGCTGGCGTCCGACTCCACGCCTTCTCCCCAGGAGACGGCCACGCACCCACCCTCGCCAACGGGGCCGTGCGCTGGCGGAACGTGTGAGGTCAAGGTCGCCGTGGGCGACGTGGTGACAGTGCCGGAAACATACGGCCTCGGGCCGATCGAGGTGAAGGCGATCACCCGCGACGCGGTCGAGATGGCCGCGCCGCTGACGGGGTCGGGCTACAGCCTTTCGGGCTGTAACGGTGGTGGCGGCGTCTCGGCGTCCAAGGACGGCGTGGTCGGCGGTGTCAGCTTCAGCTGCGGCAAGGGAGCCGTCGCGACCATCAACAACAGCATGAGCCTGGAGATCGTCAAGATCCACGACACCACCGCTGTCCTCCGTATCAAGCCCGCCGGGTGATGCACGGCCCGGCCCGACCATGCGCTGCCGACCGATCCGCGGTCGAGACTGGCCTGCGGACGCACCGTTCGCCGTGCGACGGCAGGACGGCTCGCCGGCCCGTCCTCCAGCGTCGGACACGACCAGCGGCTACCGGTGACCGGTGGCGGCCCAGCGGGTGGCCAGGATGGTAGCCGACGGGGTAGCCGGCAGCGGCGGTGAACCGGGTCCCGCAGCCGGGAGGGTCCGGTAGGAGTACCGCGACCAGTCCGTCGCCGTCGCCCTGGTCGAAGACCTCCGGCGCGGTGATCCGCATGGGCCGTCTACCAGGTGACGGGCAGTTCGTGGATGCCGTACGCGAGGTTGCCGTGCTTGTAGGGCAGCTCGTCCACCGGGACGGCGACCCGCAGGGTGGGGATGCGCGCGAACAGAGTGGAAAAGGCGATCTCCAGTTCTGCCCGGGCGAGGTTCTGCCCGAGGCACTGGTGTACGCCGTAGCCGAAGGCGACGTGGTGCCCGTTGCCGCGGTGCACGTCGAGCCGTTCGGGCTCGGGGAACACCGCGGGGTCCCAGTCGGCGGCGGCCAGCAGGGCGAAGACCCCCTCGCCCGCGCGGATCCGGGTGCCGCTGAGCTCGGTGTCCTCGGCCGCGATGCGGGTGGTGACGAGGTCGGCGATGCTGAGGTAGCGCAGCAGTTCCTCGATGGCAGCGGGGAGCAGCTCGGGGTTCTCTCGCAGGGCGGCGAGCTGGTCGGGGTGCTCCAGCAGGGCCACGGTGCCCAGCGAGATCATGTTCGCCGTGGTCTCGTGGCCCGCGTTCAGCAGCATCAGACACATCATGAGCAGCTCATCGCGGCGGAGCTCGCCGGCGGGCTCCAGGCGCTCGGTGACCAGCTTGCTCAGCAGGTCGTCGCCGGGTTCGTGCTGCTTGCGGGTGATCAGGCCGTCCATGTAGGCGCGCAGCTCACCCAGCGCGGCCGCGAACTGCCCGGCGGTGCTGGTCCCTGACACGCCGACCTTGCTCCTGCTCTGGAAGAACTCGTGGTCGTCGTACGGCACGCCGAGCAGCTGGCAGATCACCAGTGACGAGACGGGGAGCGCGAACGCCTCGACCAGGTCCACCGGCGGAGTCGTGGCGACCAAGTCGTCGAGCAGCCGGTCAACGGTGGCCTGGATGCCGGGCCGCATCGTCTTGACCCGCTTGAGGGTGAACTCCTGGATGAGCATGCGCCGGTAGAAGCTGTGCTGCGGCGGATCCATCCGGATGAACGGCGGGCGCCGCAGGACCTGCGCCTGCCCCGGCAGGAGCGTGGGGAAGCCGGGCCGGGTGCCGTCGGCGCTGAACGCCGGGCTGCTCAGCACGGTCCGGACATCCTCATACCGGGTCACCAGCCAGGCGGTGCCGCCGGTGGGCAACCGCACTTCAGAGACGGGTTGCGTGGTGCGTAGCCGGTCGTATTCCGGAGGCGGGGCGAACGGGCACCGCCGCGGGAGCGGGAAGCTCCCGCTGTCAGAAGTCGTGGTCGGGGACATCAGCCTCACCTCAATAAACGGAGGAGAACCCTTCGCTTGCTTTTGGCGCTAAGCTAACACAACCGAAGGGATTGCCTCCATATCAACGAGATGGGTGCCGGTTTGACCGAGAACACCACCCGGCTGCGGGCCGACGCCCGTCACAACCGTGAGCAGATCATCGTCGCGGCCCGCGAGGTCTTCCTCGAGCAGGGCATCCACGCGCCGCTGGAGGAGATCGCCCGCCGCGCCGGCGTCGGCATAGCCACCCTCTACCGCCGCTTCCCCGACCGCCACACGCTCGTCCTGCAGGTCGCCCTGGAGAACCTGACCTTGGTCGGCGAGGAGTTGGACCGCGCCACCGCCGCGCACCCCGACGCCTGGGGCGCTCTCGTGCAACTCGTACGCCGCCTGGTGGAGTTGCGGCTCAGCGTCATCATGCCGGTGCTGCTCCCCGTCCTGGAGGAGGACGCACGCGGCGAAGGGGGAGCCCTGAAGGCGCGACGCGACCAGCTCTACGAGCGGATGGAGCAGCTCACCCGCGCCGCCCAGCAGGAGGGGCGGCTCCGCCAGGGCATCAACCCCATCGACATCTGGCTCGGCGTCGTCAAGTTGTCCCGCCCGCTGCCCGTCATCGGCGCCGAGCTGAACGAGCTCATCACCGGCCGGCAACTGGAACTGTTCCTCGACAGCCTCGGCGGACTCCACCCCACGACGCCAGACACCTACGAGCCGCTACGCCGGCAGCCGCTCACCCTCGACCACCTGGACCGCCACCTCAAAACGGCAGACTAACGGCGACCCAGCACCCCGTGACGCACAGGGATTGGGCCAGGGGGCGACCCGCCGTTTAACGTGGGCAACATGCCATGATCACGCGGCAGCCACGAGCCCTGGCCGGCCGGACCGCGATGACGGCCCCATCGGAGAGCTCACGCCTCCGACCGGCCCGGACAGAGGGCTAGCGACGGACCGGATACCGCAGGTGCACGGCACGCCGGCTCTGGATGACGACCGGGTCGTCGAGCAGGAGATGCCCGCCCTCGATCTTGGAGAAGTACGGGATGCCCTCGCCGAACAGCACCGGTACGAGGCTGACGCACACCTCGTCCACCAGACCGAGGGCGAGCGCCTGCTGCGTCACGTTCGCGCTGGCGATCGTGACGTTCCGGTCGCCGGCGATCTGTTTCGCCCGATTGATCGCCGCTTCGACGCCGTTGACGAACGCCGTGGTCGGCCACTTCTCGGCAGCATCCGCCGGTGGCCGGTGCGTGACCACGACAACGGGCGCGCCGGCCGGATGCTTGTCGTTCCAGCCCTTGGCGATGTCGAACAGGCGGCGGCCGGCGATGAGCGCGCCCGTGTTCTCGGTCAGCTCCCGCCATGCCTCCGCACCCGCGTCATCGACCTTGAGCGAGATGTCCTCGTTCGGGTTCGGCACGGCCACGTCTCCGGACTCGTACCAATCGAACAGCTCGCCAACCTGGTCATCCGGTTGCGCGATATATCCGTCCAGCGACATCGTCATGTGGCTGAAGATCTTGCCCATGAGCGTCCTCCTCTTACTGCTCGGCCCGGTGGTTCCCGGCCCGTCTTACACGGTCCTGAGGTAGACCACTTTCAACGGCCGAACTCATCGCGCCCAGACAACTGATCACAACCCCACAGTGCGAGGCCGAGCCAGCCCCGCTGCGTCCCACCCCGGATCCGATCACAGACCCCGGTCGAATCATCGACCCGCACATCCGCCGCCGAAACCTGCTCGACGGCGTCCGCCACGAATACACGCATGCCGCTTGACCTGAACGGACGTCATCTTCGGCAGCCACAGTGCCCAAGGCGTCGAGATACTCGTCGAGCCGCGGCGGCGCGGCAGGCTTCGCGCAGTTCGTCGTCGGATTAGGGGCCCAGGCGCAAGCAGCCATAGTCCGTCGCGGGTGGCGCCGTTGGGTGGCACTGGGTCAGAGTTCGCTGTCCTGGGTCTCGCCCTTGGTCCAGTAGGCGGTCAGGTGCGTGGCGGCGCGGTCCAGCCCGGCGGTGCTGGTGTAGTGGCGCCGCAGCGCCCGCATGCTGTCGCGCTCGCCGCCGCCCCACACGCGTCCGGCGCCCGGCGGGAGGTGTAGTGCGGTCGCGTGCTCGTACAGCAGGCTGCCGTGTTCGCGGTCGTGGCGGTGGAGCCAGGTGACGGTGGCGTCGGCGCGGGTGGGCAGCGGCTGTTCCTCGTCACGGTCGGCGACCTCAATGGCGGCCAGCACGCGGTGACCGGCGGGAAGCTCGTCGAGAATGGCGCCGATGGCAGGCAGCGCGGTCTCGTCGCCCAACAGGAGGGTCCAGTCGGTGACGGGGTCCAGCGGGTAGGCGGGGCTCGGGCCGAACCAGATCACCTCGTCACCCGGCCGGACGCGCTCCGCCCAGCCGGAGGCGAGCTGGCCGGGGCCGTGCAGGACGAAGTCCATGTCGACCTCGAGGCGTTCTGGCCTGTGGTGGCGGATGGTGTAGCGGCGCAACCTCGGCTGGGCGAAGGGCAGCAGCGCCTTGGCGGCCTCGGTCGTGAAGGGGCGGGGCAACTCGACGCCGGGCTCGTAGAAGTACAGGGCGACGTGCTGGTCGCTGCCGTTGCTGCGGAACTCCGCCAGGTCCGGGCCCGTGAGGGTGAGGCGGGCCGTGCGGGGTGTGATATGCCGCACAGTCCGCACGGTGGTCACGTGGATACGCCCCGGCCTGCGGCTCCGGCGCTCTCCGGTCGAGGTCGTGCTCATGACGTACGGGCTCCCCACGGCTGGTTCGTGATGATCTGTTCATGAAGATACTGCCGCGTCGCTATAGGTTAGGCAAACCTAAGTTTTCAATGGCGAAGGAGTGACCGTGGAGCGTTCGCGTATTTTGTCGGGGCCGGTGGGACGTAGACGGTTCCTCGTCGGGCTCACGGGCGCCGCGGCGGCGTTGGGGCTCACGGCCTGTGGCGTGAGCGCGTCGGAAGGCACTCGGCAGGCCGGCCGTTCCGTGCCGCCGGGCGGCGGCGCCACCCGCGGCCTCGTGACGGACAACGGAACGATCCAGGTGCCCGAGAACCCTCAGCGGATCGTGGTCCTGGCGAACTACGAGGCCCTGATGCTGCTCGACCTCGGTCTGGTCCCGGTGGGCATCCCCGACGGGACGGCCAGCGAGCAACTCCTGCCGCCGGAGGTGTACGCGCGGCTCAAGGACGTCCCCACGATCGGCGCCGCGGGCACCCCCAACGCCCAGGCCATCGCCGCGCTGAAGCCCGACCTGATCATCGACCAGTTCTACAAGGACAAGTCGGCCGCGCTCACCACGATCGCCCCCGTGGCCTACTTCGACTGGGCCTCCAGCCGCGCGCTGTGGCACGAGCAGATCGCCAAGGTGGCCAAGGCGGTCAACCGGGAGAACGTCCTGGCCGAGAAGAAGACGGAGTACGAGCGCCGGCTGGCAGAGGTCAAGGCCGCCTACGCCAAGCAGATCGCGTCCACCACCTGGGCGCCGCTCAGCGGCGGCCCGAACGGGAAGTTCTTCCTCGGAACGCCGCTGGCTACCGTGATGCGCGACGTGGGGCTGCGCATCGGCGCCGGGCTGCCGGAGAACGAGGCGGGCTTCGTACCGAAGAGCTATGAGGAAATGGACGTGCTCGACGGCTGCGACGCGCTGATCTACCCGGTGCAGTTCGACGGCAAGCCGACGCCCACGACCCAGCAGTTGCTGGACCACAAGCTGTGGAAGGGCGTGCCCGCGGTCAAGGCCGGGCACGCCTTCTCCTCCAAGCACTTCGTGATGGCCAACTACAGCTTCGCGATCAGCACGGTCGACGAGATCGAGGGCATGCTGAAGCAGCTGTGACGGCGCCGCCCCCGCCACGGCGGGAGCGGCCCTTCTCAGGCCACACCGGTGCCGCGCCGCCTGAACAGCACCCAGGCCAGATACATCCCGCCCAGCACGGCCGTGGTCACTCCGACCGGGAGCAGGTTGTTGCGCTGCGACTCCCCCGCCACCTCGACCCAGCCGATCCGCTCGTCGATCCACACCAGGGCCGGGAAGAACTGGCTGGAGACGAAATGGGCCGCTGACAGCAGCGCGGCGCCCACGGTGGCGGCCGACATCAGGCTGACGCCGGGGGCACGACCGGCCAGCAAGGCGATCTGCGGCGCGGCCAGCGCCACGAACGGGATGGGCCCGGCGCTGGCCACCGCCACCCCGCACAGCCCGATGCCCACCATCGTCAGCGCGAGCCGCGAACCATTCACCGCGACACCCAGTCCGGTCGCCAGTTCGTCACCGAGCTCCAGCATCCGCAGCCGCCTGCCGAGCAGCAGCGCCACGGGCAGCAGGACCGCCATCGCCACCGCCATGATCCGTACCGAGCTCCAATCCCGCCCGTTCAGCGTCCCGACGAGCCAGACGTGGGCGTTCTGCGCGTCGTTGAGCGCGGACCTGGTGAGCAGGTAGGAGTTGACCGAACCGAGCATGGCCGTCACACCGAGCCCGATGAGCACCAGCCGGATGCCGTGCAGGCCTCCCCGGCTGGCGAGTACGGACACCAGCAGGGCCACGACGAGACCGCCGGCGACCGCGCCGGCGGCCACCGCGGCGGCGGCTCCGCTGAACAGCACGATGACCAGGATGGCGCCGGTCGCGGCGCCGCTGCTGAAACCGATCACGTCCGGGCTGGCCAGAGGGTTGCGTGAGACGCTCTGGAAGATCGCGCCGCTGGTGCCCAGCGCGGCACCCGCCAGGATCGCCAGCAGCGCCTGCGGCAGCCGTTCCTGATTGACGAAGTGGACGGCGAGCCGGTCCCCCGTCCCGTGGAACAGCGCCTCGGCCACCTCCGGCAGCGTCACCGGGTAGGTGCCCACACACAGGCTGACCAGCAGAAGAAGCCCGGCCAGCAGCAGGGCCGCCGCGCTGATGAAGACAGTGCGCCGGTGCGCGCGGAAGCTGATCCGCCCTGACCACAGCCGGACCGGCCAGGCCCGGCCCCCGAGGAACCCGCCCTCACGACGGGTCTCGGTCGTCGTCACAGTGACGCCTCCCTGCGCCTGTACACCATCGCGATGAAGACGGGCGCGCCGATGATCGCGGTCACCGCGCCCACCTCCAGTTCGTCATCCGGCAGCACGACCCGGCCGATGATGTCGGATGCCAGCAGTAGCACCGGCGCGAGCAGCATCGAGTAGGGCAGCACCCACCGCAGGTCCGGCCCGGTCAGCCGGCGCGCCACCAGCGGGACCACCAGGCCGACGAAGCCGATCGGGCCCGCTGCCGCCGTCGCCGTTCCGCACAGCAGGGTCACGGTGACCACGGCGAAGGCTCTGGTCCTGACGATCCGCGTACCGAGAGCCCGGCCCAGTTCCTCGCCCAGGGCGAGCGAGTTCAGCGGTCTCGCGAGGAACAGGGCGACCACCAGCCCTGCGGCCACGAACGGCACCAGTTGCAAGACGAGCTCCGGCTCCCGCCCGGCGAGCGAGCCGACCATCCAGAACCGCAGGTAGTCATAGGTGGCCGAGTCGAAGACGGTCAAACCGGCGATCACGCCGCTCAGGCAGGCGCTCACCGCGGCCCCGGCGAGCGCGAGACGCACGGGAGTCGGCCCGGCCCTGCCGGACGCGCCGAGCATGTACACGATCACCGTGGTGATCGCCGCGCCCGCGAACGAGAACCAGACCAGCGAGCCGAAGCTCGCCAGGCCCACCACACCGATGCCGAAGACCACCGCTGCGGACGCTCCCGCGTTCACGCCGAGAAGTCCCGGATCGGCGAGCGGGTTGCGGGTGATGGCCTGCATCACCGCTCCCGCCACCCCGAGCGCCGCGCCCGTCATCAGCCCGGCGAGCGTGCGCGGCAGGCGAAGCTGCCGGATCACGTCGGTGGTGTAGGAGCCGTCGCCGTTCCAGATAGCGGTCCACACCTGGGCGAGCGTGGTGTCCTTGGCGCCGATCCAGGTGCTCAGCACGACGAGGAACAGAACGAGCACCGCGAGCGCCAGCACGCCGCCACCGCGTAGCACGGCACGCACGGGGCGCGGCTTCCCCCGGCCGGCGCGCGAGCCCGGCGCCCGGATCGGGACCTCGCCCGGGCCTCGCCGGACCCGCCTGCCGAACACAACCACGCGCACGATGCAGCCTTCCCTTGCGTCCAGGAATCGCGACGGGTCCGCCGACTCGGCCGACTCGTAGCAAAGTTAGGCTAACCTAACCGCTCAGCCGAGCATCCCCGGAGCCGCACATCGAGACCCTCGGGATCGCCGCGGCGAGTGACAAGCTCGGGCCGCTCGTGTCCCGTGCCGTCCACGCCCACCGCCCCACCCGCATCAAGCGGTCCGCCGACGAACACGCCGACCTCGTCGCCCTCCGCCGTGCTCGCGAAGCCGCGCAGGTGCGTGAACTGATGGCGGTGATGTCGAGATGACCGTCTACACCTCACGGGCAGAGGCGTACGCCGACCTCGGGCTGGGCGGCTCCGACCGGTGAAGCTCCCCCTCCACATCGCCCCCAGGTTCGAGGGGCCCTTCAGTCGATCGCGCCGACGCTTCGTGTCTCCATCGTTGATACGCTGCTCGACCTCGCCGACGACCCGACACCGCCTGGAGCCATACCGTACGCCGACATTCCGGGTGCCTACGAGCTAGTGACGCCGGCCTTCCGCGCGCTGTACACCTACGGCCCCGACCTCACACATGTATCGGTGTGGGTGCTTCATGGCTGGGGCTCAACGGCTCAGGTTGCGGAAGCGGCGCACCGACAGCGGGAGGAACACGGCGATCAAGGCGAGCGGCCACACGACCGCCATGAGGATCGAGTTCTGCGCGAGCCATGAGTCGCCCCCGACGCCGGGGTTGTCGAAGAGCAGCCGGGCCGCCGCCACGGTAGACGACAACGGGTTGGCCTCCGCGACGGCCCCGAGCCACGAAGGCATGAGCTCCGGCGCGACAAAGGTGTTGGTGATCATCGCGAACGGCAGCACCAGCGGGAAGAGCACCGCGGCGCTCTCGACCGACCGCAGGAGCAGGCCGATGTAGATGCCCGCCCAGATCAGGGCGAAGCGGAGCAGCAACAACAACCCAACGGCGGCCAGGAACGCGAGGACTCCCCCGTGCGCCCGCCACCCCACCAGCAACCCGCACGCCACCAGGACTCCCAGGTCGGCAGCGGCGCGGACCATGTCGGCCAGGCTCCGCCCGGCGACGATCGCGAAGGGCGAGATGGGCATGGAACGGAATCGGTCGGTGATCCCCCGTCCGGAGTCGGCGGCGACCGCGGACGCGGTGATGACCAGACCGAAGACCATGGTCATGCCGAACAGCCCGGGCATCAGGAACTCCCGGTAGTTGCCCCCGCCGGGGACGACCATCGCGCTGCCGAAGACGTACCCGAAGAGCAGCACCGACACCACCGGGAACAGCAGCCCGCCGACGACCTCCTCCGGCGAACGCAGCCAGCGGGTCAGGTCGCGCCGTGTGATGGTCCAGCCGTCGGCCAGGGCCCACCGCGTCCTGGCGGCTCGGGTGCGGGGTGTCACGATCGTCATCGGCCTGCCTCTTTCTCATCGGTGGCCGTCTCGTGGCCGGTCAGACGGGCGAAAACCTCGTCGAGCGTGGGGCCGCGCAACGCGACGTCCCGTACGTAGACACCGGCGTCCTGGAGCCCGCGTAGGGCGTCGGTCAGCGTGCCGGTACGGTCGCGTACCGGCACGACGAGCCGGTTGGCCTCGATGTGGATCCGCGGCGCGATCCCCGTGACGGCCGTGAGCACCTCGGCCGCGCGCTCGCACGCGTCCGCCCGGTCCACCACGATCTCGAGCCGGCCGCCCCCGACTGCCGACTTCAGCTCCCCCGGAGTGCCCTGCGCGATGACGCGACCCCGGTCGATGACCGAGATCTGGTCGGCGAGCTGGTCGGCCTCGTCGAGGTAGTGCGTGGTGAGCAGGACGGTGGTGCCCTGCGCGACCAGCGTCCGCACCTGGTTCCACACCTCCATGCGGTGCCGGGGGTCCATGGCCGCGGTCGGCTCGTCGAGGAAGAGCACCGGCGGCGCCGTGATGAAGCTGATCGCGAGGTCCAGCCGCCTGCGCATGCCTCCCGAATAGGTCTTGGCGGCGGCCCCGGCCACCCCGACCAGGTCGAACTGCTCCAGCAACTCCCCCGCCCGGCGCCGTGCCTCCCGGGCGCCGAGGTGGTAGAGGCGGCCGAACATTTCCAGGTTTTCCCGGCCGGTCAGCACCTCGTCCAGGGCGATGCTCTGGCCGGTCAGCCCGATTCGGTAACGCGCCTCGGCGGTCTCGCGTACGACGTCGAAGCCGCCGACCATCGCCCGGCCCGCGTCGGGGCGCAGCAGCGAGGTCAGGACGCGTACCGCCGTCGATTTTCCCGCCCCGTTCGGGCCCAGCAGGGCGCACACGGCGCCGTGGGGCACCGCGAGGTCGAAGCCGTCCAGGGCTTTGGTGGTGCCGTAATGCTTGCACAGCCCGTCGGCGAGGATCGCGTACCCGGCCGTTGCCATGACCGCACCTCCTGATGTTAACTCCACTAAGTATATGCGTCGATATACTTACATGAGAGTACGCTTGGGAGCAACAAAGTGAGCGGACCGGAGGAGCCGATGGCAGCGCACGAGGACCAGGCGGAGCCCCGGCGGCGGCTGCCCCGAGCCGAGCGGCGTGAGCTGATCCTGGCCGCCGCCACCCGCGCCTTCGCCAGGGCCGGCGGCTTCGCCCCGACCAACCTCGACGACGTCGCCGAGGAGGCGGGCATCTCGCGGATGATCCTCTACCGCCACTTCGAGTCCAAGGCCGACCTCTACCAGGCGGCGATCGACCGCGCCGCCGGCCGGCTCCACGAGGCGGCCACCGGAGAAGGCGGGCTCGGCGAGCACAGCGTGCCCGCCATGGTGGAGTGGGCCGCCCAGGACGCCGACGCGTTCCGGCTGCTGTTCCATCACGCGGCCCGCGAGCCCGACTTCCGCGACGAGATCGACCAGTTGCGCGCGGGCATGGTCGCCGCCGTCCACCCGCACATGCGCGAGCTGACCACGGACCCGGAATGGTCGAGATGGGCGGCGCAACTGGCCACCACGACGGTCATCGAAGCGATCATCATCTGGCTCGACAACGGCCGGCCCGACCCCGACCTGGCCGCGGAGCGCATACTGACCGCCGTGGACGGCGCCTATCGGGCGATCGGCCCGCAACCGCGATGACCTCGGCCTGCAACACCCCGGCACTGCGCCTGCCGAAAATTATGTCCGTGCAGATCAAGCGGCGTGTGAGTATTCGCGGAGGATTCCGCCGAGCCGATCGTGTCGGCGGATGTTCAGGTGGATGATGCGCGCCGGTTCGGTGATCGGGTCCGGGGCGACGCGTAGTGGGGCCACCTGGTCGAGGGTTTGATGGGCGCGATGTTCGTTGGAGAACTTCTCGTACTCGGCCAGGGCGTGGCGTGATGGCGATGGCGCCAAGCACACGGACGCGCCTGGTGGCGTGCTCGATGACGGCCAGGATGTACTGGCGCTGCGCCCGTTCAGGGTGACGGTTTCCATGAAGTCGCAAGCCAGGAGCGCGTCGGCTTGTAATCGCAGGAGCCCCACCGGTCCTCCTCCACGAACGAGCGGCAACCGCCCATGCCACCCAGGGCTTCGCAAGGCCATGACCTGGCCGGACGGGATTTTCGGCAGGCGCAGAGCTGACCACCCTGACCTTGGGACGGCCGGGCATGGGACAACCGCGGCGTATTGTCGCGCTTCGTCCTGCGGCTCATCCGCGTGGCCACCGAGGATGTCGAGCTGCCGTCCGGCAAGGTGAAGAAGGGTGAGGGCGTCATCGCCTCCTTCACCGGAGCCGACTTCGACCCGAGTGTCTTCCCCTCCCCCGGCACCCTGGACCTCGACCGCACTCCCGATCGACCCTATCCCGCCTTCGGCCGCGGCCTTCTACTACTGCCTCGGCGCCAACCTCGCCCGAGCCTCCTCGGCGTTCTCGTCCAGCGCCTGCCCGATTTGTCGCTCGCCGTACACCCCGACGACGTGACGTGGACCTTGGACAGCCTCGTTCTTCGCCCGCCGAGCCTGCCCGTGAGCGAATGAGCGTACTTCCCAGCGCCAACTCCTTTTCTGTATGGCGTACAGTGTAGGCTGTACTGTGTATGTCATGAACAGTTAATTAAGGAGCGCGCCATCGACGAGGAGTTCGAGATTCCGACGGTCGTCGCCCGGATGTGGGGGCGGGAGCCGAGGACATCCCAGGGGCCGCGGCCCAGCCTGAGCCTGGAGCGGATCACCGAAGCCGCCATCCGCCTCGCGGACCGCGAAGGGCTGGCAGGCGTGCGGATGGGCAGCGTAGCCGCACGCCTCGGCGTGTCCACGATGGCGCTGTACGGATATGTCGCCAGCAAGGATGACCTTCTGATCGCGATGGCCGACGCGGCCACGCCTGAGCCTCCCGAGCCCGGCGAACTGTCGTGCCGGGCCTACCTGTCCGCCTGGACGCGAGCCAACCGCGACTTCCTGCTCGGTCACCCCTGGCTGCTGGAGGTGTCACCGCTGGCCCCGCCAACCGGGCCGCGGGCGCTGCGATGGCTGGACCACCTGCTGATCGTGCTGACCGGCGCCGGAGTGGCTCCAGGTGAGGCGGTCAACATCGCCACCAGCCTGTCCACGTACGCCGTCAGCGCCGCGTCTCTCGCCCACAGACTGCGGGACGGCACAGGCATGACGGGGCCAGGGGCGTACAGCGCACTGCTCTCCCATCTGGTCGACAAGCCCCGTTTTCCGGGCCTGTCGGCAGCCCTCGACGCCGGCGCCATCGGCAGCGCCCCCGAGTGGGCGGACGACGACCACGCCTTCGGGCTCAGCCTGTTGCTCGACGGCATCGAAGCGCTCATCACCAAGCGAGCGGAGGAAACACAATGATCGACGTAGTATGCGCCGCCGACCTCCACGAAAGCTACCGCCGGTCCATCGCCGAGATTTTCGTCGACGGATTCGGCCCCGATTTCGCCTTCTTCTCCACCGACCACGGAAAGCTCACCGACGTTCTCCAGCACACGCTGGTGCTCGACCTGTTCTACGTCGCTCTTGTCGACGACCGGCCGGCCGGGATCGCCGCGTGCACCAATGGCAGACAGTTGTCATTCCGGCACGACAAGCGCGAGTTGCGCAGGCATCTCGGCTTCTACAAAGGCACCATTGCCCATATCGTCTTCGGACGGGAGTTCTACAAGCCTCTCCCCTACACCAGGGACAGGCTGGCCAGCCTCGAGTTCGTCGCCACCGGAGCGAGCTACAGGGGAATGGGCGTCGCCACCACCCTGCTGACCCACCTGCTCGCCCTCCCCCAGTACGACGAGTACGTGCTGGCGGACATCGCCGACACCAACACGGCCGCTCTGGGCCTGTACGAAAAACTCGGCTTCCGCGAGTTCAAGCGTGAGAAGGTGAACCACACCAAACGGACCGGCATCAACGCCTACGTGTCCATGCGGCTCGTTCAGCCCTGAGCGGGCGTTCCGCGAGTTGACGTCTCTTTCGGCGCTTGGGCAGGGTAGGACGGGCAGACGGGGGATGTCGTTGCCGAGCTATGGACGTGGCCCGGGCTCGGTCTCAACGAGGACGCCCTGGCCGACCAGGCGTTTGAGCTTGGCGCGGATCTTCTCGGTGTTCTTGGGGATGATAGGCAGGTCCAAGGCCTGACACAGGTCACAGGCGCGAACCTGAAGGACCTGCGCAAAAGGTACGGCCGCGCAGGTCCCAGAGCCGCAGAAGGCCGTCCCCATCGGCGGTCAGCGCGATCGGCCTGCCGTTGACCGTGACGGGCACGATGCGGGGCACCGGGCGGACGGGACCGGCCGATTCCGTCCCGTGCCCGGGTCCCACAGCCTGATCGTGCTGTCCGCGCAAACGTGGATGCCCGACTGGAAGATCGGATTCGTGCGAGCCCTCAAAGCGGACTATGTCGCCATCGGTGCTTGGTGGTGGGTCAGGAGAGCCCGTACGGCGGTGCGGATCAGCTGGCTTGGGGACTCGGGCACGCCGGTGGTGAGAGCGGTGAAGAGAACGCCCAGCACGCTCATCTCCAGAAGCATGGCGTCGTCCTGGCTGATGTCGATTCCGGCGGCGCGGCATTGGCGGACGATGAGATCGCTTCGGCCGTGCAGGGCGTCGGTCAGCGTGTCTCGCAGGCGGGGGTTTCTGGTGCTTTCCAGGTGTAGCTCGAACAGGGCCAGCGGATGGTGCCGGCCGTCGGTCAGCATCGTGGTCAGGACGGCGACCAGCGCTTCCTCCAGATCGGCTGGCGAGATCGGCCGGACGGTGTAGGCGGCCACGCGTTCGCCGAGCCGGTGGGTGATCCGCTCGATGACCCCGTTGAGCAGCGCGTCGCGGGTGCGGAAGTAGCGTGAGGTGGTGCCGGCCGGTACGGCGGCGGCGGTGTCGACGGCTCGGTGGGTCAGTCCGCGTGACCCCTGCTCGGCCAGCACCGTGATGGCCGCGTCCGCTAGGTGGTCGCGGCGCTGTGGGTTAGGCGGTGGCACGGTTTCCTTCCCTGTCGGTGCGGTTGGCTGGACCACACCATTTCACCAGAGCCGCTGCTATACCGGTGTGATCGCCGGCCCAGGCCACGTAGCCGTCCGGGCGGATCAGCGTCGCCTCGGGCCCGGTGCCGTGAAGGGGTGTGGCGTGCCGTACGCGATCGCGCCAGGGGGTGGGCACGCCCTTGTCGGAGAGCAGGACGAAGGTGCCGGCGCGCAGTACCTCATACAGACGGCCGGCGTCTGTCGGGCCGTCGGCGGCTCGGCGTCCGGCCAGCGGGTGAGCGTCCGGTTCGCCGGATGGGTAGGCGAACTCCAGGCCGGACAGCCTGCCGAGGATGCGGCGGCGGCCTGGACCGGTGTGGAGCAGGGTCGCCATGACGCGCCGGCTGATTTCCAGGCGCACTCGGGAGCCGCTGAGCACCAGCCCGGTGAGGTGGTCGGTCATGGCCAGGACGGCGGAGCCCACGGGGTGCCGCTCGGCGTGGTAGGTGTCGAGCAGCCAGGGCGGGGCCCAGCCGTGCAGCGTTGCGGCGAGCTTCCAGCCCAGGTTGGCGGCGTCCTGGATGCCGGTGTTCATGCCCTGGCCGCCGATGGGCGAGTTCACATGGGCGGCGTCCCCGACCAGGAAGACCCGCCCCGATCGGTAGCTGCGGGCCTGGCGGCGTTCGGCGACGAAGCGGGAGAACCAGCGCGGCTCGCTCATCCCGTAGTCCGTGCCCGCGATGGTGCGGAACGCCTCGCGGATCAAGGCGAAGCGTGGGTCGTTCTGCTCCTCGCGCAGCCACGCGCCGACCCGGAACCAGCCGTCGCCGAACGGGAGGGTCACCACCACGCCCTGAGTGCCGACCTGGGTGATGGGTGGCGGCTCGGAGGTGGGGATGCGGACATCGGCCAGCAGCATGGGCAGGCTGTAGGCCGCGCCAGCGAAGCCCACGCCGACCAGGTCGCGGACAGTGCTGTGGGCGCCGTCGGCACCGATGACGTACCTGGCCTCCAGCTCGCCCCCGTCCTGAAGCTTCAGCCGGACGGATTCGGCGTCCTGGGTCAGGCCGGCCACATCGGCGTTGCGGCGGATCTGTACGCCGAGTTCGGCGGCGCGCTGCTGAAGGAGCATCTCGGTGCCGTTCTGGGGCACGAGCAGCAGCATCGGATATCTGGTGTCGAGCCGCCCGAAGTCGACCCGCGAGGCGTAGGCGGGATACACCGTCCTGAGCGGGTTGCCTGCCGCGACCAACTCGTCGCCCATGCCCCGGGCATCGAGCAGTTCCAGGGCTCGGGCATGCAGACCAAAGGCCCGCGTGACGTTGGACTCGCTGCCGCGCTTGTCCACGATCGTGCAGGGAACGCCCGCCAGCGCGAGCTCGCAGGCGGCCATCAGCCCGGTGGGACCGGCTCCCACGATGACGACGTCGTGCATAACACTTCTCCGTTCGCTACATATGTATCGCTACATTTATAGCGCATAGATGGCCGGCAGTGCCTGCCCTGTTCGCCAGCCCTTCCGTGCTGTGCGCTGATATTTTCCGGACGGAGGTTTCTGGACGGTGTCGTGCCTGGTCACTCAGAGCAGGAGGGCGGCTGCGGTCAGGAGAGCATTCACCAGCCGATCGGATGCGTCATCTCGTGGTTGTCCGTGGTGCAGGTCATCTCGTTCGCTGACAATGCTGGCCATCCTCGCCATCTGTGCCCTGCTCGCCGTCGGCATGATCCTGCCGCCGTAAGGCCGGCCGCCATCCCGCTCGGGACACACAACGTGATCGTCAGCCCCATGCATTCTGCGCCGGTGGGTGGTGCGCGGAGCGCCATCGCCCTGGACGGAACCGAGCTATCCGCGCACCACCTCGACTGGAATGCTCAGCCTGCGACGGGGAGCCTGCTGTTGGAGGTCACCGGAGGCGCCGCCTCGGGCAGCGGCCCCCGGTCGTCGACCGCGACCGGCACGGATGTGACGGCGCCGCCGCAGGTGGCCGAGGCCAGGTCGACGGTCCGGTACTGGCCGCCGCCCACCGGCACGGCGACCGAGACACCGGTGACCGTCATACCGCCGTCGGCGTTGCGCTGCTGCTTGTTCAGCGTGACGGTCGCGGTGCCGTAGCCCTTCAGCCTGACCGGCACGGCGGTGTTGGGAGGCGGCGCCGACCCGACCTCGGTGCCGTCGACCACGGCGCCCACCATGTTCGCCCTGCCTTGCCCGCCCGTGCACTGCACCTGCACGGCCTCGGCCGTGAGCTTGGACTCCAGGCCCTTCACTCCCACAGCCCGCGAGTCGGCCCGCTCACCCTGCGCGTTCACCTCCAGCGCCTCGGCGTTGATCAGCTTGTTCTCCGGCTGCTCCGTCACACTCATGCGGGCCGGCCTGCCGCCTTCCGAGCGTACGGCGGGCATCGGCGCGATCCCGAGCAGGTCGGTGGCCGCCAGCCCGAACGCGCTGGCTCCCGGAGGTTCCGTGGCCGCCTGCGAGGCCGGCGCGAGCACCGCCATCGCCAAGATCGCGGTCGAGACGACGAAAGCAGATTTCTTACCCATCATTCCCCCTACATGGATATGAGGACGACAGTGCCGAGTGGCACCTTCGCCAGTGCACGCAGTGCCGCTTCGGGCACCCGCACACACCCGTGACTGATCGCCTTGCCGTACACGGAAGGGTCGGGCCAGCCGTGCAGCGCCACCGTGCCCGGGCCGCCGCCGTAACTGTCCAAGGTCTCGGAGTGGGCCCCGGTGGGCAGCACCAGCGAGCCGCCGGCCAGCAGCGACCCCAGCACGAACGTGCGTCCCACCGGCGTCGGCGTCTGCCGCGCTCCGACGGCCACCGGCCAACCGCCGATCCTGTGCCCGTAGCGCAGGAGCGTCAGCCGGCGCTCGGCGATGTCCACCCGGACCAGATACGCCGAACGAGCCAAGCGCGCCCCGGGGCCGGTGACCACCCACCCCGTCGAACCGTTCGGCCGGGCGGGCAGCAACACGCGCGCCCATCCCGGCACCCGCTCCACCACGGGAACCCACGTCGGATTGCCCAACTGACGCGCGGGCAACATCGCGACCGCACGCCCCGCCGGCCGCTCCCGAACAACGGCCGCGCCGACAGGATGCAGCACAACGCCATCCCAGGCACTGAAAGGGGCAGGGTCGGCGGGCAGGGCCGCGATGGTGGCATGGGTCGTCGCGTACGGCAAACGCGTCGCTCCGGCCGGGGCAGCCCCAACCGGCAGCAGCAACGCCGCCACGACGATTCCGGCATTCCTCACCCGTACTGGCAACACCCGCTTGACGCTATGGGCCCTGCCACGCCTGCCCGGCGATATGACAGAGACAGGAACCACCGTTTACCCGCAACATTCCCTCAACGCTGGCGCTGACGGGCGATACACGCCGCCCGCACGCATGTAACCGGCATGTTCCGCCCTCCTGCCCGGACAAGGCGGCTGCGTGTCGCCACCGCCCTGGTGCCGCACCTGAGCCGAGACACCTCGCTGTGGAACGAGGATTCCCGCCGGGCGAAGTCATGCAAGCGCTCCGTCGCGGTAGGGGCCCATGTCCGCCAAGGCGCGCTCCCAGTAGAAAAGGGCGCCAGACGTTCTCCGTCCGCGGATGGGCCAATCTGCTCGGTGACGCCGGTCATGCCGTTCTTCCTTGTCGAAACCAGACGTGGTGCGTGTCAGGGTGCGGCCCGGGGGGCGGACAACGCAGCCAACCCCAAAGATCACATCGGCCGGATCTGAGCTGAAGTGGCTGGATCTGCGGCTGCGGGGCGGTTCGGGCTCGTGCCTTCGTTTTGCAGGGACGAAAACGCAGGGCGATCGGCGGGGTTCCGGGGGTGCGCTGGCGGTTTCGGGGACGGCGATCAGGACGGTCCCGGCCGCCGCCAGCCGAGCTTGTAGAGGTTGTAGAGGAAGGTGGCCAGGGGAAGGTTCTCCAGTCGGGTCGCGGGTGTGCGGAGTTCCCGGATCAGGCTTGCTCGGCTGGACGGTCAGAGGCTGGCGTGGCCGTTCCGGAAGTACCCGCGGAAAGTGATGTCGGATCGGGGCACCCCGCGTTCGCCGACCAGATGCCTGCGTACGCCGGTAGCGAGCGAGGACTCGCCCGCCGTCCAGGTGTAGAAGCGGCCGTCGGGAAGCTGGGCCTGCCGTACCGCCTGCAGGACGAGGGCGCCGGGCTTGGCAGCAGGGTCGTTCCTGGGCAGCCAGTGGATCGTGGTGCCCGCGGGCACTCACCGGCATCCGGATGCCGGTGAGTACGGTTTGGATGCCGATGCTGGCGAGGATCTCCTCCACGAGGGTAAGGAACTTGCCGTCTCGGTCGCGAATCAGGAACCGTGCCCGGCAGCCCGCGTCCTCCAGATCCTTGACGAGATTCCTGATCGTCTGGGTTACCCAGGTGGTGGAGGCTCGCTCGGGTGCTGGGTCGATGCCTTCGCGCTTGAGGATCTCCCAGACCGTGGATGGCGCGACCTTCAGGCCGAGCGTGGTGAGCTCGCCGTACACCCGCCGATATCCCCAAGACGGGTCCTCCTGGACCAAGCGCAGCACGAGCGCGCGCGGACGGAGCGGACCGTGCGCGGGCGCCCTCCCCGCTTTGGCCGGCAGGTCCGGGTATGCTGCCGTTTCACGATCTCGGGATGCCAGCGCAGGATGATGTCCGGGCGGACGACAAGCCGAAGCCGGCACAGGACCGCTCGGAGCAGCGAAGTCAGGAGCGCCGCCAGGAAGAAGCGGTCTTCAGGGGTGAATCTCACCCGCGCATCGGCGCCGAACTGCCGTTGCAGGACCATGAGCTGATGGCGCAGCGCAAGAATCTCGACATCCTTATCCCGATCACTCAGGTGGATCGCCGGGTGGTGCAGGAGATCGCCGGTCACGCCTCAGTGACCTCGCAGGATCCGTACTCCCATGTAACCGACTCCGACAGCGTTGAGGCCGTGGAGATGGTGGCCGCCAAGAGACGGCAGAGCCGTTCGTGAGCGGCCCCCGCCGTTACTGCGGCGGCAGCGCCCACCCCCCGGCGAACGCGCCGACGCGGTCGACTGCGGCGACAACCGCCGACGCCGCTACAACCGCGAACGCTTCCCAGCCGAGCCGCTTCCGCGGCCTCGGTCTCGACGACCACCGCGCCACCGACGCCTACCTCAAGCTCTGGTGGTACGTTCTCGGCCACCTGAGCTTCCTGCCCGCCGCCACCCCGAACGACGCAGTTCCCGCGAGGAACTGCTGGCGTCCGCGGCGCAGGACCCGGAACGCATCCGCCGCGTGTTCCGCGCGTTCGATCATGAGAGCGCCTTCCTGACCGGGCTCCGCACTCTGGTGGACGCCCTCGCCCGTCCCGGCCGTGACTGATCCGATCGTCGGGACCTCCGACACTCAGCCGCGGTCGAAGGTCTGGGCGATGACCAGGCAGGCGAACGCCGCCAACGCGAGTGCGCTACGGACGAGGTGCAGGCCCAGCCACCGCCGCCGGCTCTCTTCCCAGCCGTCGGGCAGGAGGTCGGGATCCCAGCCGTCCACGACCCGGTTGAGTGAATCCAGGCCCGTCAAGGTGAGGACCACGCCGAGGATCACCATGACCAGGGCCGCCACGACGAGACCGAAGGCGAACCATCCGCGGCGCCACGACCAGGCCGCCACGACGACCAGGGCAGCGATGCCGGCCAGCAGCAGCGGCGGCATGGCCCGGCCGTAGTCGGTGTTGAGCGCCTGCCAATACCGGACGTACGCGGGTCCCGGCAGGCGCGCCACGGAAGGAGCGAGCACCACGAACACCACGCCGCCCGCGTACAGGCCGACCAGCAGCAGCGCGACCACCCTGGACGCGGCGTACACCACGGACACGGCACACCCTCCCTTGTCACAAGTTAACTAGACGCACACATTTTCATTAGACGCTTATACAGTCAATATGTCTCTGGAATCATGGTGCGCGATGACTGAGCAGAGCAAGCGCCGCCCGTACACCAGCGCCCTACGCCAGGAGCAGGCCGAGGCCACGCGCCGGAAGATCGCGGACGCCGCGCGGAAACTGATGATCGGGAAGGGCTACGCCGACACGACCATGGCCGAGGTCGCCCGCGAGGCCGGCGTGGCACTCCAGACGCTGTACACGTCCTCCCCCGGCGGCAAGCCCGCCCTGGCCAAGCTCGTCTACGACATCACCTTGGCCGGCGACGCCCGTCCCCTGCCGCAGAGCGGCCGCCCCGAAGTCCAGGCGATCATCGACGAGCCGGACCCCGTGCGCAAGCTGGCCGGGTACGCCACGATGGCCACCGGCATCCTCCGGCGCATCCAGCCCGTGCACCGCGTCCTGCGCGCGGCCGCCGCCGCCTCCCCCACCGACGCGGGACTCCAGGAAGTCCTGACCGACATCGAACACGAAAGGCTGAAGGGCAGCCACGCACCGGCCCGCCACCTGCACGAGCTCGGCGCCCTGCGGCCGGGCCTCACGCCCGCCGGAGCGGCCGCGCAGATCTACGTCCTCACCTCGACCGAGAACTTCGAGAAGCTGACCGAGGTCTGCGGATGGACCGAGGCCGCGTACGAGGAATGGCTCGCCTGGATCCTCGCGACCACCCTGCTCCACCCCTGACGAGCGCACCGGCCACCCGCCCGTACGCGCGCCCCCCGGGCTTGGGGTGGGAGTCAGGCCCCGTTCTCGTCGGGTCCACGAACAGCGCGCCCCCGGGGCAACGGGTGTGGAAGACGGTGACGGCGGCGCCGCATAACGTCGGCCCCATATCCGTCGGGAAAGGATGCCGGACATGCGGCAGGAAGACCGCCCCACAGCGCTGGTGACCGGGGCTTCCACCGGGATCGGCGAGGCGTTCGCACGGGAGCTGGCCCGCCGCGGCCACGACCTGGTCGTGGTGGCGCGTGGCGCCGACCGGCTCGACGCGCTGGCCGCCGATCTGAAGGACGCGTTCAGCACGGTGACGGAGGTCCTGCCCGGCGACCTCACCGACCGGACGCAGGCGGCGGCCGTCGAGGAGCGGCTGGCGGACGCCACCCGTCCCGTCGACATCCTGGTCAACAACGCGGGCGCGCTGACCTCCGGCCTGTTCGCGAAGCTGCCGATCGCCGGCGAGGTCGCCCAGGTGGAACTGAACGCCGTGGTGCCCGTCCGGCTGACGCACAGCGTGCTTCCGGTCATGCTCGATCGCGGCAAAGGCGCCATCGTCAACGTCTCGTCGATCGCCGGTGAGGCCCCGACGCCGTTCGGGGCGACCTACGGGGCCGCGTACTCCTTCTTGACCGCCTTCAGCCAAGCCGTCCACATGGAGGTGCGCAGGTACGGGGTGACGGTGACGGCGCTGCTGCCCGGCTTCACGGCGGCCGCCGCCGACCCGGCGCGGCGCGTTCAGGACGCCGGCCGGGTGGTGCGCGACGGCCTGGCCGCGGTGTCCGCCGGCCGCCCGGTGTGCATACCCGGCCGCCGGAACAAGACGTCGGCCGCCTTCGCCCGGCTGGCTCCCCGGAGCCTCGTGCGGGCCGTGATGGAGGCGAGCCGCAACCCGTGAGCGATATCCCTGAGGTCAAGCCCGGCAGCTGGGGAATCGATGCGGCCACGGCCCGGCTGACGTTCCGGCTGAGCCATCTGACCCTGCGCACCGTGAGCGGACGGTTCAACGCGTTCGCGGGAGAGATCATCGTGGAACCCGACCTCCTCCGGTCGTCCGCCGACGCCGCCATCGAGATGGCCTCGATCGACACCGGCGACCCGGAGCGCGACGCCTTCCTGCGCTCCCCCGCCTTCTTCGACGTCGAGTCCTTCCCGGAGATGCGCTACCGCGCGGAGAAGGTGCGATCGGCGGCCCGGGGGCTGATGGCCGACGGCGCGCTCACTGTGCGCCAGAACATCGGCGCGCTCCGCCTGGACGTGCGCTGGCTCGAGCCCGAGGAAGTCCCGGGAGGCGGGACGCGGCTGTTCGTCTCCGCGATGGGCAGGATCGACCGGCACGATGTCGGCGTCGCCATCGGCTCCCGCCTGATGGACAGCCGTGCCGTTCTGGGGCGGACCGTGCGCGTCAGCCTCACCGGCCACGCGGTCCTGCGCGACTGACCACCGCGGGACCGCGTTCCGGCGCCGCTCACGTCAGCTTGGCTCCTCGGCGCCGTCCAGGACGCCGCCGACCTGCCGGGCCAGCAATCGTACGTAGGCGCCGCCGGCGGCGACCAGTTCCTCGTGAGTGCCCTGCTCGGCGACCTTCCCCCGGTCGAGGACCACGATCCGGTCGGCGGTCCTGATCGTGGACAGGCGATGGGCGATGAGCAGCGTGGTCCGTCCCCGCCGGACGGCTCGCACGGCGGCCTGCAGCGCCTCCTCGTTCTCCGCGTCGAGGTTGGAGACCGCCTCGTCGAGGATGAGGATCGGGCAGTCGCGGAGCAACGCGCGGGCGATCGCGATGCGCTGACGCTGCCCGCCGGACAGCTGGGCCCCTCTCTCACCGCACATGGTCTCGAACCCTTCGGGCAGCCGGGCGATGAACTCGTCCGCCCGAGCCTGCCGGGCGGCCTCGGCCACCTCGTCGTCGCCGGCGTCGGGACGACCGAGTCTGATGTTCTCCCCCACCGACCGGTTGAACAGGTAGACGTCCTGCGGCACGATCGCGACCAGTTCCCTGATGTGCTCCTGGGGCAGGGTGCGCAAGTCCCGCCCGCCGATCGCCACCGCCCCCTCCTGCGTGTCCCAGAAGCGCAGGAGCAGGTGGGCGCAGGTGGATTTGCCCGCTCCCGAGTGGCCGACGAGGGCGACCGTCTCGCCGGGCCGTACCTCGAAGGAGGCACCGTCGAGGGCGGGCGGCCCGCCGGAGCCGTAGGCGAAGCGGACGTCCCTGAACTCCACGTGCGGGGCAAGCGGCTCGCGCGGCGCGCGGGCGTCGCCGTCGTCGACGGCGGGGCGCTGCCGGGTGACGGCGAAGATGCGGCGGGAGGCGGCGCGGATCTGTCCCAGCGCCCGTGCGGTCCCCGAGACCTCGATCACCGGGCCGAACGCCGAGAACGCGAGGACCACCACGGCCGGCAACAGCGCGACGGTCAGCTCTCCCGAGGTCACGAGCACGGCCGCCAGCACCAGCACCCCGACCAGCCCGCCCGCGACCAGTCCGTCGGTGACCGCGGCCTCTACGCCCGAGCGGCGGCCGTAGGCGAGTTGCCGTGCCTGGAGGGAGGCGGTGCGCTCGCGCAGCCGGCGCGCGTAGTCGGAGCCGCGGCCGAAGCTCACCAGTTCGCGCATGCCCTGCACGCCGTCGACGACCTCTGCTCCCAGAACGCCCAGCTCTTCGCGCAGCTTCGCGCCCTGCTCGTCGGCCTTGCCCGCCAGCCACACCGGTACCGTGGCCATCAGCACCAGGAACACGCCGACCAGCAAGGCCAGCAGCGGGTGGAAGAAGGCCAGCACGGCGGTCGAGGCGGAGGCCACCAGCGCCGCCACGGCGTAGTCGATGACGGTGTGCGCGTAGAACCACTCGGTGGTCTCCACGTCCGCCATGACCGTTCCGGCCAGATCGCCGGTGCGGCGGCCGAGGAGGTAGCCGGGGGCCCGCCGTTCCAGGCCGTCGAACAGCCGCACCCGCATCAGCGCGAGCAGCCGATAGGCCAGGTCGTGCGCCACCCACATCTGCCACCAGCGGGCCAGCGCCGCTGCGACGACCAGTGTGACCAGCAGCCAGAAGATCGTGGTCAGCGGACCGGCTCCGGAGCCGGTGACGGCCTCGCCGACCATCCACGCGCCCACGGCGGCGGCGGCGACGCCGAAGCCGTGGGAGAGCAGGCCGGACAGCAGGGTCAGCCCGGCGAGCACCGGCTGGCCGAACACCATGGGCACCAGCGCCAGAATGGGCCGTGCGGGAACCGAGGGGGCGTTCATCCCGTCACCTCCTGCGCGGCGACGAGCCGCGCGTAGTCGCCGTCGCGTCGCATGAGCTCGCGGTGGTCACCGATCTCGCGGATGGCGCCGTCCCGCATGAGCACGATCCGGTCGGCGTCGCGGACCGTGGACAGCCGGTGGGCGACGACCAGCGTGGTGCGCCCGGTGGTGACGCGCCGCAACGCGTCCTGGATGACGGCCTCGCCGGCGGCGTCCACGCTGGAGGTCGCCTCGTCGAGCACCAGAATCGGCGCGTCCTTGAGCAGGGCGCGGGCGATCGCGATGCGCTGGCGCTGACCGCCCGAGAGCGTCAGGCCCCGTTCGCTCACCTCGGTGGCGTATCCGTCGGGCAGGGCCGCGATGAAGTCGTGGATGCCGGCCGCCCGCGCGGCCTCGACGACCTCCTCGTCGCTCGCGTCCGGACGGCCGAGCCGGATGTTCTCGGCGACGGTGCCGGTGAACAGGTAGGTGTCCTGGGCCACGACCGCCACCATCGCGCGCACGTCGGCCAGGGCGGCCTCGCGGACGTCGACTCCGCCGATCCGCACACGCCCTTCGCCGGCGTCGAAGTAGCGCAGCAAAAGTGCCACCAGCGTGGTCTTGCCCGCGCCTGACGGCCCGACCACGGCCACGGTCTCACCCGGTTCGATGTCCAAGGTGAAGTCGCGCACGGCGGGGTGTTCCCGCCCCGGGTAGCGGAAGGTGACCCGGTCGAAGCTCACCCGCGGCTGCCCCAGCGGCCTGGGCGACTCGGGCTCTTCCACCAGTTGCCCGGCGTGCAGGAGCTCGTCGATCTGCTTGCTGGAGGAGATGCCGGTGTATCCGGCGTGCCAGTACTTCGACAGGTCGCCCAGCGGCCGGAAGCACTCGCGGGCCAGGACGAGCACGATCAGGAGCGTCAGCAGGTCGACGGAGCCCGCGGCCAGGCGCAGCGCCGCCACGCCGACCGCGAGCGCGGGCCCGGCGAGCATGCCCAGCGTGGTGACTCCGGTGTCGACCAAGGAGACCGCGAGCTGGCGCATGGTCGCCCCGCGGAGCTCCTCGGCCCTCTCCGACAGGGAGACCCGTTCGCGCGCGGTGGCGTTGAACGCCTTGAGGGTGGTCATGCCCTGCATGACGTCGAGGTAGTCGGAGCTGAGCCGGCCGTACGCCTGCCAGTTCTCCTCGCCCTTGCGGGCGAGCATCTTGTCCAGCAGACGCGGGCTGAGCAGGACCAGCAGGATGCAGATCCCGATCAGCGCCACCGAGATCGGGTCGCGGGTGGCCAGATAGATCAGGATGCCGGCGGGACCGAGCAGGCTCAAGGCCACGGTCGGCAGGTAGCGGCTGTAGTACGCCTCCAGGGCCTCGACCCCGTCGACGAGCACGGTGCGCACGTCCCCGCTGCGCCGCAGCGTCAGGTATCCGGGCCCGAGCAGCAACAGCTTCTGGTAGAGGCGGCCGCGTACCCGTTCCTTGACGGCGTGGGCCGTGTGCTGCGCCGCCACCTCCGCGAGCACCAGGAGCACGAGCCGGCCGGCCACCACGGCGGCCAGCCAGACCAGCAGCCACAGCCCGTCGCCGAGGCCCTGCCCGGTCAGCAGGCGGGCGAACACCAGCGCCACCAGCACGCCCTGGGCGATGTAGGTCGCCGTCACGGCCAGGCCCAGAGCGATGTTGAGCGTCAGCGGTAAGCGGATGTCGCCTGCCAGGGCCAGCAGGCGGCGATGCACCATCATGTCGTTCTCCGTCTCAGGTGTAGAGCTCCTCGTCGTGCTCATTGATCTGGATCAGCAGGCCGTCGGGGTCGGCGAAGACGACCGAGCGCCCGAACGCCTCGTCGGCGACCCCGCGCACGGGCGCGACGCCTGCTTCGCCCATGCGGGTCACGAGGTCGTCCAGGGACTCCTCACTGACCATGCAGAGCGCCACCGCGCCCGCCGGCAGCGGCGCGTCGGGCTCCGGCGGCGGCGTGTCGCCCGCGGGCGCGCCGACGTGCAGCCCTACCCAGCCACCGCCGTCCGCGGCGAGCTCGGCCCATTTCCCGCTGCGTCCTTCGGCCCGTACGGCCAGCCCCAGGGCCCGGTAGAAGCCCGAGGCCCGCTCGACGTCCGAGGTGTAGACCACCGGCATCACGATCATGATTCCTCGTTCTCCGTGCCGCCGAGCGTCGCCAGGTGCTCCCGCAGCGCACGTTCCACCAGCGCGGACAGGGTGATGCCGCTGTCGATGGCGGCGTGCTTCACCGCTCTGATCAGCTCGGGCGGAAGGTAGACGTTGAACTGTTGAGGCTTCATAGCTTGCTAGCATACTAGTAAGCTATCATTTCAAGACGTCCCGCCCCCATGGCGTACACCCGGTCGCAGAGCGCGTGGAGCATGTTCTGGTCGTGGCTGACCAGCACGAGCGCGGTGCCGTCCGCCGTCACCTGCTTGAACAGGCGCAACATCCCCGCCACGGTGGTGACGTCCAGCGCGCTCGTCGGCTCGTCGGCCACCACCGCGGCGGGCGAGGCGGCCAGCGCCCGGGCGACCGCGACCCGCTGGCATTGCCCGATCGACAGCTCAGAGGGAGTCGCGTCCAGATCGAGGCCGCCGAGCCCCACGGCGTCGAGCCGCTCGGCGGCCAGCGCGCGCCGCCCGGCCCGCGGCAGGCTGCCGGCGATGGCCACCGGCTCGGCGACGCTGCGCCAGATGGGCCAGCGCACGTCGAGGCTGGCGAACGGGTTCTGGAAGACGGGCATCACGTAGCCGGGCCGGGGCGGGTCACGGTACGGCCGGCCGTACCGGCGACTCCAGGCGGCACGTCCGCCGAGCAGGACCTTACCCTCGTCGGGTGGCTCCACGGCGGCGAGCAGGCGCAGCAGCGTGGACTTGCCCGAGCCGGACGGGCCGTGGACACCGACGATCTCTCCCTCGCGCACCGCCAGGTCGGCATGGCGCACGGCCTGGATACGGCGACGCCCCAGGGCATATCCCCGGCTGACTCCACGGACCTCGATGACCGGGCTCCGCTCAGGCATGGGACACCGCCCAGCAGGCGACGCCGTCGCGCAGCGCCGGGACCTCGTGCCCGCAGCGCTCCGTTACCAGCGCGCACCGGGACGCGAACGCGCACCCGGCCACGGGTTCCGCGGGAGGGGGCGGCCTGCCGGGCAGCGGCTCGGGGAGGCCGGCGCCCGGTTTGGGAACGGAGGCGACCAGAGCCGCCGTGTAGGGATGACGGGGTGCGGCCATCACCTTGCCCGCCTCGCCGACCTCCACCAGGCGCCCGGCGTACAGGACGCCGACCCGGTCCGCGTGCTCGGCGATCAAGGCCAGGTCGTGGCTGATGAGCAGCAGGCTCCTGCTGGCGGCGCCCAGCAGGGTCAGGACCGAGCCCGCCAGTTCGGTGTCGAGCGCGCTGGTGGGCTCGTCGGCCACCACCAGCGCCGGGCGGTGCGCGACCGCCGCCGCGATGGCGGCCCGCTGGAGCATGCCGCCGCTCCACTGGTGCGGCCACTGGCGTAGCCGGGCGGCCGCGTCGGGGATGCCCATCTCGCTCATCAGCGCGGCGACCGCGCCCGGCGGAGGGGTACGGCGGTGCGCCCGCCATGCCTGCTCGACGTGGTGACCTACCCGGCGCAGCGGGTCGAAGGCCGTGACCGGGTCCTGCGGGACGTAGCCGATCTCGAGGCCGAGGACGTCCCGCAGGGCACGACGGGTCGCGCCGACGAGTTCCCGGCCGCCCACCCGGATGGAGCCCGAGGACCGCGCCCCCGGAGGCAGCAGCCCGAGCATCGCCCGCGCCAGCGTCGTCTTGCCGCACCCCGACTCACCCGCCAGCGCGAGGACCTCTCCTTCGGCCACCTCCAGGTCCACTCCGCGCACGGCGTGCCCGCCTCCCGGATAGCGGACCTCGAGCCCGGAGACGCTCAAGGCGCTCATCGCAGCCTCCTGGGATCCGCCGCCTCCGCGGTGGCCTCGCCCAGCAGGATCGCGGCCAGGATCACCACCACGATCGCCGCCGACGGGGCCAGGAGCAGCCACGGGGCGTCCGACAGGTACATGCGGGAGTCCGACAGCATGACTCCCCATTCGGCGTGCGGTGGCTGCGCGCCCAGCCCCAGGAACGACAGCCCGGTCACCGCCATGATCGTCTGTCCGACGTCCAGGGCGGCCACGACCAGGACGTGCGCGGCGGCGCCCGGCAGCAGATGCGCCGCGGCGGCACGCGGCCACCCCGCGCCCGCCAGGCGGGCGGTGAGCACGTCCGGGCGCTCGCGTCCGGCCAGCACGTGGCTGCGCGCCAACCGGGCATAGGGCGGCCATGCGGTCGCGGCCAGCGCGAACACCAGGTTGCCGAATCCCGGTCCCAGGGCGCCGAGCAGCGCGAGCGTCAGCACGACACCGGGGACCGCGAGCGCCATGTCCACGAGCCGCATCGCGATCACGTCGATCACGCCACCCGCGACCCCGGCCAGCGTGCCGACGACCAGCCCGGCCGCCACACTGATGAGCAGCACCAGCCCGGTGGCCTCCAGCGAGCGTGCCCCTCCGTCCAGCAGGCGGGCGAGCTGGTCGCGGCCGAACTGGTCGGTGCCGAGCCAGTGCGCGGCGTCCGGCGGGCGAAGAGCCGCGTCGAAGTCGGCGACGTCCGGCTCGTAGGGCACCAGAGCCGGCCCGGCCAGGATGGCCAGGAACACCAGGCACAGGATGCTCAGGCCGGCCGCGGCCTCGCGGCGGCGCAGCAGCCGGGGAAGCACGCCTCGCACGGGAGGCGTCGACGCGACGGGTTCGAGCACGGTCATGCGCGGCTCCCGGTTCGCATTCTCGGGTCGATCCACACGGCGGCCAGGTCGGCCAGGAGGCTGACCACGACCCAGGTCACGCTCATCACCAGCGCGAAGCCCTGGACGACCGGCAGGTCCCGCGCGGTGACGGCCAGCACGATCTCGCGGCCCAGCCCCGGCCACGAGAAGACGTTCTCGACGACCGCCGCACCCCCCAGCAGAAACCCGACGGTCATGGCCAGGACGGTCACGAACGGCACCGCGGCGTTCGGCAGGGCGTGGACCAGCAGAACGCGCAGGCGGGAGGCGCCGCGAGCCGCGGCCACGGTGACGTGCTCGGCCCGCAGCGCCTCCAGCAGGCTGCCGCGCAGCAACCGTGACCAGCGGGCGACGGGATACAGGGCGAGCGCCGCCGCGGGAAGCCACACCTGGGCCCAGCCGCCATCGCTGACCACGGTCCCGGCTCCCCAGCGCACGACCACGAACTCGATCAGCAGCAATCCCGCCACGAACGAGGGCACGGCGGCTCCGGCGAGCGCGACGAACCGTCCGGCCGCGTCCGGCCAGCGCCCGGGGACGGCCGCGCCGGCCAGCGCGAGGGGCACGGAGACCACCAGCGCCAGGAGGATGGTGGCCAGCGTCAGCCGCAGGGTCGCCGGAGCGCGCTCGGCGATGACCTGGGTGACCGGCAGCCCCAGCCGGGCCGAGGTGCCCAGATCGCCGCGGACCACGCCGCCGAGCCAGCGCGCGTACTGCTCGGGCAGGGGCCGGTCCAGCCCCAGATCGGCACGGGCCTTCGCGAGCTGCTCGGCGGTCGGCGCCGAGACGTGCCTGGCCTGCAGATAGCGGACCGCCGGATCGCCGGGGACGAGCGGCAGCAACGCCCACACCACGACGCTCGCCAGCAGCGCGGTGACCAGCGCCTGCGCGAGGCGGCGCGACAGCGGACGCAGGTTCACGGGCGTCCGGCGAACGCCGCGTCGATGAAGACGAAGCCGGGGTCAGGGGTGAAGTCCCGGAACCGTTGGTTCACGAGGGCGTCGACCGGACGGAACCCGAGCACCGCCGCGTAGGCCCGATCGGTGATCACTCCCTGGGCCTTGCCGAGGTCGGCGCCCGCCTGGTCCAGCGGGGTGGAGTGCATGCGGGCGATCAGGCCGTCGAGTTCGGGATCCTTGACTCCACCGAAGTTCGCCCCGCCGCCGCTGCCCAGCCAGGCCGCCATCGAGTCCACCACGTTCGGGCCGTCCAGCAGCACCGACAGCACCACGATCGTCCACTCCTGCGGCCACGCCTTGGCATCGTAGGTGTCGTCGACGCGGGCCATGGTCACGTCGAAGCCGAGCGGACGCACCTGCTCGCGCAGCGCGATGCCGAACGCCTCGTGCTCGGTGTCTCCGGCCTGGAAGAGATAGGTCAGGCGCAGGGGTTTGCCCTCTTTGGCCCGCACACCGTCCGTGCCCGCCTTCCACCCGGCCCCGTCGAGCAACGCCGCCGCGGCCCCCGGCTCGCTGCGCTGTGTCGTGGCGGCGAAGGGCAGCGAGGCGGGCACCAGGCCGGTGGCCTGCTCATAGATGACGCCGCCTGCCACGACCGTGGGCAGCTTGGCGTAGTCGAGGCCCAGCGCGAAGGCCCGCCGTACCGCCGGATCGTCGAAGGGCGGGCGACGGAGGTTGAACTGCGCGAAGACGGCGCGGTTGGCGACGCTCGCCCGCCGGTAGGTGAAGGGGCCGTTCTGCTTGGCGGTCTTCACGATCTCGGCGGGAGGGGTGATCGCGATGTCGGCCTCGCCGCTGCGGACGGCGGCCACCCGGGCGGTGGCGTCGGGCATGGCGAGAACGCGCACGCCGGGCAGGGCGGGCTTGGTGCCCCAGTAGCCTGCGAACGCCTCGGCGGTGATCGACTGGGCGTCGACGGCGACGGGTTTGTAAGGACCGGTGTAGATGCCCGCGGCGAGCAGTTTCTTCTCGTCGGCGCCCGCCGTCTCGGCCGCGGCGACGTCGTAGATCTGGTAGTAGCGCACGAGCGAGCCCAGGTCGCGCGGAATGGCGGCGGTCGGCTTCTGCGAGGTGAACGTGATCTCCATTGGGCCTGACGCCTCGATCTTCGCCTTGGCGACCGAGTCGTTGCCGTACCCCTGCGCTGCCCGCTTCTTCAGCGCCTGGATCACCGCCGGGGCGTCGACGGCCTTGCCATTGTGAAAGGTGACGCCCTCCCGCAGCCGCAGCCGCCACGTCTTAGGATCGGTCCGCTCGATGGAGGCCGCCAGCCAGGGTTCGACCGTGCCGTCCGGGCGGGCCCGTAGCAGGTGCTCGCCGATGCCGTAGCTGGCCAGGGAGTAGTGCCAGAACGCGTCCGGCTTCAGGCTCGTGCCCGTCTCCGGTACGGCCAGCCGCACGGCCGCGGGCTTGGCGGCGCCCGTGGCCGCGGGCTTGGCAGGTTCGCCCGCGCAGGCGGCCAGCGTCGTGGCGAGTACGAGCGCGGCCACCGCGATCAGTGGCCGGGCGGGCTGGTCCATGTGTGCTCCTCGCCGAACGGTTCTGCCGGATCGATGGGGTAGTCGATCGAGACCCACCCGGAGTTCCCCGTTAGGTCCGCCATGTGGCGACATGTTCAGCCAGACGGTCGGCGGCCCGCGGCAGTGTTTCGGGTGCCAAGGGCAGAGGCACGTGGGCGGGGCCGCGGGCGAGGAATCGGCGCAGCGCCGAGGTGAGGAAGTCCGCCGTGGTCATCCCGTCCGCCGCGATCCGGGCCGCCCGCTGGACGAGTTCGGGCTCCGGCCTGCCCAGAACCGGCTCGAAGGCGGCCCGCTGCCCCGGCCACGGGCAGGCATAGGGGTAACCCTCCTCGGCCAGCCGGTCGGTGGCCAGCATCGTGCTGATGGTCCAGCCGGGCAGGACGAATGGCGTGATCCCGGCGCTGGCGCACTCGTGGAGCGTGCTCATCCCCGCCGGGATCAGCACGTGACCCGCCGCGCCCATCAACGTGGCGTAGCCGGCCGCCGGTACAGCGGAGTGCACCTCGACCGCGGGATGGTCCGCCCAGCCGTACGGCAGGAGCGCCGTGAGGTCCCTGGAGCCGCCCGCGACCACAACGCGAGCCCTCTCCACGAGCACGGGCAGCACGGCGGCGAGGAACCAGCGGGCGAAGGTGGCGAGGTGATGGCCGGTGCCCGACATGCCCATGCCCCCGAAGCCGATGACGGCCAGGTGGGGGCGGCGCGCGGCGCCCGGACGCCACAGGGCGGTGTCGACGATGGGCGCCACGGGCTCGCCGTGGGGATGGGGCCCGAAGCCCGCCTGTACCAGATGAAAGCGCAGGCGGGCCGGATCGGGCTCGGCCGCGGGCCGGGCGAGCGGCCACAGCCAGGGCAGCACGTCCACGACGCCGACCTCGTGCCCCTGCTCCAGCGCCCAGGCCGCGAACTCCGGGTTGGTGATCGACACGACCAATGCTTCCGGTGGCAGAAGCCCGGCGCAGAGGTCCGGCCGCAGGGTGTTCACGTCGTGGTGGGCACAGCCGGGCCGCTCGCGCAGCAGGTGCCGTGCCGACTCCCCCGTCGCAAGGAGGTGGATCTCCTCGTCCGGGATCCGCGCCAGAGCCGCCAGCGCCGTGGCGGCCGGGCCGAAGCCCAGATTGGGCACGTCCACATAGATCGTCATGCGTGCGGCAGGGGGAAGTAGTTCAGCTCCTCCTCAGCCAGGGGCCGGTCCCGCCAGCCGAGGCTCACCGGGTGGTCCTGGATCCGGCGGCGGCCCAGGAAGGGGAAGGCTGCCGGGAAGTTCGGCACCAGGCCCGGGATCAGCACGCGGACCACGCGCAGTCCGGCCTTGGCGACGTCCTGCGTGGTCAGCTCCACGTAGACGATCTCGTAGCCCCGCGCTTCCACCAGCCGCTGATACGTGCTGAGAGAGCGGTCGGGCAGACGGGGAAGATCGTCCATGGTGCGGGTCGCCGGGGTGTCCAGCCAGGGGCGCACGGTGTCGGCCGCCCGCGGGTCGAGGAAGACCTGCTGCTGACACATCAGGTCGTTGACGTCGCGGAAGCCGGGATCGTAACTGTCGAGGTAGGCCCGGTCGGCCCGCCACGGCTTCAGCGGCGCGCTGACCCAGCCCTCGGCGATGGCCGTGCGCGTGAGCCCGCCGGGATCGTCGAGGTCCCTGCTGCCGTCCTGCAGGGTCAGCGCCTCGGTCCACGCCTTCCTGGCCGCCTCCACCGGGTCGGGGCGGGCCGCGAAGCCCACGTTGAGCAGGCCCTCGTCCGGCTTCTCCACGACGCCGGCCATGACGGGGACGCCGAACTCGTTGTCCAGGTGGATGAGCCGGGCGCGCTGGCCCATCTCGGTGGGCCTGCCCGCCCACAGGGCGTCCAGCTCGGCTCCCGGTCGTACGGCGGGCAGGGGGTGCGCGTTCATCCACCAGATCATCGTGATGTCGCGTTCGATGATCTCCTCGATGCCCGAGGTGATCGCCCATTCCAGCGACGGTCCGGCGGCGATGCCCGGATAGTAGAGATAGTTGGTCGGGGGAACCCGCGCGTAGTCGTCCATGTACCAGTTGACGTAGACCAGGCTGGCCGGCACCCAGATGTCCCGGCCGGCCGTGAGCGAGCGGCCCCGTACCCAGTGCGTGGGCAGGTCCGGCTCGAAGCGGACGAACGGAAAGCCCGGCGAGTCGTACAGCCGATCCGAGTACAACACCAGCCGCCCGGGGTCCAAGGCGTGCTCGCCCTTGAGCTCCGCGAAGGTGGCCTCGCGGACGTCGACCTTGTCGGTGACGCAGTTGCCGCAATAGCGCTCCACGGCCTCGCCGATCGCCGACAGCCGGGCCCCTTCGGGATCGCCGAACCTGCTGCCTCCGCACACGATGTTGTTGGCCCAGGTGTAGAGCCTGCGCATGTCGGCGACGTTGCTCTGCACCGTGACGAGGTCGCGGGGGATCGACTCGTGGTGCGGGAAGACCGGCAGCCCGGTGATCAGCCCGGTGCGCGGGTCGACCAGCGCCTCCTGGTCCAGCGGCGGCCCCGGATCACGCAGCGGGCGATCGGGAAGCGGCAGTAGGGGGTGGCGGACGGTCTCCAGGGTCCGCGGATCGAGCTCCAGCTCGGCCCAGGACATCCTGGCCTCTCCCGCGTCCTCGCGCAGCCACCTGTCCAGGTCGAGCATGAAGGCGGAGACCATCCAGCGCAGTTCCCCCTCAGGCGGGAGGTACGGCCGGCCGTACGCGAGCGGAGCCATCAGCGCCTCCTCCACATCGGGCAGCTCGGTAGCGGTACGGCGGCGGCCGAGCAGGTCGCGGTAGTCGGGGGCGCGTCCCGGTGCAACGGCCGGGCCCGCCCATCCCCTGCCCTGGTCGAGATGGAGCTGCGCCCAGCGCACGCCCGCGGCCGCGCAAAGGTCGTTGAGCCATTCGAGAAAGGGCACGTCCAGCCGGTCGCGTAAGGCGATCACCACGCTGCCGGGGTTCGCGGCCAGCGTGGCGTCCAGCTCGCCGGAAGCGGCCACGGTGAGCGGTGTGTGCGCTCGCGCCAGGTCGATCAGCAAGGCATCGCCGACGGCGACCACGGTCGCCGGGAGCCGCGGCTCGGCATCGCCGGTGGTCAGGCAGCCGGTCTCCAGCAGGTGGGTCAGAAGCTCCTGGTACGCCCCGGGATCCGGAGTGCCGTGGACGAGTTCGGCGGGCGAGCGGGTGCCGTCACAACGCTCCAGAAGTTCCCGGATCGCCGGCAGCGGGGCCGCGATCTCGAAGACGGCGCCCGAGGGCGTGGTCACGAGGCTCGCCTCGTCACCCAGGGGACGGAGTTCGACGCTGGTGACACGTGGTCCGGCTGCCATCCGGCTTTCTCCTTTCGCTGGGCCGGGCGGCCGGAGGCGGGCGGCCTCCGGCCTTGGACCGGCCTTACTTCCAGGTGAACGACGGAGCCAGGCTGGTGTGGTGGTTGTGCGGGGCCAGGAGCTTGGCCACGCCCTTCTTGGCGATTCGCTTGATCATGGAGTTCTCCCTCCGGAGCCGGTGCCGAGATCACGGCACGCGGCACAAGCTATGCCGGGAAAGCACGGACGTCTTCCACCCGGTGCTGGCAGAAGTGACGCGCTTTGTGGTGATATTTCCCGCGAAACCAACAGCTGTTGAAGGGGCAGGCGCACGGGTGCGCCCGGCGTGGACGGGGCTTGGGCGGCTGAGGCCGTCAGTCGTCGGGGAGGGAGGCGACCAGACCGTGGCGGAAGGCGAACGCGACGGCTTGGGCGCGGCCGGAGACGCCGAGCTTGGCCGCCATGTGATGGACGTGTGATCGCACCGTCGCCTTCGACAGCCGGAGCATGGCGGCGATGTCGCCATCGGTCAGCCCCTTGGCCAGCATCGCCAGCACCTCCCGCTCGCGCCCGGTGAGCCTGGCGGCCTCAACGGGCACCTGAGTACTGCCCGGCCCCGCGGTCATCGCCCAATCGAGCAGCCGCCTGGTCATCGAAGGGGTCAGGCACGCGTGGCCCGCGGCCACCGCACGGACCGCCCGCCCCAGCTCAGAAGCGGTGGAATCCTTGCCCACCACGCCCCGTGCGCCCGCCCGGAGGACGTCGAGCAGCCTGCTCTCGTGCTCCGGCGCGGCCATCAGCAGCACACGCGGCGACGAGTCCAGCCCGAAGGCGGTGAGCTTGTGTACCAGCCCGGTCAGATCGGCCAGATCGTCGGAGACGCCGAGCAGCACCACGTCGGGCTGGGACTTCCTGGCCTGCTTGATCGCCTCAACGCCGTCGCGCGCCTCGCCCACGATCTGGATGTCCGGCTCGCGCGAGAGAAACGCCCGCACGCCCGCGAGTACGAGGGTGTGCCTGTCACAGGTCAGGATCCGGATTCCCACGTCGTTCTAGAGCGTCCGTGTGAAGGTGTGCAACGCTCTCATGGTCCATCCCCGTTTGCTTGGCGCCTTGTCACCATTCACCCAAGATGGTCGTCGCCAACACGCGTGGAGTTCCATGCGGTTCGCCATCCGCCGTCGTCCGACAGCTGTTCCAGCAGGCTCTCGCGTGCCCTCGCCACCCGTGACCTGATGGTTCCCACCGGGCACCCGCACACCCGGCCGGCCTCCTCGTAGGACAGGCCCAGCACCTGGGTCAGTACGAACGCCTCCCGGCGCGCGACGGGCAGAGCCGCGATCAGAAGGCGGAGCTCGATCTCCCCCGCCATGTCCGGGGCGGTCTCGGCACCGGCGGGCTGGGCGAGAACCGCTTCCTCCATCCGGCGCACGCGGACCCGTTTCCTGATCGCGTCGGCCACGACCCGCCTGGCGATCGACAGCAGCCAGGTCCTGGCGCTCGCCTCGCCGCGATAGCGCTTCAGCGCCACGCAGACCCGGGCGAAGGTCTCCTGCGTGAGGTCGTCGGCGCTGTCCACGTCGGCGAGCGCGGCACACAGCCGCCAGACCTCGGGCGACGCGGCGGCGACGAACTCACGTAACGTCTCCGTGTCGCCGTGCCTGGCCGCGATGGCGAGTCGCGTGAGTTCGTCCATGGGTTCCTCTTCGGGGGGTGGAGATGGTGGCATGAATCAGGGAGCAGCCGCGGAACCCCGTTCGGCCCGGCGGCGACTACCTGCACGAGAGAGGCGAACCGATATGCAATGCAGGCAGGCTCGAGAGGCGTTCTCTGTATTGATCGACAACGAGGAGCCGGAGGTCGGCATCCATGAATTGCGCGCGCACCTGGACGCGTGCCAGGCATGCGGCGACTGGCTGAGCCGGGCCGGTGAGCTCAGCCGCGGCCTGCCCGGCTTGTTGCCGCCCCCGCCCGACCTCACCGACCGCGTCATGCGCCACCTGGCCTCGCGGCCCGTGCCGCCCGCCTGGCCGCTACGACTGGCGCGCGTGCTCCTGGGCGCCCTCGCCACCTGCCAAATCGCGATTGGATACGCAATGGTTATTAAGCCCGACTTTATTTTAGATACAGGCCCCATCCACGACATTCGGGAAATAGGGGCATTCAACCTGGCGCTCGGGGTCGGGTTCCTCACCGCGGCGCTGCGGCCGCACACGGTTTGGGGCATACTGCCCCTCGCGACAGCGGGTGCGGTGATCCTCACCGCGACCGCGCTCTGGGATCTGTACGGCGCCGCCACCGAGCCCTTGCGGGAATCCCACCATGTGATCGTGATCGTGGGCTGGGCCGTACTGGTGTGGCTGGCGCGGCTCATGCGCAACCCCCCGGAGGCCGACGGTGCACGGCCGGGCGGACTGCCCGCACGGCCGGGAGGAGGGCGCACGGCCACGCCACCGGGGGCGGCGGCCTGACCAGCTGAGCATGACAGGTCGGCATGCTGGAGGCACCACCGATCGACCTGAAGGACGCGCTCCGATCTTAGGTTTATCACACTACATTAGAAAATGATTATCAAATCTACCGCAATTCCATCCGCATGACAGGGGCTCCGCGCACCGACGCCCTGGGGCCGAGTGCGCCGCCGCCCGGTCGCCCCGGACCTTCCGTCGTCCAGCGGCGAAGCGTACGCGCTGACCAGCGGGCCCAGGTCGAGGACGACCCGGGCGAGAGCGCGGACCGGCGGGATCTCGGCGCCCTTGCGCCAGACCAGTCCCCAACGGACCGGCGGGCTGTCGTGGATGAGCACGTAAGTGACGCCGGGGCGGGCATGGTAGCGGGTGGCATGGGCGCTCAGGGGCTGGACGGCTTCCCCGGCCGCGACCCGGGTGAACAGGTCTTCCAGGCTCGCCACCGGCTCGGGAGAACGTTCGATGGACCGCCCCTTGGGGGTGAAGAAGGGGGTGTAGGCGTTCTCCCAGTATTCGGGGACGTTGCGCCGGCCGTTCGTTCGCCCGTCGAGGACGGGCACGTCGCCCAGCGTTTCCAGCGAGACCGGTCCCCGGGACAGCGGGCGGCCGGAGGTGGTCACCAGGACGCGTGGCTCAGTGAAGAGCACCGGGCCGGTGGTGAGGTCGGGCTCCCCGACGGACAGCCAGGCGACCAGGGCCCCACGGCGGCGAGGGCCGGCTTGCCCCCATCGGGGAGTGGTTCCGGCAGGCCGACACCATCCTGCTGGCCTATCGATCAGGGCGTGGTGTACGGCACCAGCCCGCTCACATGCTCGTCGGCCCGCACCTGGGTGCCGGTGGGCGGGAAGGCACGCTGGGCGCAGTCGTCTCGGTCACACACCTTGCAGCCCAGGCCGATCGGCATGACCTGCGGAGTGGCGAGGTCCAGACCGTCGGCGTAGACGAGCCGGTGGGCGTGCCGCAGCTCACAACCGAGCCCGATGGAGAACAGCGACCCCGGTGAACCATGCCGGGGAGGGCGGCGCTCCACGGTCCGCGCGACCCAGAAGTAGCGCCGCCCGTCGGGCATCTCGGCCACCTGGCTCAGCAGGCGGCCAGGGGTGGTGAAGGCGTCGTAGACGTTCCACAGCGGGCAGCTTCCGCCCGCCCTGGTGAAGTGGAAGCCGGTGGCGGACTGGCGCTTGGAGATGTTGCCGGCCCGGTCCACGCGCACGAAGGAGAACGGTACGCCGCGCATGCGGGGGCGCTGCAGGGTGCTGAGGCGGTGACAGACGGCCTCGAAGCCCACGCCGAAGTCGGCGGCGAGCCGGTCGAGGTCGTAGCGGTGATGCTCGGCCGCGTCGCGGAAGCGGCGGTACGGCAGGAGCAGCGCCCCGGCGAAGTAGTTGGCCAGCCCGATCCTGGCCAGCGCCGCGGCGTCGGCATCGGTGAACCCCGCGTCCGCGACCAGACCGGCGATCAGATCGGCGTGCTCAAGCAGGGCCAGCTGGGTCGCGAGCTGGAAGGCGCGCTGGGAGGAGCCAAGGCCCGGCGCGAGGTGTAGTACCCGGGTGTGGGGGTCATAGCGGCGTCGCGCGCTCCCGTCCTCCGCGACGCGCACGCCGTGACCGGCCAGCCGGGCCGCCGCGAGCCGTCCCGGGTCATCGCCGTCGGCCAGCGATTCCGCCGCCCGGTCCAGCTCGTCGACGTAGTTGTGCCGGTCGTAGAAGAAGTCGCGGACCAGCTCGTACGGCGCGGGCGCGACGGGCTGCGCGCCGGCCAGGACGGCGGCGTGTTCTGTGGCGGCCAGGTAGCGGCGGTGCAGTCCGGCTACCGCCCGCGCGATCTCGGGGCTGGCGGCGGCCAGGTCCGCGAGGGCGACGGCGGAGATCTCCTGACCGGCCAGCGCCTCGCGCAGGTCGGCGATGAGCCGGGTGCCGTCTTCGGGGGCGAAGAATTCGGGGTCGAGGCCGAAGACGTCGCTCAGCTGGAGCAGGACCGGAGCCGTCAGCGGCCGCTGGTTGTGCTCGATCTGGTTGAGATAGCTGGCCGAGATGCCGAGCAGCTCCGCCAGACGGACTTGGCTGACCTTCCGGTCGCGGCGCAGCGCCTTCAGCCTCGGCCCCACGAAGATCTTGCCCATGAGGACAGCCTATGCGAAGAACACTCTTCACAAATTTCGCAAAATCGCTCTCATGCTTCGCGAAACTTCGCAGATGACGTCACTGGCCTGCCAGAGCGGCCACCTGTGATGCTCGCAGGACAGCCTTCGCCGTCTTCGCAAGGAGTCGTATGGTCACCCATGTCGTCCGGGTCAGCCCCAGTGCCGACCGGTTGCCGGTCACCGGGCAACTGGCCTGGAAGCTCGCCGAGCTCGCCGTGCACGCCCCCTCCCCCGACCCCGACGTAGCGGAGATGATCGCCAACAGGGTGATCGACAACGCGGGTGTCGCCGCGGCGTCGTTGCTCCGACCGCCGGTGGCGGCGGCCCGGGACCAGGCGCTGGCGCATCGCGCGGCTTCGGGCGGCGCCGGCGTCTTCGGGGTGGCCGGGCCGTCCGTCTCACCGGAGTGGGCCGCCTGGGCGAACGGCGTCGCCGTACGGGAGCTGGACTTCCACGACACGTTCCTGGCCGCCGACTACTCGCATCCGGCCGACAACATCCCGCCGATCCTCGCCGTCGCCCAGCATCTGGGGCGGACAGGCGCGGAGCTGGCCCGCGCCATCGCGGTGGCCTATGAGGTCCAGGTCGCGCTGGTGGGCGGCATCTGCCTGCACGAGCACAAGATCGACCATGTCGCCCACCTCGGCCCGTCCGCGGCGGCCGGGATCGGCGCGCTGCTCGGGCTGCCGGTGGAGGTGATCTATCACGCGATCGGCCAGGCCCTGCACACCACCACCGCGACCCGCCAGTCACGCAAGGGAGAGATCTCCTCCTGGAAGGCGTACGCGCCGGCTTTCGCCGGGAAGGCGGCGATCGAGGCGGTTGACCGGGCGATGCGCGGCCAGGGGGCGCCCGCGCCGATCTACGAGGGTGAGGACGGCGTCATCGCCTGGCTGCTGTCCGGCCCCGGCGCCGAGTACGCGGTGGAGCTGCCCGCGCCGGGCGAGGCGACCCGCGGCATCCTGCGCACGTACACCAAGGCGCATTCCGCCGAGTATCAGGCGCAGGCCCTCATCGACCTGGCCATCGACCTGCGCGCACGGATCGGCGACCCGGCGAAGGTGGAGCGGATCACCATCCACACCAGCCACCACACCCACCACGTCATCGGCAGCGGCGCGGGCGATCCGCAGAAGTATGACCCGGCCGCCAGCCGGGAGACGCTCGACCACTCCCTGCCCTACATCTTCGCCGTCGCCCTGCAGGACGGCGCCTGGCACCATGTCGACTCCTACCTGCCCGAGCGGGCGGCCAGACCGGACACCGTCGAGCTGTGGCGGAAGATCGCCACGCTGGAGGACCCGGAGTGGACCGCCGCCTACCACCACCCCGAGCGCCGTGCCTTCGGCGGCCGCGTGGTGGTCGAGCTCGCCGACGGCAGCACCATCGAGCAGTCCCGCGCGGTCGCCGACGCCCACCCCGACGGCGCGCGGCCCTTCGCCCGCGCGGACTACATCGCCAAGTTCCGGGCGCTGGCCGCCGGAGCTGTGAGCGAGACCGAAAAGGATCGCTTCCTGGACCTGGCCACCCGCCTCGCCGGCCTGACGGCCGCCGAGGTGGCCGCGCTCAACCTGGAAGCCGGCATCGGCTCCGTGCCCGGGACGAAGGGAATCTTCTGATGCTTCACTCCCGCACCACGCCGCACGACAAGCGCCGCGCTCTGCGCGCCGGGCTGTCCGGGGGCGAGCTGCTGCGCCTTCCCGGCGCGATCAACCCGCTGTCAGCCCGCGCCATCGAGCGGGCCGGATTTGACGGCGTCTACGTGTCCGGCGCCGTGCTCGCCGCCGACCTGGCCCTGCCCGACATCGGCCTGACCACGCTCAGCGAGGTCGCCGAACGCTCGCAGGCCATCGCCCGGGTCACCGGCCTGCCCACCCTCGTCGACGCCGACACCGGCTTCGGCGAGCCGATGAACACCGCCAGGACCATCCAGATCCTGGAGGACGCCGGACTGGCCGGATGCCACATCGAAGACCAGGTCAACCCCAAGCGCTGCGGCCACCTGGACGGCAAGACGATCAGCCCGCTACCCGACGCGGTGCGCCGCCTGCGCGCCGCCGTGGACGCCCGCCGCGACCCCGACTTCGTCGTCTGCGCCCGCACCGACGTACGCACCACCGGCGGACTGGCCGCGACGATCGAGCGAGCGAAGGCGTTCGCCGAAGCCGGAGCCGATCTGATCTTCCCCGAGGCGCTGGCCGACGCCGCCGAGTTCGAGGCCATGCGCAAGGCGGTCGACGTGCCGATCCTGGCCAACATGACCGAGTTCGGCCAATCGACCCTGCTCACCACGACGACCCTGCGCGACCTCGGCATCAACGTCGTCATCTACCCCGTGACCCTGTTCCGCCTGATCATGGGCACGGTCACCGAGTCCTTGAAGATCATCGACGCTGAGGGCACCCAGGCCGGGCTGGTCGAGCGCATGCAGACCAGAGGCGAGCTGTACGACCTGCTGGACTACTCCGGCTACGCGACCTTCGACGCCGACGTGCTCACCCACGGCTACCGGGAGGACCGATGACCATCAGCAAGGGCCTGGCCGGCGTCGTGGCGGACACGACCGCGATCTCCATGGTCAACCCCGACAGCAACTCCCTGACCTACCGCGGATACCCGGTGCAGGAGCTCGCCGCCGCCTGCGGCTTCGAGCAGGTCGCCTATCTGCTGTGGCACGGCGAGCTGCCGGATGCCGGGCAACTGCGCGCGTTCGAGGCGGCCGAGCGAGCCCGCCGTACCCTCTCGCGCACCACGCTGGACGTGCTCGCCAAGCTCCCGGAGAGCTGCCACCCGATGGACGTGCTGCGCACCGCAGTCAGCCAGCTCGGCGCTGAAGACCCGCGCGAGGACGACGCCGACGCCAACCCGCACGCCGCGCTCGACCTGCTCGCCCGCCTGCCCACCGTCGTCGCCCTGAACCAGCGCCGCCGCCGCGGACAGGCGCCGATCCAGCCCGACCCCGAGCTGGGCTTCGCGGAGAACTTCTTCCACATGTGCTTCGGTGAGATCCCGGAACCCGAGGTCGTGCGCTGCTTCGAGATCTCCCTCATCCTCTACGCCGAGCACAGCTTCAACGCCTCCACCTTCACCGCCCGCGTGGTCACCTCCACGCTGTCCGACCTCTACAGCGCGGTCACCGCCGCCATCGGCGCGTTGAAGGGACCCCTGCACGGCGGAGCCAACGAGGCCGTCATGCACATGTTCGCCGAGATGAGCGACCCCGAGGCCTGGCTGGCGCAGGCCCTGGCGGACAAGCGCAAGATCATGGGCTTCGGTCACCGCGTCTACAAACACGGCGACTCGCGCGTGCCGACCATGGAGGCGGCGCTGCGCGACCTGGCGCGGCTGCGGAACGCCGACGATCTCATGAAGCGGTACGACGCTCTCGCCGACGCGATGGCACGGACCAAGGGAATTCACCCCAACCTGGACTACCCGACCGGCCCCGCGTACCACCTCATGGGCTTCGACATCCCCACCTTCACCCCCATCTTCGTCATGTCCCGCATCACCGGCTGGAGTGCTCACATAGCCGAGCAACTGACTGCGAACTCCCTCATCCGCCCCCTCAGCTCCTACGTCGGCCAAATGGAGCGACACCTCCCGTGACACTTCTCTCGACACGTGATGTGGGGTGTGGCTCTCGGGCCACCCGGTGGGACGGCTGACGGCACCGGCGCGCGGGCTGTGCGACGCCCCTGCCCGCGGCCCTTCTACGCGACCTCGGTTCGACGACCGCGCTGTCGGCGACCGGCCAAAATGTCGCAGAGCATGATCCCAGGCGGAGAGACAGACGTCCCGTCAAACCGCACGTGTACCTCATTTCAACGGGGGAGGCTACCGGCCCGTTATGCTTCCTTCTGCGGCTGGTCCGGCCCTCACGAGGGACCGGCGTAAGAGGGAACCCGGTGTGAATCCGGGACTGCCCCGCAGCGGTGAGCGGGAACGACCGCCGTCCACACAAGCACTGGGCTCCGGCCTGGGAAGCGACGGCCAGTAGACACGTGTGAGACGCCCGCGAGTCCGAATACCTGCCACCGCCCGTGTGCCACCCGGCACGCGGCCCCCAGGGGTTCCGCGAGGGAAAAGGACCCGACGTGAGACAACGCACCACCGTGCTCGGACGCCCGGCGGCCACCGCCGATCTGTGGGAAGGCTGGCGGAACTTCCGCCTGACCGACCTGCCGCTCCACGACCCCGCCTTCGCCTCGGCCGCCACCTTCGGCGTGACCGGGCCGCTGACCCGGGCCACCCGCTTCCGGCTCGACCGCAATGCGCCGCTGGCCGCCTACCATGAGGTCAGGCGGCTCGGCTTCGAGATGCGGCCCGTGCTGCCGGGGCCGCTCGCCTTCCTGCGGAGCATGGGCGGCGATCATCGGCTCCGCCTGCTGGACGCGTTCCTGGAGCCGTACGCGGAACTACTCGAACGGCTGGCCACCGCCGGAGCTCAGGAGGTCCAGCTCGACGAACCCCCGCCGGCCGATCCCGCGGACCTGCGTCACCTGGCGTACGCCTACGAGCGGCTGGGCGAGCTGAGCAACCGCCCCCGGCTGCTGGTGTGCCTGTGCTCGGGCGAAGCCGGTCCAGCGCTGGCCGTGCTGGGCGCGTCACGGGTGGAGAGCATCGCGGTCGACTTCGTGACCACGCCCGGCAACCTCGACGGCCTCGCCCGATTGGGGGGCCTGCCTCGCACGACGATCGTGGCCGCCGTCGTGGACGGCTGCTCGCCCGGCACCGGACAGGTCGATACCGCAGTGACCACATGCGCGGCGGTTTCGGAGCTCGCCGACCAGCTCGTGGTGGCCGCCTCCTGCTCCCCCGGGCAGCAATCGCCCTTGGAGACCGCCGCCGCCGTGGTCAAGATCGGCCGTGTCCGATGGGCGGGACTCAACCGTGTCTGAACCCTTTCCCGGTTCGGTCGAGCGGGTCAGGGGCCGAGCCGAAGTAGGTGGCGCGTAGCTCATCCCACGCTGCCAGCCGGTCGAAGTCGGGAGGATCGAGGATCTGCTGGCGGTCGGTGAGGAAGGGGTTGGGCAGCAGGACGGTCATGAGCTGTTCGTCGCGGCCGTTGAACAGGCGCACTCCCCAGGAGGTGGGGATGCCCTCGTCGTCGACGCGGCGATACAGCTCGGCCCGGGCGCACCGGCGGATGGCGCCGAGTTCGGGGCCGCTGGCGGTGTGCTCGCCGATGCACAGGTGGAAGTGCCAGCGGCCGAAGTCGACGGTGACGTAGCCGTCGTACATGCTGATGCGCTCAGGGGCGTTGGGCGCGGCCACCTCCCAGGCCGCGCCCTGGATGATCACGCCGAACCAGATGTGTTCCCAGTGCCGCTCGAACAGGAAGGTGACCAGGTTCAGCAGGTTGTCCTCGTCGGTGGGCAGGGGCCAGACGTGCAGGGTTCCGTTGCCGTGTTCCTCGACGACCGTGTGGTTCACGATGGGGCTCCTGACTGGTTTCGGGGGATGAGGGCGCAGTCACCGCACTTGCCGCCGCCGGGCAGTCGGTAGTACAGGCAGCAGCTGCGCCGGACGAAGAACGGGCGGCCGGGCTCGGCGAGGTCGCCTGTGCCTTTCAGCAGCTTGGTCCGCAACAACTCGCGACCGATGGGAACCGCCCGCGCGGTCAGCTCGGGGTGCCGGCGCAGCACCGCGCGGATGCTCCCGGCCAGGGAGGAGGCGGCGTTGCCCCACAGCAGGCCGGGTGCCAGCTTGACGATGCCGCGGGTGGTTTCGGCGAGTGGTTCGAGCAGTTCGGTGACGACGTTGCGGTAGATCGGCTCGATGGCGGCGCTCGGGTCGGCGGCCTGCCATCCGGTCGGGCGGGCGATCCGCAGCGGCAGCGGTCCGCTGGGGACAGGTCGCCAGTGCAGGTCTTGCGGCGGCAGGTCGAGCAGCAGGTCGTGGACGATGAACGCGCCGAGAACGGGCGACCACAGGCGCGCGGCCAGGCCCTGGAACAGGATCGAGGCGGCGACGCGCCTCTCCTGGGTACCGAGCCGCTCTGCGACGGAGTCGATGCGGCCGGCCAGGGCTGACGGGTCTGCGGACAGGTCGGTGAACGGCTGCCATCCGTCACCGGGTGGACCGACTTCCAGTTCGAAGTAGCCGCCCAGCGTGCTGGTGCCGGCCACGGCGACGGCGGGGGCGGCCGGGAGAAGGACGGGGTGGTCGTGCAGGTGCCGAGCCCAAGCCGCGACCTCGGGGATGGTGGGGAACCAAGGGGTTCGCCCGTCGTAGGCGGCCGCGTATCCGCCCTCCCTGTGATCCACGGCCAGTTGGACGGCCCCGGCGGCATCCCGGCGCCAGCCCTCCCTGGCCAGGGCGCGCTCCAGCAACGGGTCGTCGGGCAACCGTACGGGGCGGGCGCGTGCCGGGTTCAGCGTGAACACTCCTGCCTGCCGGTCGAAGGACAGCTCCTCGCCGTCGAAACAGGCGCCGATCAGGCCGTTCTCGGTCAGTTCCTCCGGTGTACCGGTGTGCAGGACACCCTCGGCCGTGACCAGCCACACCCGGTCGGCTACGCGAAGTGCCAGCTCCAGGTCGTGGGTGGACACCACGATGACCAGACCACGATCACGGGCCAGGGTACGCAGCAGGCCCATGAGGGCGACCCGAGAGGTGACGTCCAGGAAGGCCGTGGGCTCGTCCAGCAGGATCACCGAAGGTTCCTGGGCCAGGGCGCGGGCGATGAGGACACGTTGCCGCTCGCCGTCCGACAGTTCGCTGACCTGGCGTTCGGCGAGATGACCCGCGTTGACCGCGCTCAGCGCCCAGGAGACGACCGCGTGGTCGGCCGGGCCGAGCCGGCCGGTGAAGCCGGTGTGCGGGTGGCGGCCGAGTCCGGCCACCTCCCGCGCGCTCAGCAGGGGCGGCAGGTCGCGTTCGGTGAGGACGGCCGCCAGCTTGCGAGCCACCTCCGCGGGAGACAGCGAGCCGAGGACCTCCCCGTCGAGGTGCACCCGTCCGGTCAGCGGCGGCTGGAGCCCGGCCATGGTTTTCAGGAGGGTGGACTTGCCGCTGCCGTTGGGGCCGATCAGCACGGTCAGCTCGCCGGGAGCGGCGCTTGCGGCCAGGCCGTCCAGGACCCTCCGCTCCCCTCGTCCGCGGCGTGCCGGGTAGCCCGCGCACAGCGCCTCCAGGCGCAGGGACATCGTCACACCGCCAGTCCGGTCCGGGCCGCGCGGCTGCGCAGCAGCAGGGTGACCACGACGGGCGCGCCGACGATCGTGGTGACGGCGTTCAACGGCAGCACCACGCCGCTGCCCGGCGCCTGCGTGGCCACGCAGCACAACAGGGCGGTCGCCCCGCCGAGCAGGATCACGCCCGGCATGAGCAGCCGGTGATCGGCCGTGCCCAGCAGCAGCCGGGTCACATGGGGTACGGCCAGACCGAGGAAGGCGACCGGGCCGCAGTAGGCGGTCACCGCCCCGGCCAGCACCGAGGCCACCAGCAACGTGAGCGTGCGCACCAGCCGGACGTGCACGCCCATCGTGCGGGCGTAGCTCTCACCGAGCAGCAGCGCGTTGAGCGGCTTGACCCCGGCCAGCGCCGCGCCCAGGCCCGCCAGGCCCACGGGTGCGAACAGCGCCAGATCCGCCCAGGTCGTCCCGGCGAAGCTGCCCAGGCCCCAGCTGATGAACTGCTGCGCCCGCTGCGGATCGGTGTAGACCAGGAGCAAGGTGATGACCGACACCGAAGCGGACCCCACCATGACGCCGATGACGAGCAGGGTCACCACCGAGTGCACTCGCCGGGACAGCGCGAGCACCAGCGCGAGCACGGCCGCGGCACCGGCGGAGGCGGCGACCACGACGCTCGCCTTGCCCAGCCCGGCCAGCCCTGCGGTGAACGCCCCGGCCGCACCGCCCATCCCGGTCGTGACCAGGGCGACACCCAGGCTGGCGCCCGAGCTGACGCCGAGGATGTACGGCTCGGCCAGTGGGTTGCGGAACAGCGTCTGCATCTGCACGCCCGCCGCCGCCAGGGCCGCTCCGGCCAGCGCCGCCGTGATGGCGCGCGGCAGCCGTACCGTCCACATGATCTCCTGAACGGCGGGGTGGGCGGCGGGAGAGCGGATCAGTGCGGCCAGCGCCTCGCCCAGCGGGACGGGTGTGGAGCCCAGCGTGACCGCCAGCGCGAACGCGGACGGGACCGCCGCCGTCATCGCGAGCAGAGCAAGCGCCCGGCGGCGGTAGGCCACTGGGACGACCGCGAGAGCCGTCACTTGGTCATCTTCTGGTAGAAGGCGAACTCGTGGCCGGGGGCGAGGTCGGGGTGGAGGATGGCGACCAGGTCAGCGAGGATCAGGTCGGGGCGGGCGACGCCGCGTTCGTAGAAGTCGTTGCCGCCGCCGGGTCCGAGCGCCTTGTTCGACGACCAGATCTCGCCCGAGGTGAAGGCGGCGAACTTGGCGTAGCGCGGGTCGGCCTTCTCCACGTCCGATAGGCCCTTCCACTCAGCGGCGGTCGCGAGCCAGACCTTGGCGTCCTTGGCCTTGGCCAGCACCGCCTCCAGGTCCAGCGTGCTGCTGCCGGGGCCGGGGGTGTCGGCCCAGGCGTAGCTGCCACCCGCGTCCTTGATCAGCTGGGCGACGTAGCTGCCGCCGTTGGCGATCGACCACTGACCCTCGTACATCTGGCCGGGCAGCACCGTCACCGGCGTGACCGCCTTGACCTTGCCCGTCAGCGCCCGGTAGTCGCTCTCGATCTTGTCGAACACCTGGGTCGCCTGCTGCTCGGTGCCGGTCAGCGCGGCCATCAGCTTGATCCATTCGGCGCGGCCCAGCGGGGAGCTCTCCAGCCACTCGGCGTTGGCGACGATCTTGACACCTGCCTGGCGCAATGGGCCGTAGGCCTTGTCCTCGGTGCCGCCGGTCATCAGCACGCCCGGCTTGGCGGCGATGACCTTCTCGGTGTCGACCTCCTGACCCTTGGCGTACTCGGTGATGGCGCCCTCCTTCACCTTCGCCAGCACCTGTGCCGAGGTGATGAACCCGGCGGAGGCCACGCCTTTGAGCCGGTCGAGCACGCCGAGTTCCGTGACGAAGGGCAGGTGTGTGGTGGAGGCCGAATACAGCGACTCGATGGGGGTCTCGACCACGGTGGCCCCGGCCACCTTCGGGTCGGGCGTGCCGCAGCGCAGCAGCACGTACGTCTCCGGCTTGGCACCGGGTGTGGGCTGCTTGACGGTGATCGTCTGGTAGTGCCTGGCGTAGGTGAGGGTGAAGTTGCCGGCGTGCTTCAGCGTCTGCTTGGCCGGGAAGTAGTCCTTGGCCGGGTCATAGGCGGTGACGCAGCGGCCGTCGGCGGCGGCCGATGGCCTGACGGGCTGGGCCGTACCCGCGCAGCCGGTGACGAGCGCGAGGGCGAGCAGTGCTCCGCCGACAGGGCGAAAGAAACCCAACGGATTCTCCTGGAGGGGAAGGCCGCGACCGCCATTCCTCGACAGCGATCACGGCGTGCGAGGGGGCGGCGCTCCAGGAGGGAGACGGTCGTGCTCACGGTCCATCCTCTCTTGGGGAGATCCGCCCCAATTTCTCGAGGAGGCGACCGCGTGAGTCTCCTGGCTCTCGGGTCAGCGCCTACCCCGGCCTTCCCACCCACGAGAGGCAGTGGCATTGTCGGGGCACGCTCGCCGATCACAGTGGCGGGACCGCGCCGGATTCACACCGGCTTCCTCGTTCCGCCGTCGCCTACGCCGATATCGTCGCACACGTCTTCAGGACTTATCCGGGCGAAGCCGTGTCGAGGGGAACCGGCCTTGACCAGCCCACGATTCCTCGTGCACGACTAGGACTCTCCAAGAAACGCAATGAGCTCGGTCCGGTCCGATGCCCGTGGGCGAAGACGTCGAGGCGGTGTGAAGCGGTGCAGTTCGAGGATGGGCGGCAGCGGGACCAGTCCTGGGCCGCCGGCGCTGATCCAGTCGGCGACGTCCGTGGTGGCGCCCTCGTCGTTGACCAGCGCAAGCCACACCGGACGACCGCCGGCGGCCCGCCCCTCCGGCGTCGGCTGCACGATGACGACGTTGGCCTGGTCGCACACGTCGAGGCAGTCGGTGACGCGGACGTCGGAGACCTCCGCCAGCCGGCGGATCTGCTCGTCATGGTCGAGGGCGGGCACCTTCCGGACGCTGCCGCAGCAGCAGTCCCGGCACACGGTGATCCTTTTCACGGATTCCTTTCATGAGTACGACAGGGTGTGACTCAGCAGCGCTCGCCGCCCCCACCGGCACGCCAGGAGTAGCAGGCGGGGATCATGACCGGGTTCAGCGAGATCAGCCGGACGCTCCGGCCGATCGGAGTGGGAAAGTCGACGCCGACACACCAGGGCTTGGGGGTGTCGCCGCTGCAGTTGGGGCTCTCTCTCTTGATACGCAACGCCTGTGCGGTGAGGTTCATGTGCGACAGTACGGCGCCGCCGTGGCCGCCCCAGGTGTCGACGGTGTAGGTCGTCCCGCCGTTGAGCTGGTGGGCGTTCCAGGAGCCGACGGTCATGTCCTGGGTGTTGCAGGGGTCGCTGGCGTTGGTGTCGAAGTAGGCGCCGGGCAGGTTGCTGGACCACCCCAGCCCACCGTTGCGCAGGATCCAGAAGTCGTTGTCGTTGCAGCCGCCGTTGACGGACAACACCTTGGTGTCGTGCTCGTAGGCGTAGAAACTGTAGCCGGAGCCGTAGGCGCCGTTGCTGTTGCTCAGGCCGAAGAAGGAGTGGCGGATGCCGCGGTGGCCCTGCTGGTTCAGCGCGAGGGTCATGCCCCGGTCGGGCACGTCGAGTTCGGCGGCGACCGCCGCGGAGACGGGCTGGGGGCGGACCGCGCTCACCCTGTCGTCGATCACGGTGACGGGTGTGGTGGACGGGACGGCCGTCTCCGCGGTCACGTAGCCCTTCAGGACGTTCTTGACCTGGGCGGCGGCCTGAGCGGGCACGCGGAGCGCGTCGATGTACAGCGGCTTGCGCTCGCTGAGGTTCCACGTGTCTTCGAACGTGGTCAGTGCGGCTGCCACGCTGCCCTCGGGGGCCAGATAGCCGCCGCGGAACTCGCCTCGATCACCACCGAGAATCTCCAGCGCCGTCGTGCTCAACGATCCCAGCTCCTGCCGCAGGTGCGCGACGGGTGTGGGCGTGAGCTTGAGGACGAGCGTGTCAGGTGTCTCGGCCTGAGCGACCGGGCTCGCGAACGCGGCCATGAGGGCCGTGGCCGCGACGACCACAGCGGTCCGATGTGCTAATGACATCATTCTCCCCGTTCGTTGGTTGTTGACATCACCAAGCCGCGCCGGGCACGCAACCCCACAAGCACGGCCAGGAGGATCGCGAAGGCGTTCCACGCCAGGTAGATCCCGGGCAGCCCGAGGCCGAGGGTCAGGCCGAGCAGCCAGGAGAGCGGGATGAGCAGCAGGTAGTCGCAGGCGACGTTCGCCAGCATCACCGAGCGGGTGTCGCCCTGGGCGCGCAGGAAGCTGCCGGAGGCCATCGCGGGCACCATGGGCGCCAGGCTCAGCATGGCCAGCGGCACCACCTGCCAGGCCAGCGCGACGACCTCGGGGTTGTCGCTGAACCACGACAGGACGGTGGTACCGCCGAGCAGGAGCAACCCGGCCGGCACGGCGAAGACGATCAGCAGCAGCCGGGTCCCGGTGCGCCGCCAGTGCACCGCCCGGTCCGTCTGGCCCGCGCCGATCTCCTGCCCGGCCAGGATGACGATGGATGCCGAAGCCGAGGCCATCACGGTGAAGACGATGAGCAGCAGATTGTCCACGATCCGGTACGCGGCCAGCTCCGGGGTGCCCATCCGGGCGGCGAAGCCGGCGAGGAGCGCCTCGTTGAGGTAGCCGACGCCCATCGCGCTCATCTCCGGCCAGCCGATGCGCCACAGGTCCCGTGCCACGGGCCGGCCGCCGGCGGCCACGCGGGGCAGCCGGGCGCGGCCGTACGCCAGCAGGAACGCGGTGCCCGCGACGGTGGCCGCCAGCGTGGCCAGGGCCGCGCCGGTGACGCCGAGCCCGGCGGAGAAGATCAGCCACAGCCCGAGCGGCAGGTTCACCAGGTTGACCAGCAGTGCGTGCCACATCGCCGCCCGGGTCACCCCGACCCCGGAACAGGCGCTCTGCAGCGTGAAGGAGGCGGCGGCGAAGGGCACCGCGAACGCCAGCACCCGCAGGTACTCCACGCCCGGCCCGGCCAGCTCGGCGGAGGCGCCCAGCAGGCTCAGCACCGGTCCGGCGACCGCGTACAGAAGGGCGCCGATCGCGGCACCGGCCAGAAGCGAGGTACCCAGCCCGACGCGGACGACCCGGACCACGGCCGCGGGCGTGCCGGCGCCGTGCGCCTGTGCCACCTTGATCTGCACGGCGGTGGCCCAGCCGCGTACCACGACCAGGGCGATCAGGTAGACGGGCGCGGCCAGCGCGAAGGCGGCCAGCGCGGTCGTGGAGTGGCGGGCCAGCATGACGGTGTCGACGACGTTGACGACGATCTGCGTCAGCCCCGCCACCAGCAACGGCACCGTCAGTGCCCACATGCGTCTCACAGCACGGCCCGTGCCGCTTCCAGGAGGGCCGGGTCGCGATCGAGCAGGATGACCGTGTCCACCCGCGACTCCCGCCACACGGCAAGCCGCTCGGTCATGGCCTCGATCGGGCCGATCAAGGCCACCTCGTCGAGCAGCCGGTCGGGCACCGCGGCCGTGGCGGCGTCACGGTCGCCGGCGGCGAAGTGCTTGCGGATGTCGTGGGCCGCGCCCTCGTACCCCATCTGGACGACGACGTCGGCGTAGGTGTTGCGCACGCCCGGTGAAGCCGCACCGATCAGATGGGCGTAGAGCGGACGTAACCGCTCCCTGCCCGCCTCGACGGTTGCCGCGTGCGCGACGTACAGAATGGGGCAGATCTTCACCTCTCCGGCCGTGCGACCGGCCTTGGCGATGCCCGCGTCCAGCGGAGCCAGGATGGCGGCCTCGTGCTCGGGCGCGTACATCCCCGACAGCCACCCGTCGGCGAGCTCACCGGTGAGCGCCAGGTTGCCGGGCCCGATGGCCGCCAGATACAGCGGGATGCGCGGGCGGAGCGGGGTCATCTCCGAGCGAACCGGCCGCGCCCGCCCCGTCGAGCCCGCCCCGGTGTACGGCAGGCGGTACAGCTCCCCGGCGTACTCCACCCGATCCTCGCGCGCGATCGCCTTGCGCACGATCTCGACGTACTCGCGGGTGCGGCGCAGCGGCCGGTCGTACGGCAGGCCGTGCCAGCCCTCCACGATCCACGGCACCGACAGCCCGAGGCCGAGCTGGAACCGGCCATGCGACAGCACGTCCAGCGTCATGGCGGTCATGGCCGTGGCGGCCGGAGTGCGGGCCGGGATCTGCATGATCGCGGTGCCCAGCTCGATGCGCTCGGTCACGGCGGCGAGGTAGCCGAGCACGCTGACGGCGTCAGGTCCGTACTCCTCCACGCTCCACACGGAGTCGACGCCGATGCTCTCGGCGTGCCGGATCGTCGGCAGCACCTCCTCCATCGGCTCGCCGCCGTAGCCCATCGCAAGTCCGAGCCGCATGTCTTGTCTCCTCCTGGGTTCACGCGAAGGGCAGGGGAACCGGGGTCAGATCTGATGACGGCGGGATCCGGGTCCCGCCGAGAAAGGGGAACGCGGCCGGGGCGTTGCACAACAGCCCGGGCACGATGACCCGGGCGACATGCAGGTCCGTGCCCGGGACGGTGAGGTCCACGGCGTAGGCCCGGAAGCTCGCCTCACCCGTGGCGGGCGATCCTGCCGGGTGGCGCAGCCGGTCGAGCGTCTCGCCCTGCAGGCGTTCGTCCAGGTAGAGCTGGACGTGCAGGCGCACGTCGTTGACCGAACGCCAGCCGCGCCGCAGGTCGTCGAGGTAGCGGCGGTCGGCGCGGCGCGGCAGGTACGGCGGCCCGGGGTCCACGCGCAGCAGCGCGCGTCCGGTCTCGTAGGTGCCGATGGCTTCGGTGAACGCCTTGGCGGCGGCCTCCTCGATGGTGTCCCGGCAGGCGCTGCCGAAGCCCACGACTCCGCGCTCGCGATCCTCGGCGAAGACCCCCGCGACGATCGCCCCGAACTCCGATGGAATCTCCAGCAGCGTGACCCTCAGCCCGGATTCCGCCGCTTCTTCCATCGCTGCGGCCAGCGGGCCTGTCCCGGGCGCCGGCAGCGGGGCGGCTTCGTGGCGGCCGGCCCACCAGAGCGTGACCGCGTCACGTTCCAGCACTTCACGCAGGGCCGCCCGCCTCGCCCGCTCCCGCGTCGGGCCGGCTGCGGTTCCGGCCAGGACCGGATAGTTCGTGTACGGCTCGCCGCGGCGTGGGCCGGTGAAGTAGTTGACGTAGGCCAGCGAGGCGGGCACCAGGACCCGCTCCCCCGAGGTCAGGTCCTCGGCGGGCACCCAGGCGATCTCCAGCTCCCTGGTCATCGGGACGAACGGAAAGCCCTTGGCCGCGTACTGGGCGGGTGAGTAGAGGGCGAAGTCCCGGGGGTCGAGCGCGGGTTCGGCGAGGTCGCGGTGGGCGGCCCTGATCAGGTCGTCGGGCACCTGGTTGGCGCAGTGGCGTTCGACCGCCTCACCGATCGCGGCCAGACGAGCCGCGTCGTCGTCACCGAGGGCCGCGCCGCCGGTCACCTCCGTCCCTTGAACAGCGGTGTACGAGACCATGCCGGCGACGACGGGGTGTAGTGGCCGGTCCCGGCGCACTTCGCGGATCATGAGCAAGACCTTCCTGGGTGTGCCGGGACCGGGGAAATCAGGTCTTACTCGTCGTCGTCCTCACGCCACTCGAACGGCGAGTCCACCGCGGGGGTGTGGGACTTCAGGCAGGTCTGGGGGTCATCGGGTTCGGCGAAACCGTGGTGCGCCATGTGCGTCCTCCTTCGGTGTTCTGCACGCATTGTGCAGTTGCGAACTCTTCGCGAGAACTTTAGGCACAGGCCCGTCGGGATTTCAAGAATTCATGTGTCCAGCAGCGCGCAGTCGCCGCATTTATCGCCGTCCGGCACCCGGTAATAGAGACAGCACGTGGTGCGCCGGAATGCGAGTTCCGGTGAGGTGAGGGAGCCTTTCCCGGCCAGCCCTCCCATGGCCAGCAGCCGGTTCACCAGCCGGGTGGCCGAAACAGCCAGCTCCGGCCGGGCACTCGCGACGGCGCGTCCGGCTTCGGCCACGGCCGAGGCGGCGTTGCCGTACAGCAGGCCGGAGGCGACCTTCACCCGCAGGCCGCGCGCGAACGGTTCGAGGTGGCCACGCACCACCATGTCATAGAGCAGGGCGGTGACCTGCTCTTCCGTGCCGGCACGCCAGCCGGCGAGCGTGGGAAGCCGCAGGCGGGCGTCGGCGTCGGCGCGGTCGAGCCGGGTCAGGTCGGGGATCACTCCGTGGGTGAGCACAGCGCCCACGACGGGCGACCAGAGGCGGGCCGCGTGGCTCAGCTGAGCGATGGAGGCGCCGATGCGCAGCTCACGGGTGCCGTACTTGGAGGCGGTGGCCGCGACCAGGTCGGCGAATCCACCCGCGTAATCGGAGGCCACGTCATGCCATCCCGCGGGGTCGCCGCCAAGATGCGGAGCGAAGAACGAACCGAATTCGGTTATTTCCTCAAGTGCGCTGCGGACGGACTTTTCCGGCGCCGCTTCCATAGTTCCAGGCTCCATTCTCAAAAAGGGCATGACTAAATGGGCCGGACGGCGAATCCGGCAGTTTTTTGGAGAGGTCAGGAACTACTCACGGCGGGACCGAGCGGTCGGCGGCGCGCCATCGTCGTTCAGGCACCATGGCCTGCTCCTCTCCGGGGAGATCCGCCCCAGTTCGTCGAGGAGGCGAGCGCGTGAGTCTCCTGGCTCTCGGGTCGATGCTCGTCCCCGCCTTCCCACCCCGGAAGGTGGTGGCGTTGAGGGGATCCGCTCGCCGATCACAGTGGCGGGACCGCGCCGGAGTCGCACCGGCTTCCTCAGTCCGCGCTCGCCTTTACCCGGCCATCATGACACGGATCCGGTCAGTTGGGCCGATATGAGGCGGGTGTAGGCGCCGTCGCGGGCCAGCAGCTCCTCGTGGGTGCCGGTCTCGGCGACGCGGCCCGATTCGAGCACCACGATGCGGTCGGCGGTCAGGATGGTCGACAGCCGGTGCGCGATGACCAACGTGGTCCGGTCACGGCGGACGGAGGCCATGGCGGCGGCGACCTCCTGCTCGCTTTCGGTGTCGAGGTTGGAGACGGCTTCGTCCATGATGAGGATGGGCGCGTCCTTGAGGATGGCCCGGGCGATGGCGATGCGCTGGCGCTGGCCGCCGGACAGGCGGGTGCCGAGTTCGCCGGGCAGGGTGTCGTAGCCGTCGGGCAGGCCGGTGACGAACTCGTGGGCCTGGGCGGCCGTGGCGGCGGCGATGACCTCCTCAAGGGTGGCGTCGGGGCGGCCGAGGCGGATGTTGTCGGCCAGCGGGATGTTGAACAGGTAGACGTCCTGAGGCACCAGGGTGATGCGGCGGCGCAGATCGTCCTGGGGGAAGTCGCGGATGTCGTGGCCGCCGATGGTGATCGATCCGGAGGTCACGTCCCACAGGCGCATCAGGAGGCTGGCGCAGGTGGACTTGCCGGCGCCGGAGTGGCCGACGAGCGCGACGGTCTGGCCGGGTCCGAGGGCGAAGGTGACGCCGGTCGCCGCCTCGGGGAGGGCGAGGCCGTACCGGAAGGTGACGTCGGTGAAAACCACGTGAGGAGCGATGGGGCCGGGCGGCGGCGCGCTGACGCGGTCGGTGACCGGGGCCGGGGTGTCGAGGAGCGTCATGATGCGGGCGCCGGCGGCGGTGACGAGGTTGAGGTCGCGGGCGACGTCGGTGACGGCGACGACGGGGGCGAAGGTGGCGGCCGACAGAACGACGGCGACGGGAAAGAGCAGGGGCTGCAGGGAGCCGGCCGTTACGAGGAAGGCGGCGGTGAGCAGGACGGCCAGCAGGCCGAAGGTGGCCAGGGCGTTGGTGGCGGCGTGTTCGAGGCCGGAGCGGCGACCGTGGGCGAGTTTGGCGGCGAGCAGGAGTTCGTCCTGTACGGCAAGGCGGTCGAGCTGGCGCTCACCGGCGCCGGAGGTGATGAGCTCGCGCAGGCCCTGGAGGGTGTCGACGGCTTCGGCGTTGAGTTCGCCTACCCGGGCGCGGAGTTCGGCGCCCTGGGCTTCGGCGCGTCGGCGCAGCCACCTGGGAACGAAAGCCAGCAGCACCAGCGCGGGCGCCAGCGCGAGGGCCAGGGCCGGGTGGAAGACGCCGAGGGCGGCGAGCGCGGCGACAGGCACGGTGGCGGCGCTGACCAGCGGGCTGAGCGTGTGGGCGAACCACAGCTCCAGCTGCTCGACGTCGGAGATCGCGGTGGCGCCGAGGTCTCCGGAGCGGCGTTCCAGCAGGTAGCCGGGCGCCAGGCGGTCGAAGGCGGCGTAGACCCGGCCGCGCACGTCGGACAGCACGCGGAAGGCGGCCACATGCGCGAGGTAGGACTCCAGCCAGGGAGTGAGGGCGAGCAGCGGCAGGAGCAGGCCGAGGGCGATGAGGCCACCGCGCAGCTCGCCGGGCGTGGCCCCGGTGATGGCTCGGCTGACCACCCATGCTCCGACACCCGCCGAGGCCAGCATCACGACGTGGTGGGCGATGCCGCTGACGACGGCGGCGACCAGCAGCGGCCGGTGCGGGCCGAGCAGGCGCAGCAGGGCGAACATCAGACGGATCCTTCCTGGGCGGCGACCAGGCGGGCATAGGCGCCGCGCCGGTCGAGCAATGTTCGATGGTCGCCTTCCTCGACGATGCGGCCGTCGGCCATGACGATGACCCGGTCGGCGTCGCGGACCGTGGACAGCCGGTGCGCGATCATCAGGGTCGTGCGGCCGCCGGCCAGCGTGTCGAGGGCTTGCTGGATGCCGGATTCGTTGGCGGCGTCGACGCTGGAGGTGGCCTCGTCCAGGACGAGGATGGGGGCGTTCTTCAGCAGGGCGCGGGCGATGGCGATGCGCTGGCGTTCGCCGCCGGAGAGTTTGAGGCCGCGTTCGCCGACGATGGTGTCCAGGCCTTGGGGCAGGTCGTGGACGAAGCCGGCGCGGGCCGCGCCGATGGCCGCGTCGAGTTCGGCGTCGCCGGCGGCCGGTCGGGCCAGGGTGAGGTTGTGCCGGACGGTGCCGTGGAAGAGGTAGGTGTCCTGGGAGACGACGGCGACGAGCGAGCGCAGCTCGTCCAGGGGCAGGTCATGGATGTCGGTGCCGCCGACCGTGATGCGGCCGCAGGTGGCGTCGAAGAAGCGCAGCAAGAGCGCGGCCACGGTGGTCTTGCCGGCACCGGAGCGGCCGACGAGCGCGACCCGCTCCCCCGGCTCGATCTCCAGGGTGAAGTGGTCGAGGGCGGGGCGGTCGCGTTCGCGGTAGGTGAGGCTGACGTCGTGGAAGGCGACCGCGGGCGGTCCCGAGCACGCCGTCGACGAACCCTGCTCCTGCGCCGGGGTGTCCAGTACCTCGAAGACCGCCCGCAGGGACGGGACGGCGTTGTAGCTAGAGTGATAGGCCGCCTCGAGCTCCTTCAGCGGCCGGAAACATTCGGCGGTCAGCATGAGCACCAGCAGCAGCCCGGTCACCGTCAGCTCGCCCGCGGCCAGCCGCAGCGCGCCAACGCCCAGCGCCACCGCCGTGCCGAGGCCGATGACGAAGGCGACGCCGCCCAGGTAGAGGACGACGATCGCCATCAGCCGGATGGAGTCGCGGCAGAACGCCTCGGCCAGCCTGGCCAGCTCGCTGCCGCGCCGGCCGCTGGCGTTGAACGCCTTCAGCGTGCCCATGCCTTGCAACGCGTCGAGGTTCTCCGCGTACAACCCCTTGTACCCGCGGAACCAGGCGTCGTTGCGGTTCCTGAGCACCCGGTCGGAGGCCAGGGGCAGCACGGGCATCAGGACGGCGCAGGCCAGCACCACGATTCCGATGACCGGGTCGAGAGTGAACAGGAACGCGGTCACGCCGACGGCCCCGATCAGCGCGGCGGCCAGTTGCGGCAGGAACCGGCCGAGGTAGGCGTCCGCGGTCTCGATCCCGTCGACCAGCGAGCTCTGGGTCGCACCGGTCCTGCCCTGCTGCGCCCAGCCGGGTCCGAGCGTCAGCAGCTTGGCGGTCAGCCGCCGCCGCAGCTCCTTCTTGATCCCGGCCGTGGCCCGCAGCGCCGCCACCTCTCGTACGGCCAGCGCCAGACTGCGCCCGAGCTGCAGCACGACGATCCCGGCGACGGGCCAGCCGATCGCGGCCACGCCGTCACCGGCGAAGATCCGGGCCAGGCAGTGGGCGACGAGCACGCCCTGGCCGACGTAGGTCGCGGTGATGGCCAGCAACAGCCCCACCACCCCGGCCAGGCGTAGCCGGACCTGCGCTGACAGGCTCAGCAGCCGAGAGATCACTGCTCCTCCTTGAGCTCGAAGACGAGCTGGGTCCGCTGTACGGCACGCACGCCGTACACCTGGGAGATGCGCTCCGGCGTCAGCACGTCGTCCGGAGGGCCGCCGGCCAGGACGCGACCCGCGTCCATGAGGTACAGGCGGTCGCAGTAGGCGGCGGCCTGGTTGAGGTCGTGCAGGGCGGCCAGCGTGGCGACGCCCAGGCCGCGGACCAGGCGGAGGATCTCCAGCTGGTGGCGGATGTCGAGATGGGAGGTGGGCTCGTCCAGCAGGAGCAGGCGGGATCGCTGGGCCAGGGCGCGGGCCAGGAGCACGCGTTGTTTCTCGCCGCCGGACAGGGTCCCGTAGAGGCGGCCGGTGAGATGGGTCGCGGCGACGCGTTCGAGCGCCTGGGCGCAGATGAGCTCGTCGGCCTTGGTGGTGCGGTCGAGGGGGCGTTGGTGCGGGGTGCGGCCGAGGGCGACCATCTCGGCGACGGTGAAGTCCAGCTCCGTGGGGGCTTCCTGGGCGACGACCGCCGTGCGCCTGGCCGACTCGCGCGGCGGCAGCCGTACCACGTCGTCGCCTTCGACGGCGATGAGGCCGGCGTGTGGGCGGACGGCGCGGTAGACGGCGCGCAGGAGGGTGGACTTTCCGCAGCCGTTGGGGCCGAGCAGGCCGACGAACTCGCCGGGGCCGACCTCCAGGTCGGCTGCGTGGACGATCGGGCGGCCGTCGAGCCGGATGGCGACGCCGTTGAGGAGCAGGGTCATCCGCGCCTCCGCAGCAGCCAGAGGAAGAAGGGAACGCCGAAGACGGCGGTGACGATGCTGAGGGCCAGCTCCTGGGGCGCGGCGACGGTGCGGGCGGCGATGTCGACGAGCTGGAGGAAGAGCGCGCCGAGCAGTGCGGAGACGAGCAGGACGCGACGGTGGTCGGCGCCGACGAGCAGGCGGGCGGCGTGCGGGACGATGAGGCCGACGAAGGCGACGGCGCCGCTCGTGGCCACCAGGACGCCGACCAGCAGCGAGGTCAGCACGAACAGGCGGGCGCGTAGGGCGGTGACGCTGACGCCGAGGGAGACGGCGCTGTCCTCACCGGAGCTCAAGGCGTTGAGCGGGCGGTGCTGGACGAGCAGGTACGCGATGCCGGCGAGCAGGACGGCGGCAGGGATCGGCAGCATGTGCCAGCGGGCACCGCCGAGGCTGCCCAGCAGCCAAAACAGCACCTGCTGAGCGGCCCGGCCGCTGTGCGCCTGTTGCAGCACGTAGCTGTAGACGGCCTGGAACAGGTAGGCCAGGGCGACTCCGGCCAGCACCAGGCGGGCGGGGGTGATCCGGCCGGAGCGCTGCGCCAGCACGTACACCAGCATGAGGGCGAGCAGCGCGCCGAGGAAGGCCGCCACCGACAGCGGCAACCCGCCGAGCGCCGAGGCGCCGAAGATCAGGACCAGGACCGCGCCCAGTGAGGCGCCGGAGGAGACGCCGAGCAGGAACGGGTCGGCCAGCGGGTTGCGCACCAGGGCCTGCAGCACCGCGCCGACGACCGCGAGCCCGGCGCCGACCAGGAGTGCCAGCAACGCTCTGGGCAGGCGGAACTCCCAGACGATCTGCGCTTGCGCGGGTGTCCAGGAGGGGACGGCCGCGCCGGGGATCAGGCGGTCGGCGACGATGCCCCAGACCTGGGCCGGGCCGACGTGCACCGCGCCGATGCTGACGGCGGCCAGCGTGGAGCAGACGACGGCCAGCGCCAGCAGGGGGGCGACGACCCTCATCAGGCGAAGGCTTCGGAGTGCAGGAACCTGGCGATGTCGGCGATGGCGAGGATGTTGCGGTAGCCGGGGTGCTGGGCGGCGGCCGGTAAGGCCAGGAAGCGCTTGCCGCGGGCGGCGGGGCTGTTCTTGGCGATGGCGAACGCCTCGTCGGCCTTGGCGGTGGCGGCGGGCATCTTCTCACCGGACAGCACGGCGTAGTCGCAGACCAGCAGCGCGTCGGGCGCGGCGGCGGCGATCTTCTCGGCGCTCACCTCGGTGTAGTCGCCCTTGACGTCGGCCAGGACGTTCTGACCACCCGCGAGTGTGATCATCTGGTTGGTGAGCCCGGCTCCGCCGTAGGCGTTGACCGGCCCCTTGCCGCCGTCGGTGGCCAATACCTTGACCTTGGGCAGGGCGCCGACCTTCGTGGTGACCTCGGCCAGCTTGGCGCGCAGCTCGGTGATCAGCTTGTCGGCCCGCTCGGGCACGCCGAAGATGGCGCCAAGGTTGCGCAGGTCGGTGAAGGTGTCCTCGATCGTGAACTCCAGGGTCGTCGCCGCGTCGCACCAGCCGCCCAGGATGTAGACCGGGGTGCCGGCCGCGCCGAGCTCGTCCACGGTCGCGTACCCGCCGGAGGCGTCGAAGCTGGTCATCGTGTTGTCCAGGACGAAGTCGGCGCCCTGGGCGAGCATGACCTCCTTCTGCGGCAGCATGATCGACGGCGAGATCTCGGGGATCTTGTCGTACAGCTCCTTATGGCCGGGCAGGAAGGCGCTCTCGGAGAAGTCGGTACGGCCGGCCACCCGGTCCTGCAGGCCCAGGGCGAACAGGGTCTCCAGCGCGGGCTGGTAACCGGTGACGACTTTGGCCGGAGGCTTGTCGAAGGTCAGCTTGCGCCCGCAGTTCTCGACGGTGACGGCGGCGGCTTCGGGTGCCGCGGGCCGTTCGGGCGGGGACGCGCAGGCCGTGAGGATCAGCACCGACATCAGGACAGGAAGCAGCCTCATGACCGATGACTCCTTGCGAGGGGATCGCAGATGCGAATAAGTGGCAAGTTAGGCGGCTCGTGGCGGTGGGTCAAGGGTCGGTCACAGATGGCCGCTAATTGCCGTATTAGGGTTGTTGCGAATTACTCGCAACTACAGGTCCGAGGGGATACACGATGGGTCAGTACACGCTGCCCGACATGCCGTACGACTACGCGGCGCTGGAGCCCGCCATCACCGGCGAGATCCTGGAGCTCCACCACGCCAAACACCACGCCGCCTACGTCAAGGGCGCCAACGACACCCTCGACCGGCTGGCGGAGGCCCGGGACAAGGGCGAGTTCGGTGGCCTGGTGGGGCTGGAGAAGACGTACGCGTTCAACCTGTCCGGTCACGTGCTGCACACGATCTTCTGGCAGAACCTCTCTCCCGACGGCGGCGACCGCCCCGACGGCGAGCTCGGAGACGCCATCACCGAGCACTTCGGCTCCTTCGAGGCCTTCCAGAAGCAGCTCACCACCGCGACCGCAACCGTGCAGGGCTCCGGCTGGGGCGTGCTGGCGTGGGAGCCGCTCGGCCGCCGCCTGGTCGTCGAGCAGGTCTACGACCACCACGGCAACGTCGGCATGAACACCACCCCGCTGCTGGTGTTCGACGCGTGGGAGCACGCCTACTACCTGCAGTACCGCAACGTCCGCCCGGACTACGTGCAGAAGCTGTGGGGCCTGATCAACTGGGACGACGTCATCACCCGCTACAACGCGGCCAAGGGCTGACCCCCGTGAGCGGCGCGCGGCCCCGGGTCGGTCTCGTGGCCGCCGGCGAGATCGCGCGCCACCTCACTTCGGTGGCCGACGTCGGCGGGCGCAGCTTCACCCGGGCGCCCTGGCACGAGCCGTACGCGGCGGCAAGATCCGTCGCGGCCCGCCTGCTCTCGGACAGCGCGCGTCCCGGCTTCGTCCTGGCGCTCGCGCTCGGCGAGGATGAGGACGAGGAGGTGTACGGCTTCGCCTACGGCTACTCCTGCTCCTCTCTGGCGGTGCTGGCGGGCCGGGTGGCGGGCGACGACTTCACCCTCAAGGAGCTCGCGGTGCTGCCGGAGCGGTGCGGGATGCGGTACGGCGCGGCGCTTCACGACACGATCGTCGCCGCGGCAGGCGTCCGGCTGAAATGGCTGTCCACACATCCGCACGCGCGGGCGGCGCTCGGCCTGTACCGCAGCCGGGGCTGGCAGGTGGTCGGCCGGCCCGGGACGGAGCGCGTAGTCATGCGAAGGTCCGTTTGAGAACCTTGCTGCGGCAACGCGGTGTCGATCCCGAGAAACTCGCCCTCTACTCCCTCCGCCCAGAACGCGGCCAAGGCTTCCCCCTTCGTTCCCATCACCCCTCATTTGGAGATTCGAGTCAGCCGTCTCGCCACGAGTCCAATGAGCGGCCGGTGCCCGATCCAGCAGGGCGATGTCGGACTCGGTGTTGCGCTCCAGATACCGGCGTAGCGCCACCGCACAGAGCTGATGCTTGCCGGCGCCGGCGTTGTAGAGGTCCTGCGCGGAAGTGGAGGCCTACCCACGAGCCCAGAAGGCCTCCGGCACCGTCGAACTCCCCGCGGCACGCCAACGGCGCCGCCGGGGCGAAAATCGAGGCCCTGGGCGCGCGCGTTGTGGATGAGACGCCGCTGCGGCCCGCCAGCATGGCGACCACCATCAGGAAGGGCGGCATCGTGACCGATGGGCCCGTGACCCCATCTCACCTCACCCGTCGACGGTGTCCGGCGTGATGACCGAGTCGTAGTCGTAGGGCTCGTAGTCGACGACCACGTTGCGCAGGCTGTCGATGGCGTCGGGGTTGGCCAGCGGGCTGCCGCGCAGGCTGACGTGCTGGAGGTCCGGCAGGTCGCGCAGCGCGAGGAGACTGTGCAGGCGGGTGCAGTCGTCCAGCCGCAGCCGCCTGAGAGAGCGCAACCCGGTGAGGAAGTCGAGGTGCTCGATGCGGGAGCCGCTGAGGTCAAGCTCCGTCAGGTGGACGAGGTTCGCGATCCCGCCGCACCCGCTCAGCTCCCGGCAGCCGGTCAGCGCGAGTTTACGCAGGTACGTCAGGCCGGAAAGGCAGGTGAGATCCATCAGATTCTCGACCTCCTCCGCGTGGAGACTCAGCAGCCGCGGAGAGTTCGTGAGCGTCATGAGGTCGGCGGCGAGCACCGTTCCGGTCAACTTCAGGCTCCGCAGCCTCTCGCCGCCGGGAAGCTCGAACGTCTCGCGGCCGAATCCGGCCAGGCGCAACTCCAGCCGTTGCAGGTTCTCGCACTCCTCCAGAGCCGACGTCTTCGAGACACCTTCGCGCGTGAGGGCGCGCAGCGTGGTCAGCGCGGGCATCTCGCGGCAGAAGCTCAGAGAGCCGACCTTGCATCCGTTGATCGACAGAGTGCGTAGGTCACGGAGCGCGCGCAGAGCGGCGAAGCCCCGCGCGTTCACGCATCCGTCGAGAATGAGGATGCGCAGTTTGCGCAGGTCGGCCAGCGGCGCCAGATCTGTCAGCTTGTTGCAGCCGTCGAGGTGGAGTTCCTCGAGGCCGGTGAGGGCACGCAGCCGGTTCACGCCCGGGACGCCGCGGAGACTGAGCCTGCGCAGCGCCGTCAGCTTCTCGATCCCGGCCAGCGAGACCGGGCCCTTGTGCTTGCCGCAGTCGAGCTGGACCAGCTTGGACAGTCCGCGCCAGGAAGCGAGGCTGAGCGCGCCCTGCCCGACCGCCACGTCCAGGGCGGTCAGCTCGGTCAGACGGCCCACATGGCCGAGCAACGCCTCCGAGCGCACGTGTACGACGACCCCGGCGAGGCTCATGCGGGACAGCACCCGGTCCACGTACTCCCCGATCTCGAACCGTTCGCCGCAGGCCACGATCTCGTCGACCACTCGCTGTTCCCGTGCCAGCGGCGCATAACGGGCGATGACCTCGAGCCCCTCATCCCCGCCCAGCACCGCCGCCGCGTGCACGCAGGCCTCCTGGGTCGGTGGCGGCTCGCCGGTGAACCGGGTCAGCCACCTGACCATGCCCTCGCTACCGCCGATCAGTTCCGCCTCTTCGATCGTGCGGGGCGGTAGCACGTCGGTCAGCGCCGCGCCCGCCCGCTCCGCGATGGCCGTGGTCACGCGCCGGCCGGTCGAGATGCACTCGGCGGCGAGAAGAAGCAGGACGCGGCGCCGGTCATCGGCGGCCTCGTCGGCCGCGTCCAGGATTCCGCCGACCAGGCGGCTGGCCGACGGCCGGTCCAGCTCTGCGGCGGCGAAGGCGATCACCCTGTGCCAGCCGTCGTCGGTGATGTGCCGGGTGAGGTCACCGGTTCGGCCGGCGTGGGCGTACCCCAGCGCGGTCAGGTACTCCTGGAAGCTGCGGTGGGCGAACTCGGCCACCCCGGCGCTCGTCTCCCGGAAGACGATGGTCCGGTTGACGAGGATCTTCATCACGTCTCTGGCGCCGATCGTCACGTTCATCATGCCGGGCAGGCACTCCTTGACGATCTCCAGCACGGTCTTCTCCGGCAGCCGTAGCTCGGGCCGTTCGGCAGGGGTGAGCGCGCCGGGCGTTTTCACCGTCGGGCGCGGCTGTTCCCGCAGGCGCAGGTCCTCCATACGGACGCGGATCGCGGAATGCTCGCTCAGGTGGCAGGCCACTGCTTCGAGGAGGTCGAGGCGGTCCTGCTCGTTGAGCTCCAGGCCCACTCCGCGCGGGGCGCGTGCTCGCTCCCGTTTCCAGGCCAGGGCGCTGATGACCTTGTTGTAGAGCTCGCTACGGCTGCTCGGCGCAGTGTCGGAGAGGTTGTCGGCGTAGAAGGCGCAAAGCATGGCGCACAGCAGCGGCGTCTCGGCGATCTCCCGGACGGTGATCCTTCTGCGGAGGTCCCGCAGAAGGTCCTGGCGCCTGTCGCGGAAGTAGTCGCGGCGTTCCTGCGTCTCGAACAGGAGAAAGGAGTCGAACCACGCGTTGACGCACAGGATGATGCGGCCGTCGTCCATGGGATGGAGCCGCAGCGGCGAGAAGCGGTTCCCGGCGAACCACGACATGTTCGCGCCCTCAGGACGGGAGGTGACCACGTACCGCACGTCCGGATACTCGTCGAGAAGCTTCTCCAGCCAGGAGGAGAAGTCGCTGCGATGCAGTTCGGACAGCTCGTCGAGGCCGTCGAGGATCACCAGCGCCTTGCCCGACTCCAGGGTGGAGGTGATCCAGCCGGTCGGCACGTCCTTGCGCCGGTGCGAGGCCGCCTTGATCAGGTCGTCCCGCGTCGGGTAGATGTGCTCGGAGCCGGAGAACACGTTTCTGAGCTGCACGACGAACGGGATGAGACCGTTCCAGACCCGCAGCACCGGCGGGAAGGAGTGCCGGGCCGCGCACACCGCCAGCCACTGGCTGATGGTGGTCTTGCCCGACCCCGCCGTGCCGACGATGAGGATGCGGTTGGAGCGCGTGGAATTCTTGACGATCTGGGCGATGCGCTCGTCCACGGGACCGGCACGCGCGTTCTCCTCCTCGGCCGTCAGCGTGATGTAGGCGATCTCGATCGGCTGTCTCTTGAGCTCCATCGGCAGGTCGAGGCCGAACAACTCCATGTTCTTGTACGTGTGGATGATGTCGGCCAGGTAGAGAGCCTCGAAGGCGCTCATCTCCCGGGGCGTACGCGGGCGGAAGTGCGGCAGGATCACCCCGTTGATCGCGTCCTCGAGCAGTTCGTAGGTCCTGAGCGCCAGCACGAACGTGTCGACGGACAGTTCCGCCTGGAAGTCCGGCATGCTCTTGGCCAGGGCTACGACGTACTGACACGAAAAGTGCAGGAACCACTCGCCGTAATCGTGTGCGCCGCTCGACAGGTGGGCCCGCCGCCAGTGCCTGCGCGCCTCCGGCCGCAGCGGCGCGGCGATCTCCTCCACGTCGAACCTGCTCTTGGCCAGGGCCGAGCGGTCCAGCCGCGCCGACTCGAGGGCCCGGCAGACGCCGTCGACGGCCAGGTCACGCTCGGCGGCGTCGAGGTTCCTGAACTCCACCTGCTCGAAGCGGCGCAGCCGTTCCACCAGCAGGTCCCGTGCCTCCGTCAGCCGGTGCTCGAAGGTGTCGCGCGCCCTGCGCTCATCCTGTCTGGTGAAGACCAGGTTCGCCATGTCGGAGATGCCCTGGGCCCGCGTGGCGGCGCCGGGAAACAGCACCCGGAAGACCGAGAGCATGATCTGGTTGGCGAGCCGCTTGTTGCGATCGTCGACGGCCATGGACACCTCGTGCGGTCCCGGGCATCCAATCGTCCCACGGGCGCAGGGCCTCACCAAGGGGAACGGACACGCACGGACAGCCGCTCCCCGACCCACCCTTGCGTCACCGGCTTGCCGGCGCTCATCCCATCCCCAAACCCGCGTTGTACTGCAGACTCCTAGGAAGGGGTCATCCGGCTGTCTATAGTGACGGAGTGGAACAGAGTGATCTGCGCCATCAACTCCTGCTCTTAGGCCTGCGGGCTGAAACTGCCCAGGTCTACGAGCGGCTGCTCTGGGTCCAGCAGGCGAGTGAGGGGGAGCTGGCCGCGGCACTGCGCATGCGCCATGAGGCCGTGCGCGTCGCGCTGAAGGACCTGATCGCCTGGGGTCTGGTCGCCCGGCACGACATCCATGGCGCCGACAGGGTGGTGCGCGCGGTTGTTCCGGAAACCGGGCTGGAGGCGCTGGTTCATCGGCACCAGGCCGACCTGGAGCAGGCGAGGATCGCCGTGAGCCAGGCGTTCGAGACACACCGCAGATCCGCGCGTAAGGCCGACGTCGAATCGCCGGTCGAAGTGGTCACCGGCGCGGCGGTCAAGGTTCGCATCAGGCAGCTTGTGAACAGTGCCCGGCACGAGATCCGCCGGCTCGACCGGCCGCCGCATCTGTTCGGCGCCGCCAACAGGACCGAGATCGAGCAGCTCGGCCGCGGGATGCACTACCGGGTGGTCTACTCACGTGAGTGTCTCGAGCTGTCCGGCTATCTGGAGGACAACGTCAACCCCTGTATGGAGGCGGGCGAGCAGGCGCGGGTGACGGCCGTGCTGCCGGTCAACATGACCATCCTGGACAACGACTTGGCCTGGCTCGCCAGGCCGGCCGAGGGACCTGCGGCCGCGCTCACCATCGTCTATGCGGGAGGTCTGCTGGAGGCGCTGGTCGGGCTCTTCGAGATGTGCTGGACCACGTCGGTGCCGTTGCACCTGGCGGACGGCGGGAGCGGATCCATCAACCCTGCGGATCGCAAGCTGCTCGTCCTGCTCAACGCGGGAGTGAGTGACAACAGGGCGGCGGAGACGCTGGGACTGAGCCGTCGGACCTTCTACCGCCGCCTGGAGCAGCTCATGGCGCGGACGGCCACGACCAGCCGCTTTCAGCTCGCGGCCGCGGCCGCGCACCGAGGGTGGCTGTAGCGAGATGAGGGAGGAGTTACGTGGGGCGCTGGCGAACGGTCCGTTCAGCGCGGCGTTACGGCTGGCCGTACAGGAGAGCGGGCTGAGCCTCGACCGCCTCCAGCACCACCTGCGTGAGCAGGGTCTCTCGGTCAGCAGGACCGCGCTGAGCTATTGGCAGTCCGGGCGTACTCAGCCGGAGCGAGCCGACTCGATTCGTGCGGTGCACGTGCTGGAGGAGGTGCTCGCCGTACCGGCGGATTCGCTGGTCGGGCTGCTCGGCCCGCCTCGGCCCAGAGGCCGGTGGATCGGGCAGCAGGCCGCGGCCGCGCGAAGGCCCGACCAGAGCTGGGCCAGACCCGAGGGGCTGCGGCGCGTGCTGGCCCAGGTCGAGGCCACTCCCGACGACCTCTCTCAGCTGGTACGGCTGCGCCACAGCATGCTGGTTCAGCTCGACGCACACCGGCAGATCCGCACGATCACCGAGCAGGTGGTGGTACGCGCCCGCGCGGCGCAGGTGGGCCGGGACCTGATGGTGCATCGCTACTACATGGCGGGTGCGCAGGGCCCGGTCGTCGAGCGCGCCCGCGGCTGGCGCCCCGGCAGGATCAGGAGCGACCATGAGACGGGCTTCGAGGTGCACGAGATGATCCTGGACCGGGTGCTGCCCGAGGGCGGGATGGCGGTGATGGAGTACACGCTCGCCTTCCCACCCGGACACCTTGACCCCTATGCGAGCTTTCGGGTGGAACCCGGCATGCGCGAGCTGACCATGGAGGTCGAGTTCGACAGGGCGGCGCGGCCTGCGAAATGTCGGGCTTGTTTTCAGCCGTCGATCGATCGCCCGCGGCCGACCGGCGATGAGCTGTGGATCGGTGGCACGCTGGTCGCCGCCCACATCGTGTTCGACCCGGAGCCCGGGATCCACAGCATCATCTGGGAGTGGGACTGACCAGCGCCGGTGAGGTGGCGTCGGCGCGCAGCAGACGGGGTGCGTCGCTGCCGTCGGCCGGTACGGCGAACAGCGAGGGGCGCTCGCCGCGGACCGGCCGCGCGTACGCGACCGTGCCGTTGTCGAGCCAGGCCGCCTGATCGTCGATGTCGGCTCGCTCGGCGAGCGGGATCTCCTTGCCGCTCGCGAGTTCGAATACGTGGAGCCGCCACCGGTCGCCGACCCGCTTCTTGAATGCCAGGCGGGTGCCGTCAGGAGAGAGCGAGGGGCACTCCACGCCTGGCCGTATGGCGGTGAGCACCTGGCTGGACAGCCGGCCACGCATCAGCCAGATTCGCCCGGCCGAGCGCATCGTGACGTAGAAGGTTTCGTCGTCGGCGAAGGTCACGCCCCAGAAGTTACGATCCTCTCGCGTGTACGGCCGGCCGTTCACGACCACGGGGAAGTCCTCGAGCGAGCCGTGGTGCGCGCCGGTCACGGTGTCGTAGATGCCGGTGGTGGTGGCGAAGGCGCCGGGATCGTAGGAGTCGCCGGTGCGAAAGACGGTCCAGGCGGCCAGCCGCCCGCTGGGTGAGACCCGGGCCCGGCTGGGCGTGCCGTCGATGTGGATCGGCTCGGCCGTCGGCTTGCCGCTTCGCAGGATCACCGCCTCGAATCCGGCGGGTATGGCGACAGGACGCAGGCAGATGGTGGTCCCGCCCGCGGTGTGGGATCGCAGGCAGCTCGGCCCGCGGCGAACCGCGGTGGCGCCCGGCCTGCTGAGCGGTACGTCCGCCAGGGTGCGGCCGCCGTCAAGGAAGACCAGCAGGGGCTGCCTCGGCGCCGCGGCGGGCGGTTCGACCGGGCGGTCATCGCCTCTGATCGCCCAGGCGACGTAGCCCCCACCGGCCAGGAGGATGGCGGCGATCGTGGCGATCGCGATGAGGATGCGTCTCATGTGCCCGACCTCCAGGCGGCGAGCAGGGTCGACAGCAGGAGCGTGGCGCCGATCAGGAAGCACCAGCGCAGGTCGAGTCCGGTGGCCAGGAACCCGAAGCCGATCGCTCCTGCCATGCGGGCCAACGCCTGCCCGGTCTGGGTGACGGCCAGGCCGGTGGCGCGCAGGTGTGCGGGGAGCATGCCGGCGAGGTGGGCCATCAGCACGCCGTCGGTCGAGGCGTAGAACAGGCCGTGCAGCAGGAGGGCGGCGGCGACAGTGTCCGGATGGGCCACGAAAAGGTACGACAGTGCGAGAAGCACGTGGCCCATCAGGAAGATCCGCCATCCGCCGACCTTGTCGGCCAGCCTGCCCAGCGGGACCGCGGCGGCCAGGAAGACCAGCGAGGTGACCAGAGGGAGAAGAGGCAGCGCGGAGGCCGGGAGCCCGGCTTGGCGCTGCACCGCGACGAAAAGGATCGCGTCGCCCGCGGTCGCCAGGCCGAGGAGAGACGCGAAGAGCGTCACCCGGCGTAGTGGGCGCTCGGCCAGCAGGCGCAGCCCCTCACGCAAACCGGCTCCTGCTCGTGCGGCTTGTCGTCCGGGCGGGTGAGTCTCCGCCGGTGCGGCCGGCCGTACCGGATGATTTCGCACGAAGGCGGCGAGGATCACGATGCCGACCAGCGCCAGGCAGAAGCTGACGACGAACACCGCGTCGTAGGCGTCGCCGACCGCGCCCACCAGCGCGAAAACCGCGATAGGGCCTAGTAGCGCGCCGGCGGTGTCCAAGGCCCTGTGCACCCCGAAGGCGGCGCCGAGCAGCCGCGGCGGGGTGGCAGCGGCGATGAGGGCGTCACGCGGGGCGGCACGCAGCCCTTTGCCGGCCCTGTCCACCGCGATCGCCGCGCCGATCCCACCGAGCGCGCCGCCTGCCAGCGGGAAGGCCAGCTTGCTCAGCGCCGACAGGCCGTAGCCGCACAACGCCACCGCCTTGGGCCGCGACCACCGATCGGCCAGGTGGCCGCCGGCCACGCGCAGCAGCGCGCTCGCGCCGGTGTAGAGGCCGTCGAGCAGGCCGAGCTGAAGCAGGCCCGTACCCAGCCCGTACATCAGGTACATGGGCAGAAACGCGGCCACCATCTCCGCTGACACGTCGGTGAAGAAGCTGACCAGGCCGAGCGCGAACACCGTCGCGGGCAGGCCGCCCACGCGTAGCCGCCGCCGGGGTCCCGTGGAGGACACGTACGTCGAGGACAGATACACAGCACACCTCCGGGAAGGGGTGCGGGGCCGATGCGCCCCGCACCCCGCGGGTCGGCTAGAAGGTCAGGCTCCACGCGGTCAGGACGCCGTTGTCCTGCGCGAGGGTGTCCTTGACGCGTAACCGCCACGTCCCGTTGGCCATCACCGATGAGGCGTCCACGGTGGTGACGATGGCCACGTCGGCGCCGTCTTCCTTGTTGCGTGCCGCCTTGAGCGGGAAGACACGCCCGTCGGGGGCGACCAGCTCCACCGCGAGATCGCCACGGTAGGGGTGGGTGATCCGCGCCGTGACGCGCAGCGCGGCGGGGGCGTTGCCCTCGCGGCCGGTGACCTCGATGGGGCTCTCCACCGTGGCCTGGTCCGCGACGGGCACGTCGGTGTCGTTACTGAACGTCGCCCCGCCCGAGGTCGCCGATGTGACGCTCACGTCGTCGACGGCCGCCTCGATGAGGCTGGCCGTGCCGGTGTCGGCCGCTTCGACGAGGATCCGCACGCTCTGTCCCGCGAGGGACGACAGGTCCGCGGTGATCGGCGACCACGCGCCGTCGAGGTCGGTGGATGCGGTGCCGAGCCTTTCCAGGACCGTGACGGTGGTCGAGCCGATCACCTTGATCCGCAGGTAGTCGCCGGTGGAGGAGTTGTCCCGGTGTGCGAAGGTGTAGGACAGCTTCAGCGTGGAGGCGCCGGAAGGCAGTTGGATCGCGGGTGACCGCACGCTCGTGACGCCGCCGTCGACGTCGTGCGCGCCCGGCCCCGACCCGGCCAGCCTGCCGGTGACCAGCACGTTGGCGCCGCTGACCGCGTTGCCGAGTTGCTTGATGCCGGATTCGGCGGTCTCCTCGGGGTCGCCGCGCTCCCATCGTCCGCTGGTGGCGGTGTCGGTGCCCGCGGGGTTGACGGTCCAGCCGTTGTCCTGCTCGAAGTCATCGGCGAAGACCGGAGGGACCCCGATCACCAGCCGGACGGTGGTGGTACGGGTGATCGTGCCGGACGTCCCGGTCACGGTCAGCGTGTGAGTGCCCGTCGGGGTGGACTGCGCCACCGAGATGTTGAGGGCGGCGCCGGCCGTACCTCCATTCGCGACCGTCACCGATGACGGCGACAGGCTCGCGGTCACACCGGACGGCGCGGCGACCGTCAGGTTGGTGGTGCCCGAGAATCCATTGACGCTGGCCACGCTGACTCTGGAGCTGCCGGATGCGCCGGGCGCGACGGTGAGTGTGGCCGGGTCGGCGCTCATCGTGAAGCCAGGTTCGGTCGAGCCGGCCTTGTGGCAGGTGGCCGAGCCGGAGTCGGTGAAGGTACGGCCGGCGATCGGCACGAAGTCGAACTTGTAGCCGGTGGCCGAGAGCGTCAGCTTGAGCACACCGTGCGTGTTGGCGTTCTTGGCCTGGAGGTTGGCGGGGTTGCTCGAGCTGAGGCCATAGAAGCTCCTGCCACCGGTGCCGACCAGGATCTCTCTGATGCCGTCCGCCTTGGCGTTGCCTTGGTGGTCCTGAAGGGCCCAGCGCTGATAGTTGTGGTCGTGACCGGCCAGCATCAGGTCGGCCTTGTGGTCGTACAACGCCTTCCACAGCGGGCGGGTGCCGGTGGAGGGGCTGTGGTTGCCGACGTTGTAGAGCGGGTGGTGCAGGTACGCGGCCGTGCACGGCTTGGTGTTGGCGGCCAGATCCTCGCGTAGCCACTGCTCCTGGGCCGAACCCGCGCTCATCGAGATGTTGCTGTTGAGGGCGATGAAGTGCCAGTCGCCGATGTCCCAGCTGTAGTAGCCCTTCCCGCGGGCTCCCGCACGCGCTCCGAAGTAGTCGAAGTATCCGGCGGCGCCGCTGGTGTTGTACTCGTGGTTGCCCGGCGTGGGGTAGGTCTTGCCGAAGAAGGGGCCCCAGGTGCGATGGTAGGCGCCGCGGTACTCGCTGAGGGTGCCGCTGTCGTAGGCGTTGTCGCCGGTGGTGAAGACGGCCGCCGGGTTGATGGCGGTGATCAATTTGCCGGTTTCCGCGCAGGCGCTGCCGCAGATATCGCCCGCGCCCGCGACAACCACCTCAGCCGACTCGAGCGGCTGGGTGCCGGTCTGGACGCCGTCCACGGCGTACGTGCTGGCCGGGTCGGCGAAATGCGGCTTGACCTTGACACACTCGCCGGGGAACGCGCGGGTCGTGAAGGCCCGGCCGTGCCATTGGCGGCCGGCGAAACGGAAGCTGCCGCCTTTCGCGCCGATGATGGTCAGGTTGTCGTCGCCGCGCAGATCCAGCTCGGTGAAGCGCAGGCGCAGCCAGGTGGCACCGCGGCCGCACACCTCGCGCGCCGTCGTGCCCGATGCCGACGCAGGCCGGAGGACCGTGCCGGCCTCCGCCAGTTGCGGCACGTGGCCGGCCTTGACTGGTACGGGTACGGCTTGCGCGGGTGCCGTCGCGGGGATGCGGGACTCGGCTTGCGCGGTGCCCGCGCCGAGCGCCACCAGCATCACCAGGCATGTCGCGCCGGCCACGAGCCGGCGCCGATGCTTGTGATGAATCACGGAATGGGTCCTCTCGGATGGGGGGTGTGACTCCGTAGGCCCACGGCGGTACGGAAACTACCCGCCGTGACAGCCGCGTCAATGGCGCGTGACCTCATTCAGTGAATGCCGCGACCAGCCTGGATGCCCTTCGCCGAGGTGAGGCCGGGGCCCTGGCCGGCTCAACACTGGCCGTTCCGTGATTTGACGCCTCCGGCATGGGGCAACTGGACCCGATTTATCCGGATTTATCCAGATTAAATTCATTGATTGTGGCGCATTAGTGCCAGCGGCACTGGATGTCCCACAAGTGCGGTCTTTGGCGCGACGTTGTGGCCATGAGACGACGCATCCTCACCCTGGCCTTACGCGCGACGAGCGCCCTCGGCCTGGCCGTGGCCGCGGCAGCCGTACCATCTGGCGTCGCCCACGCGGATCCACCACCGGGCTGGCTCGTCGCGGCCGACCCCGCCGTGGCCATCCCCGACCGGTACATCGTCATCCTCAAGAGCACCGGGGATCTGCGGCGGCGTGCCACCGGTGGCCAGGCGGCTGGCCGAGCGCTACGGCGGCCGGGTCGAGCGTACCTACACCACCGCCGTCACGGGCTTCTCCGCCGCGATGAGCGAGCGGGACGCGCGGCGCCTGGCGGCCGACCCCGCGGTCGCCCACATTGAGCAGGACCAGATGACGACCGTCGCCGACCGCCAGGACAACCCGCCGAGCTGGGGCCTGGACCGCATCGATCAGCCCGACCTGCCGCTGTCGCGCTCCTACACCTATGCGGGCACGGCCCAAGGGGTCCGCGCCTACATGATCGACACCGGCATCCGGATCAGCCATGCCGACTTCGGCGGCAGAGCCACATACGGGCGCGACCTCTACGACGGCGACGACGTGGCGAGCGACTGCAACGGCCACGGCACCCACGTCGCCGGCACCATCGGTGGAACCCTGCACGGGGTGGCCAAGAAGACGTCGCTGATCGCCGTGCGCGTGCTGGGCTGCGATGGCAGGGGGCCCGGCTCCGGCGTCCTGTCGGGGGTGGACTGGATCGCGGCCAACGGCACCGCGCCCGCGGTGGTCAACGTCAGCGTGAAGCCCGCGGTCAGCTCGGCGCTGACCACCGCGATCCAGTCCTCGATCCGCCGCGGCTACACCTACGTCGCGGCCGCGGCGAACGACAACGCCGACGCATGCGGAGTCGGACCTCCTTCCGTGCCTGAGGTGATCACGGCGGGTGCGGCGAACTCCGACGACAGCCGGCGCAGCACCTCCAACTGGGGACGTTGCCTGGACCTGTTCGCCCCGGGAGGCGGCATCACCTCGGCCTGGCACACCTCCGACAACGCGACGAACACCATCAGCGGCACCTCGATGGCCTCGCCCCACGTGGCCGGCGCCGCCGCGCTGCTCCTAAGTGCCCATCCGGGCATCACGCCCGCGCAGATTCAGGAGTCCCTTGTGAGTTCCGCGATCACCGGCAAGGTGACCAACGCCGGTTCCGGATCGCCCAACCGGCTGTTGCACATCCCTCCCGCGACGCCGTCCTGCGGGCCGTTCACCGACGACCAAGGCGCCGAACTACCCGACCGCGCGACCGTCGAACGCAGTTTGGAGGTGACGGGCTGTGCGGGGAACGGTTCCACCACCTCCAAGGTCTCGGTCAACATCCGGCACAGCTACCGCGGTGACCTGGTCCTTGACCTGATCGCTCCGGACGGCACGGTCTACTCGCTCAAAGGCGCCGGCCCGGACGACTCCGCCGCGGACCTGGTCGCCGACTTCCCCGTCGACCTGAGCGCGGAGACCAGGAGCGGAACGTGGCGGCTGAGGGTGCGCGACGCCTACAAGGGAGACGCCGGAACCCTCACGTCCTGGAGCCTCACCCTCTGACCGGCGCGAGCCTGTGAAGGGACTGGACGTACCTTCGGGGGTTGAACAGGCCTGCTCGGTGGGCTTGGGCCGCCGCCTCCGTTCTCGTGGCGACGCTGAGTTTGGTGAGGATTCTGGCCACGTGGGTGGCGACGGTGTTGGGGGCGATGAAGAGGTCCTTGGCGATCTGGGGGTTGGAGCGGCCGAGGGTGAGCAGGCGTAGGACGTCCAGTTCGCGGCTGGTGAGGTTGAAGGGGCTCGCGGGGGTGGTGGTCGCCTCGCCGAGGCGGCCGCGGGCGATGAGATCATCGATGCGGGCCAGGAGTGGGGTCGTGGACGATCACCCGGGCCTCGTCCCATCGGCCCAGGAAGATCAAGGAGAAGGCGCGTGCAGCGGCGAGCATGCTGCCGCGAGATCGGGCCGGGCCGGGCCGTGCGGCTGCCTCCTGCCCGGCCCGGGCCGATTCCAGGCGCCCTGCGGTGCCGTCAAGCTGGGCCGATACCAGCTTCTCCGACCGTCATCCCCGGATCTCATCCGCGCTGCGTCCGGGCTGACGACTCCGCCGACCTCACCCATCTCTCGTCCCGAGTGTGTTTGAGCCGACGCCGCGGGGTAGAGCTCCACACTTGCGAAACCGGTAGCGACACCGAAGGGAGCGCGATACCCGCGCATCCACCCCGGACGCGCATACCCGGACATGTCCCTGACTCACTGGTCATCCTGGCTCGACCCTCGACCACCAGGAGGAACTGATGCTCGAACAGAAGCGAGACCCGTTCAGGCGACTCGCTCCCGCCGCCGCAGGCACCCTGCTGCTGTCCGCGGCTGTCATCGGCCTGGCACCGGCACCGGCCGCCGCACACAGCCTGTCTGCGGCTGTGCGCTCCTCGCAGGGATGCGGTTGGTCATCCGGCGGCTACAAGGTTCAGGATTCACGATCCGTCGTCAACCGCAAGGGCACCCGGTACGGCACGGTGTACCTGCTGTGGAGCAGCAGGTACGGGCAGAACTGCGTGGTGACGCTCAAGTCGGCCTGGCATGGCAGGGCGACCTTCACCCAGGCCGCGCTCTTCTACCGAAGTTCCGGCAGCGGCGCCGAGGGCGTCGAGGAGGACGACGGACGCTACCGCCACTACGCCGCGGCCAAGCAGAACACCGCCGGGCAGTGCGTCAGGTTCTACGGCGCCATCAGCAGCGGCGGCCACGGCGGACCCCTGGCTCAGGGCGCCCGCAACGGCTGGGGCAATTGCCGCTGACGCCGTCGGTGTCGGTGTCGGTGTCGGTGTCGGGCGTACTGTCCGCCCTCACCCATGACTGGAGAAACTCACCCGAAACCGCGCCCGCGTCGGCGTCGCCGGGGGGGGGCCACAGGCCCCCACCGCCCCGGCGCCGGGGCATCGCGCCGAGCGACCCCCCCACGGCCCGGCGCTACCACCACACAAAGGG
>NZ_JBHYJD010000036.1:0-22040 GCF_042740555.1 Nonomuraea sp. NPDC059007 | reverse complement strand
ACCCCCGCCCGGGTGGGGGGTCCGGGTGGGGGGCCCAGTGCCGACCACGGCCGAGTCTCGTGTCCATCGCGCAGTCCTACCGCGACAAGGACCGGCGATCCCACCACAAGAAGGGCAGGAAATGTGAGGTACGCGAAACTGACCCCAGCCGTTGCCGCCGCAGTAGCACTGCTGTTCACCCCCGCTCCGGCCGCCGCTGCGCAGCCGGCCACCGCCTCCACGAGCACCGATCAGAAGATCAAGCGCAAGAGCATCACATGCATACGGCCCAGCGGGAAGAAGACCAACTACTCCTGGAAGGACGGCACCACCTCCACCACGGTCTACTTCAACAACCACTGCTCGCACCGGGTGTATGCCACGGTCCACCTCAAAGGCCCGCTGAGCACCGACACGAAGTGCCTGGCCACCAACGGCGGCACCGATGGCAAGAAGAAGTTCAGAAAGGGCACCTCGCAGCGGCTCACAAAGATCACAAAGGGCTGCTACTAGCCGAGCGGGCCGGCCTTCCACCGACGGGCCACGAAGCGCCCTTCCGGAAGGCCGGCGACGGCCTCGTTTGGGCCGTCATGCACGGGTAACCGCTCGGCGGATCCACCGCTCGAACGTTCGAGCTGCGGCGGGCCCGCCGAGCCGTGCCACGGAGACATCCTCACGGGAGGTCACATGGATCCGGCAGGCTGGATCATCTCCGCGATCGGCATATTGATCGCCGTCGTCATCGCTTTCCGGATAGGCCGCAGGAAGGACAACAGCCCCGATCACGGTGCCTCCCGCGATCGGGACTCCCACGACGAGCACCGGCCCTGATCACACACACGGCGTAGGCGAACGCGTCAGCGTCGGTCAGCAGACGCACGGCCACGGAGGAGTCCGATTTCGATGTCGAGACGCCGGGCCGTAACCGGCGGCTGCTCACCCATGACCAGCCGCCATCTGGTACGGCTGCGCCATGCGCGTGGGCTCGGCCGAGGCCGAGCGTGCCGGTGGGGCGAGCAACTCCGGGCACCATTCGCGGCTCGCAACGCCCCCGCCCTGGCCGGGCCATATCAGTCAGAGGCCGTCGAAGATCGACCATCTGTTGACGAAGAGGCATGAGGTGTAGCGGTAGCCGGGTTTTGATGTTCCAGGTGAGCTGCGCGGTCAGTGTGTACGGCGGCGCGGCGCGAGGTGTTCGACAGCTGCGGGACCAGGCTTGACGTAGCGCAGGGAAGCGGTCTCGTAGAGCGTGCGCCACAGCGTCTTCTCCCGCAGCCGGTGTCGCGCCGCGACGGCGGCCGGTGAGGCGTGGTCTTGGCCACTACGCAGGTCTCGTCCGGGTGTTCCCTGCGGCACTCGGCCTCGGCCGAGGGTCGATTCCTCGGGCCGAGATGGTGGTGAAATCGTAGGTTTGCGGGGCTGGGCCTGGGCAGTTGTAACAGCGGACGGCCCGACGGGGTCGTCCGCCAGCACCACAGGCGCACGCGCCTTCTGCGTCACGCGATCTTTCAGAGCGCCTCAGGCCGCCTGTCGCGGGCCGCGCGTGCGTCTGCCCGGCCTGATCGGGCTGGGCAGGTGGCCTCCCCATGGAAAGGGGCGCAGTCATGACCTCACCCACCCGCACGGCCCGCACGCCCGCCCAACTCGCCGCTTTGGCCGTGGGCATCGTGTTCCTGCTGGTCGGCGTGCTCGGCTTCATCCCCGGCGTCACCACCAACTACGACGAGTTGCAGGCGGCCGGGCATCACTCCGACGCCCTGCTGCTGGGCATCTTCCAGGTCTCCATCCTGCACAACATCGTGCACCTGGCCTTCGGCATCGCCGGCATCGTCATGGCCCGCACGTTCACCGCCGCCCGCGCCTTCCTCATCGGCGGCGGCATCATCTACCTGCTTCTGTGGATCTACGGCATGCTCATCAATCCCACCAGCGACCTCAACTTCGTCCCTGTCAACGCCGCCGACAACTGGCTCCACCTCATCCTCGGCCTCGGCATGATCGGCCTCGGCCTGCTGCTCGGCCGGCGCGCCACCGGCACCCGCACAGCCCCTTAGCAGGGCAAGCGGCACGTACCAAGTGCACTCCCGATGCCGCACGTCGCCCGCAGGCCGGTGGGGGCGTGCGGCGGGCTTCGCCCTCGCGGTGCGGCGAGCACCCGGCACTGTCGGGAGCCTGGCTACGACCGGCCAGGCCGCGGTGAAAGGCACGCACGCGCCAGACTGTCCTGCCGTATCCGCGCAGGGGCTGTAACTTCGCACCCATGGTCGACCTGGTGTGGCGTCAGTGTCTGCTTGCGGATCTGCTGCGCTGGTGCGCCACCAGGAACATGTCAATGCAGGTGGCGATCGTCAGGAGAATGGCGAGTGCCGTGATTCCCGGCCTGTCGGCGATCGTTGCCAACGCGGTGAGAACGACAAGGGAAATCAGAATCACCGAACTCAGCCGGGTATGTGCGATGTCGGGGGGCCGCCCCAGGATCGGTCCTCTTCTGGGCATGCACTCACCCTGCCCTCCAGCCAGGTCAGGTAACGCGGCCAGGCCACGACTCTCGGCGATCCGGCGGGGAGTGATCGCGCGCGCCGGGACTCGCATCCCGACTGCCGTACCGGTCGTGGCCGATGCCGAGCGCGGGCTGATCAGCCTGGGCGGTCAACCCCCGGCCATGATCCTTCGCGTCGGCCGGCCCGGCCACCTGCTGGCGCCTGTTCGAGCAGCCATACTGCTGCTGCGCATCCCCGACTCGCGAAGCCCGGCATGAACGCTTTCTCCGGACACGCGCGTACGGCCCATCAGCGGTGAGCTGCGCCGTACGACCTCATCCGGTTGATTCGTCCAGCTCGACCGGTGGCAACGCCTTCACCGCGGGTCCCTGCAGCACGGCGCCGTCGACGTCGACGCGTGGGCCGTGGCAGGGGCACTCCCAGGAGCGTTCTGCCTCGTTGAAGGCCACGACGCAGCCGACACGGAGTGGAGGGCGCCGTCGGCCCTGCCCAGGCGGGTGGTGGATAGACCTCGGGAGCGTCCGCGGCGCGCGGACGTACGGGACGCCGGACGGATCGGCCTCGCGGTGCGAGGGTCAGTCGTCCCGCGCCGCCGCTCTCTCGATGGCCGCCTTCACCACGCCGAAGATCGCTCCCTGCAGGGCTGCGGCCACCAGCACCTCGCCCCAGCCGTAGCGGGTCGAGTCCGCCTCGGGCGGCTCGTCCTTGCCGGAGGCGAGCTTCCAGACGTGTTTGAACACCGTGCCGGCGATCAGACCGCCGAGTACACCGCCGGCGATCCGCACCGGCTTCGCGATGACCTGTTTCATGACGGTCTCGCATACCCAGCCAGATCAGGCCCAGTCGGCCTGCCGTACCGGATCTCCGTGGTCATCTGCCGATGGATGGCCTGGATCTTCTCGCGGGCGCGCGAGATCAGACGGGTGGTCTCAGAAAGTCGACGTCGGACCGCGTCACACGCTCGCCCATCGAGGCGGTTTATCGGCTAGGCACACCGCCTACCCTCGCGGAACCTCCCCATGCCTGGAGGTCTTCAGCCGCGAAGGGTCTCGCCGCCGATCGGCGCGAGGATCTCACCGCTGAAGTAGGACGACAGCCGACCGGCGGCACAGGACTCGGCGCACTGATTTACGCTCTCGCCACAGGCCTTGTCACCCAAGCACTCGTCAACCCGGAGGCGCTCCCGGACCCGGACCTGCTGGCAGCCGCTCTGCGGACCGTGAACGACAGCCAATCATCGAGGCCCTCGCCCTGAGCAGTACTCCGCCGTGCCGGTGATCGGATGTGCGGACGGTACGCGGGTGCGGCTTCACGCGTCCTCGATCGACTCTCCCGTCGCCTTGACCTCAACTTCGGTTGATGTTTTGGCGTGGATCACGCTCAGGCGCGAAAGCGAGTACAGCGAGGTCACTGACGGGTTTGCACGACGGCCTGATGGCCTTGAGCCTGGCCGAGAAGGCCGTCCTGCGACCAGGAGAGCGGGTGCTGGTGAACGCGGCGGCCGGCAGCCTCGGCGTGTGGCTGGTGCAGCTGGCCCACGCCGCCGGCGCCCACGTGATCGGCGCTGCCCGCGGCGAATGGAAGCTGCGCCATGTTCGTGAGATGGGCGCAGATGTGGCGGTCGACTATTCCGAACCCGAGTGGGCTGAGCGGGTGCGTGAGGCGACCGCAGGCGCAGGCGTGGACGTGGTGTTCGACGGTGCGGGCGGGCAGCTCGGCCGAGCCGCTCTCGGCGTGACCGCCGACGGCGGGCGGTTCTTCTCCTACGGTGCGGCCAGCGGGGCCGTCGCCGACCTCGATGCGCACGAAGTGGAGCGTCGCCGGGTCGTCTTGCGCGGTGTTGAGGATGAGATCGCCCCAGGCGATTGGCGGCTGGCCGACCAGGCGCTCTCCGACCTGGCGACAGGACGGATCAGGGCGGTCATCGGGCAGGCATTGCCGCTGGAGCGCGCCGCCGACGCGCACGCCGCCATGGCCGCCCGCGACGTCATCGGCAAGACCTTGCTCCTGCCCTGAGAGGACGTACTGCGGACTCCGCCAAGGGACTCTTGCGTTCGTATGAGGACATCGTTGTACACTTGCGGGCATGAGAGGTCGTGAAGGGCCGCGCGCGTACCGGACGAGGCAGTCGATCTTGGACGTCGCGACCGAGGTGCTCCTGTCCAACCCGTCCGCCTCCATGGCTGACGTCGCGGTCGCCGCGGGGGTGGGGCGGACCACGTTGACCAAGCGCTATCCGACCCGTCAGGCGATGCTGGTCGCGGTCGCCCATGACGCGGTCGATCGCCTGGACAAAGCCATCGCCGAGGCACAACTGGACGTTCCCGGCGATCAGGTGCTCGACGCGCTGCGCCGACTGGTCACCCTGGTGATCCCGCTCGGCCCGCGGATCGAGTTCCTGGTGCGGCAGCCGTCGCTGGACCTGGACGAGGAACTCGTGGCCCGGGTCGCGGCCATAGACGAGCCGCTCGACGAGCTGATCCGGCGCGGTCAGCAGGCCGGGATCTTTCGCGCCGAGGTGCCCATGTGGTGGGCCAACCTCACCTTCAACGGCCTCATCTACAGCGCCTGGGAAGCGATCTCGCTGGGACGGCTGGCTCCGCTGGACGCGCCGGGCCTGGTGATGGCGACTCTGCTGGGCGGTATCGGCGTCACGCCGTCGTAGAGGCCGCGGGCCCTGCCGTACCGAAGCACCACTCATCGAGGAGGAAGCATGTCCGCGATCAGAGGTCTGGCCGTCCGCGCGGCGACCCGCACGCTGGCGGCCTGCGGCGATCACGTCGCTCAGTTGTACGTGCCGAGGGAGGATCCGTGGCCGGTCTACGGCAGAATCCGGCGGCACGGACCGGTCTACCGGAGCGTGATGGGTTATGCGGCGGTTACGTCCTACGAACTGTGCAGCCGGGTGTTGCGCGGGCAGGGCTTCGGGATGCGGGACTCCGCGGGCCGGTTGCCGAGCGAGCAGCAACTTCCTCTGGGGCTGGCGCCCTCACTGCTGGAGCTGGACCCGCCGGACCACAGCCGGCTGCGGCGCCTGGTCGCGCCCGCCTTCCGCCCCAAGCTGATCAATGAGTACCGGCCCCGGATAGAAGAGGCCACGGCGCGCCTGCTGGACCGGATCGATGGCGGGCCGTTCGACCTGATCGGGGAGTTCGCGACGCCGTTGCCGATCACGGTGATCAGCGAACTGCTCGGCATCCCCGAGAACCGGCGCGGGGAGTTCGCCCGCTACGGCACGCTCACCGGGCAGGCGCTGGACGGGCAGCTGACCGCGCGCCAGTGGGCCGAGTGGGAAGCAGCCCTTGCGGCGATGACCCAGCTGTTCACCGAGCTGATGAACGAGCGCAGGCGAGAGCCGGGCGGCGACGTGATCAGCGTGCTGGTCAACGCCGTCGACGGCGAGCAGGTCACCGTCGGAGAGGTGATCGCCACCTGCCTGCTGCTGCTCATCGCCGGATTCGAGACGACGGTGAACCTGATCGGCAACGGCGTGTACCAGCTCGCGCGCCGTCCGGAACAGTGGCGGACACTGCGGGAGAACCCGGAACTGGCGGCCGGGACGGTGGAGGAGATCCTCCGGTACGACCCGCCCGTGCCGGTCACCGGGCGCGTCGCCCAGGATGACGTTGAGCTGGGCGGCAGGGTGCTGCGCAAGGACACGCAGGTGCTGACGATCCTGGCCGCGGCCAACCGCGATCCGGAGGTCTACGCCGAACCGGACAGGTTCGACATCACGCGTACCGGAGGGCCCGAGCACTTCGCCTTCTCCAGCGGGGTCCACTACTGTCTGGGGGCTCAGCTCGCCCGTATCGAAGGAGAGATCGCCCTGCGGGCTCTCGCCGAGCGGCTGCCCCGGCTGCGTCGGACGGGCGAGCCACGACGGCGATCGTCGGCGTCGATCCGCGGCTTCTCCTACCTGCCGGTCGCCGCCTGACCGCACGACTCCCGCCGGACGAGCAGATGTCGGGCAAGGAATTCGGGGTGGCTCCACGTGCCGCCGAGTTCCGGGGCGAGGCAGGCGCGGGCTGTGGAGAGGAACGCTTCGCGGTCGTGTTTCGCGCTGCGTTCTGGCAGGGCCCCTAGAAGAGGTGCGTTCGCTACGGCCGGCAGATCGGTCAGGTTGCAGCGGGTGGCCAGGTCGGGGGCGGTGGGCCAGCTGCCGATGACCAGGCCGTCCAGAGGGAGGCCACGGGTGCGCAGCGCCTCCGCGGTCAGCGCGGTGGTGTTGAGGGTGCCCAGCCCGGCGGTGGTGACGAGCAGGACGGAGACGTCCACGCCGAGGCCGCGCAGCGCGGCGGGGACGTCGGCGATGGTGCCGCCGTCCGGGTCGTAGCGCACAAGAAGCCCGCCCGCGCCTTCGACCAGGACGAGGTCATGGCCGTCCGCGAGCCGGGCGGCCTCCTCCGCGGCCCGGCGGGGGCGTACCGGAGCGAGGCCGCTCCTTCGGGCGGCGGTGGCCGGCGCGAGCGGCTCGGGGTAGCGGGCCAGTTCGCTGCGGGTGACGGGACCGGCCAGCCGGGCGACCTCGTCCACGTCGCACGGCTCGCCGGGGGCCAGACCGGTCTGAGCCGGTTTCAGCACGGCGACGCGGCGGCCCGAAGCGACCGCCAGCGCCGCGACGGCCGCGGTGACCACGGTCTTGCCGATCTCCGTGCCGGTACCGGTGACGATCAGAACACGCATGCGGACGCTCTCCCTGGTCAGCCGGCCGCGGCGGCGGCGACCATCGCGGTGGTGACGCGAGCGAGGTCGGCGTCGTCGATGACGTACGGCGGCATCGTGTAGACGAGATCCCTGAAGGGACGTATCCACACGCCGTGACGCGCGGCGGCGCGGGTGGCGACGACCCTGTCGACGTCGTGGTCGAGCTGGATGACGCCGATGGCCCCGAGCACGCGGACGTCGCGCACCCCGCCCAGACCGCGCGCGCCGGCCAGCCCGGACCGCAGTCCCGTCTCGATCCGCTTGACCTGGCGCTCCCACCCGTCGTCCATCAGGAGGTCCAGCGATGCCCCCGCGACGGCAGCGGCGAGCGGATTGCCCATGTACGTGGGGCCGTGGGCGAGCACGGGGAAGTCGCCGCGGCCGATGCCGTACGCCACCTCCGGCGTGCACACGGTGGCCGCCATGCTGAGGTAGCCGCCGGTGAGCGCCTTGCCCAGGCACATCACGTCCGGGGCGACGCCCTCGTGATCGGCGGCGAACAGCGCGCCGGTCCTGCCGAAGCCGGTGGCGATCTCGTCGAACACGAGAAGGACCCGGTGCTCGTCGCACAGCTCGCGCAGAACGCGCAGGTAGCCGGGTGACAGGAAGCGCATGCCGCCCGCGTTCTGCACCACCGGTTCGACGATGACGGCCGCCACCTCGTGCGCGTGCCGTTCGATCAGCTCGGCCAGGTGCGCGGTGTAGGCGGGGTCGGGCGCGGCGTCGAAGCCCGAGGGCGGGGCGTCGGCGAAGATCTGCCGCGGCAGCACGCCGGTCCACAAGGAGTGCATGCCGCCCTCGGGGTCGCACACGGACATCGGCTGGAAGGTGTCGCCGTGGTAGCCGCCGCGCCAGGTCAGCAACCGCCGCTTGTCCGGGTGGCCGAGCGAGCGCCAGTACTGCAGGCACATCTTGACCGCCACCTCGACCGCGACCGAGCCCGAGTCGACCAGGAAGACGTGTTCCAGCGAATCCGGGGTGATCTCCGCGAGGCGGGTGGCCAGGCGGATCGCGGGTTCGTGGGTGAGACCGCCGAACATGACGTGACTCATCCGGCTCACCTGGTCGCGTACCGCGGCGTCCAGGACGGGGTGCCCGTACCCGTGGATGGCGGTCCACCAGGAGGACATCGCGTCCACCAGCTCCGTCCGGCCCTCGACCGGCTCGGCCAGCCGCAGGCGTACCCCGGAGGCCGATTCCACCAGCAGCGGAGTTTCACGGCCCGGCATCGGCGCGTAGGGGTGCCACACGTGTGCCCGGTCCAGCTCCAGCAGCCGCGAGACGTGCCGGGGGTCACGCATTGGGCGCCAGGTCGGTGCCGGCACCGCGGCGGCGCAACGCCACCAGGTCGGTGCGTGCGGACTCGGGCGTACGGCGGTGCTCGGGCAGCGTCCCGGACCCGGGTTCCTCGACCTCGAAGCCCGCGTCCTTGATCATCTCCAGGTCGGCCTTGCCGGACTGTCCCTCGCTGGTCAGATAGTCGCCGAGGAAGATCGAGTTGACGAGGTGCAGGGCCAGGGGTTGCAGGCCGCGCAGGTGTATCTCCCTGCCCCCGGCGAGGCGTACCTCCACGTCGGGGCAGACGAAGCGCACCATCGCCAGGATCCGCAGGCATCGCTGCGGGGTGAGCTCCCACGTCTGTGACAGCGGAGTTCCCTGGAAGGGGATCAGGAAGTTCACCGGCACCGAGTCAACGTCGAGTTCCCGCAGGGCGAAGACCACGTCCACCAGGTCGGCGTCGGCCTCACCCATCCCGGCGATCAGGCCGGAGCAGGCCGACATGCCCGCCTCGCGGGTACGCCGTACCGTGTCCACGCGGTCGGCGAATCCGTGCGTGGTACAGATCTTGCCGTACTCCTCCTCCGAGGTGTTGAGGTTGTGGTTGTAGGCGTGGACGCCCGCCTCGCGCAGCCGCGCGGCCTGCTGGTGCGACAGCAGCCCGAGGCAGGCGCAGATCTCCACGTCGGGACTGCGCTCCTTGATCGCCTCGATGGTGCCGGCGACCCGCTCGACGTCCCGGTCGGTGGGGCCGCGCCCGCTGGCCACCAGGCATACACGCTTGGCGCCGCCTTTCGTCCCCGCCTCGGCCGCGGCGGCGGCCTCGTGCGGCTTTAGCCAGGTGTAGGTGAGGATCTCGGCCTTCGAGCCCAGCCGCTGCGAGCAGTACGAGCAGTCCTCGGGACACAGGCCCGACTTCAGGTTGACGAGATAGTTGAGCTTGACCCGGCGGCCGAACCACTTCCGCCGCACTTTCCCGGCCGCGGCCACCACATCGAGCAGTTCGTCGTCGGAGGTCGTCAGTACGGCCAGGGCCTCCTCACGCGTCGGCGTCTGCCCGCGCAGCCCCTTGTCCACCAGCGTGCTCAGCAGTTCCATGCCTCGATCCTCCGCCAGGCCGCCGGCGGCGCCCGATGGGCGATCCGGACAAGGTCGTTCGGGGAATCTTGTAGAACGGCCTTACCGCGGCCTCGCTCGTTCCCGGGTTAGATTCCGTGGCCATGCGCCCCAACCCGTTCGACTGGATCGACGCACAGACCGAACAGCGCCGCCGAGCCGGTCTGGTCCGCGCCCTACGCCCACGGCCCGCCGACTCGGCGCTGCTTGATCTGGCCTCCAACGACTATCTGGGCCTGGCCAGGCACCCGGACGTCACGCGCGCCGCCGCCGAGGCGGCCACGCGCTGGGGAGCCGGGGCCACAGGCTCGCGGCTCGTCACAGGAACGACCGAACTGCACACCGCGCTGGAAGCGGAGCTCGCCGGCTTCACCGGCTTCGAGGCGGCGCTGGTCTTCTCCTCCGGATACGCGGCGAACCTGGCCGCCGTCACCGCCCTGACCGGCCCAGGAGTCTTGATCGCCGCCGACCGCCACAACCACGCGTCGCTGATCGACGGGTGCCGGCTGTCGCGCGCGGAAACCGTCGTCGTCCCCCACGCCGACCCCGCCGCGGCGGCCAAGGCCCTCGACAACCATGATGGCCGCGCCGTCGTGTTGACCGAATCGGTCTTCTCCGTGGACGGCGATGCCATGCCGCTGACCGACCTGGCCGAGGCCGGACGTGCGGCCGGAGCTGCTGTCATCGTGGACGACGCGCACGGATTCGGCGTGCTGGGGACGGGCGGGCGTGGCGCGGTGGCCGCGGCGGGGCTCGCCGACGCACCTGACATCGTCTGTACGATCACGCTGTCCAAAGCGCTGGGCAGCCAAGGTGGAGCGGTGCTGGGCCCGGCCCGTGTCATCGACCACCTGATCAACACCGCCAGGACGTTCATCTTCGACACCGGCCTCGCCCCCGCGCCGACCGCAGCCGCGTTGGAGGGGCTCCGTCTGCTGCGCCGCGAACCCGCCCGCCCGTCCAAGGCCAGAAACAGCGCACGAGAGCTGCACGCGAGGCTCGCCTCGGCGGGGCTGGACACGCCACGGCCCGAGGCATGCGTCTTGTCCGTACGCGCCGAGAACGCCGACGCCGCCGTGCGCTGGGCCGCCGCCTGCCGGGACGCCGGAATCATGGTCGGCTGCTTTCGCCCGCCCTCGGTCCCTGACGGGATCTCCCGGTTGCGGCTGTCCGCACGAGCGGACCTCACGCCGCAGGACATCGACCACGCCGCCAACGTGATCATCCGAACAGCTCCACGATGAAGCCGCAGGCAGAACCGGTACCACCGTCGCACGACGATGTCCCGTGCGCCGTGGTGCCGGGGCCGGAGGCGGACGTCTGCGCGCACCTGCATGCCGAGCCCGATCTGTGGGGCGGGCGCTGGACAAGGACATCTCCAGCATCTGGAAGAGCATGAGCGCGAACCCTTCGGGGTCGCCCTCGTGCTGCGGGGCGCGCGTGAACGGCTGTCGCCGATCCTCATGACCGCGCTCGCCGCCGGGCTGGCGGTGCTGCCGCTCGTCATCATGGGTGACATCCCCGGGCACGAGATCGAACACCCGCTGGCCGTCGTCGTGCTGGGCGGATTGTTCACCTCCACCCTGCTCAACCTCTTCGTCACCCCGTCGCTCTACCTACGCTTCGCCAAGCGCAGGCGAGACCGGGTCACCGCCTGAGACCTGAACCGGGGCATCTCCTGCGTCCACGCGGTGCACGAATGTTCGGCACCCATCGAACGATCGGCTCCAAAGACGGGCAAGATCCCCAATCGGGCGGTCTTTGGGTAACCTCTTTGGTAAAGGGCAGATAAAAATGCCGGCGTCATTCTGTCTTGGGGGCAGACGAGTGATGTGATCCGCGTCGTGGCCATGGTCGAAGGTTCGCGACTTCAGGTCGCGGGGTTCAGGATGCTGCTACGGCAGGTCTCGTCGAGCATTTCCGTGCTCGCCGTGGTGCGCAGGTTCGACGAACTCGGGCACGCCATCGATGGGCGTGCGCCCGACATCGCCGTCCTTGACGTGCGCACGCTGGACCCTGCCCTGATCCAGGCCGTCCGGCGGCTGCGTGAGAGCGCGCCCTCGGTGAAGATCATGCTGGTGGTGGACATCATCGACTCGGCGGGCGCCAGGGAGGTGATGCGGCTCGGGGTGAGCGGGTTGTTCTCCAGCGACGCCGATCCCCACGGGCTGTTACGCGGGCTGCAGGCGATCGACGCGGGTGACGTCGTGATCAGCTCGACCGCGAGCGGTCCGCTCTTCCGCGAGCCGACCGGGCCCATCCCCGCGCTGACCGCGCACGAGCTGCGCATTCTGCGGCTGGTCGCCAAAGGGCTGCGCAACGACGAGATCGCCCGCCGGCTGGCGATCAGCCCTTCGACGCTCAAGCGCAATCTCAAACCGATCCTGTCCAAGCTCGACGCGACCGACCGGGCCAGCGCGCTGTTCGCCGCGGCCAAGGCCGGACTCCTCTGACAGCCCGCCGCCGGGGCCGGGCACGCCGACGAACGGCTCAGCCCGCGCCCACGTCGAGCCTGGTATGCGCCTCCCCGGGAAGCGGGCGCTGGACGCTGATCTGGATGTCGTACTCGCCGGCCATCGGCACCCGGGCCTCCGCCGCGTACTGGCCGGGTTTGCCCGCCACCTCCTTCATCGGGATCGGGCCCAGGCGGTGCGCCATCGGCATCGCGACCATGTCCGCGTACATGACCACGCTCGCCCGTGACAGCGGGTCGTAGGTCTTGGTGCTGACTCTGGCCGTCACCTCGACCTCGAGGTTGCCGCGGTGACGGGCCTTGACGTCGATGCCCACGGGCAGGCCCGCCCCGGCCGACGGCGCGGCCGGGGGACGGGTCTGCTCGCCGGCGGAGGCCGCCGGGACCGGATCGGTGACGAAGAAGGCGATCAACGCTATTACCAGGGCCGCGGTCAGCCCGGCGGCCGTGCCGTACATGAAGCCATGACGGAACGTCATCTGCGTGCTCCTCCACGGTCGGGCAGCTCGATGAGGTCGGCCTGTTTCGCGGCGAGCACCCGGAAGATGCCCCACTGGCCGCCGGTGAGATGGCGGGCGAGCGTGCTGGACCGGTAGAGGTAGTCGCCCGGTGTGCCGTCCGGTCCGCCGGCGCCGCCGGTCACCGCGGGATCGAGGTGGATGTTGTGGACCACGCCCGGGTTGAACTGGCCCTGGAAGGCGACCAGCTGCGACTGCGGGTCGTCCGGGGCACGCCGCCACTTGTGACCGTGCAGCGTGAAGCCGGTCGATCGCGGGTCACCGACCGCCTGTCCGACGCGGAAACGCACCGGGTCCTTCCCGTACGCGCGGAAGAGCGGCGTGGCCGGGTCGCCGTGGATCTGCGAGGAGAAGATCTTGGCCAGGTCCTGATTACGGGTGTATCGGTGGCTCCAGGGTTCGTTGCTGTAGTTGATCGCGAACTCGCCCTGATCCTCCGGGTCGTCGGCCTCGTGGCTCGGGGTGAGCGCCATGTCGTAGTTGTCGGGCACCGGGTGGTTGGTGTTCTTGCGTACCAGGGACAGATCGCTGTTCATGAGGACCACGTGCTCGCGGAAGTCCTTGCCGTTCGGGTCCACGATCACCGCGTCCGTGCCGCTCTTCAGGGCGGCGCCGGTCTTCGGGTCGAGGTAGGTCGATCCCTTCGGCTCGATCACCAGGCCGGCGTAGAGGCCGTGATGTCCGTGGTTGAGCGGGTCGGCGTAGTCCTGGAGGATGCCGAGGCCGGTGGAGCCGTCCTCCTCCGGCGCGTACCACCGGTAGAAGATCGACCCGCCCGGGGCGACCGTGGTATCAGGGTAGTTGGTGCCGACGTTGGAGCCTGAGCTGTCCACATGGCTGTCGGCCATGGCCGAGCGCAGGCCGACGCGGGAGCTGACCGGGAGCGGTTTGAACCCCGGCACGTTGTGCTCGTTCTTCGGCGGCTGGTCCAGGCAGCCCGGCAGCGTCAGTCCGCCTTCGCTGGGATCGCGGAAACCGAGCTGGCCGGGTTCGGTGCCCTCGAAGCAGTGGGGTGCCATCTTGGCCGGTTCCAGCTGGTTCTTCAGGGTGATCTCCATGCAGTCGCCGGCGTTGGCCCGCAGGATCAGCGGCTCGGCCTTCTTCGTGCCCGCCTTGATCGCCGCCACGTCCTCTTCCAGCGCGTACATCGCGCCGTTCGGATCGTGGTCGCCCGCGGCGTTGTAGGTGAGGTCCTTGTTGAACGCCACCACCGTGAACCGCTTGATCGGCACCGTGATCGTCTCGTCGGGCAGGTGCGGACACGGGTTGTTGAGGCCGGGGATGGGGATCTTCGGTCCGGCCTTCTCCGGCTGCGGGCCCGCGCAGATGTGCCGCGGCATGTTGTCAGGGAGCCAGGCCAGCCGCCCGGTGGGCGGCTCGAATCCCTCACGGCACCCGTAGACGACGAGTTCTCCCCAGGTGCCGAGGAACCAGTCGTCGGAGCCGCCGTAGTCGTAGAGGTAATTTCGGTGTTCGCCGGGGTTTCCCGGCCAGTACATCTCATAGCCCATGTCGAGTTTCACGTCGAAGTACTCGAGCACGCTGATGTGCTGGGCCTGGACCCACGGCGAATTCGGATCGTTGGGCTCCTGTTTCCAGCGGAAGCGCTCCAGGTTGAAGCCGTGCGACTCCTCCTGGCTCAGCTGGAACAACCGCCATTTGACCCGGTCGCCTTCGAACGCGCGGGGAATCGGCGTGTTGGGATTTCCGTGGCTGATGGAGCTGAACATGTTGGCCATGTCGGAGTTCCGGCGCGCCTCGAACGGCTCCAGCCGGTAGTTGACCCCCATCACGCCCTGGTCGTCGTTGCTTGAGGGGAATTTCGCGGGGTAGATCGGCACTCCTTCCGGCGTGCCGAACTGGTCGTCGTTCGGATCGGCGGCGTCCGCGGGTTTGAACATGGGGACGTGGTCCTCGACGAACAACGCCACGTTCCGGTAGTCCTCGCCGTCGGCCGGTCTGCCGTGGTAATCGGTGGCGCCCGGAGCGCAGTGGACGTCCACGATGGTGCCGATCGACACCACCGCGTCGGTCGTCGGGTCGCGGAAGGTGCAGCCGGGCGGATGGATGGTGGCGCCGCCGAACAGGCCGTTGTCCTGGTGCACGTTCGGAAAGAAGTGATCGTGGAAGGAGTTCGTCGCGGTGTCGGCGTGCACGAAGTCGCGATAGGTGTATTCACGGTTGGGTCCGGTGGCGTCGGCCCCCTGGTCGTAGTTCCAGCCGTTGGCGGCTCCGTCGGAGGACAGCACGTCGAACTGGACCATGTGCTGGTGAATGCCGACCTCGTTGGTGATCTGCCGCCGGTCGAAGACGGTGCCGCCGAACTGCTCGGGAAGGTCGTTGCGTAAGTGGTAGACGACGCAGTCGCCGACGTTCAGCAAGGGTGAGAAGGGTTCGGGTTTCTTGCCGTTCCGCACCTCGGCGACTTTCGTATCTCGCTCCGCCGCGGTGGTGCCGCCGACGTAGACGCGGCTCTGTGGATTGTTCCAGTTGAGCTTCGGGTTGTAGACCTGCTTGATCTCGATCGCGGACACGTAGAACGTCTTGGTGGGAATGGGCTGGCCATCCGATCTGGTGGCCGGGCAGGGGTTTTGGAAGAAGCCGCCCGGCACCTGACCTCGGACGTCGGCGGCGCGAATCTCCGCGGGAGTGGGCGCGAACACCGCCCCGGTCCGCCGTTCCGCGACGGCCAGCGGCGCTTTCGGGCTCTTGTAACCGAACGCGCCGGGAATGAAATGCGGGAAGCCGGGCTGGTCCGCGGTCGGCGCGGGCGGAGCCGCATGGTCGGCCAGCGGAATGAGCTTGGGCACCAGGGTGGTGTCGGGATTGCGCCGCGTACCGTCCTCGAGTTTGTCGAAGGTGCGGTTCAACCCCCACATGCCGTTGGCGAAGTGCGGATAGAGATGGCAGTGGAAAATGATGTCGCCGAAGGTCGCCTTCTTGTCGTCATGGGCGCTGCCGGTCCCGCCCTCCATGATCAGCGAGTAGTTGGAACCCGGGCTCACCGCCTGCACGTCCAGAGCGTTGCTCACCGCGGTGTGGTGCGTGGGCTTGCTGATCTCCTCCAGCCCGCCCTCGTCCTTCGGGTCGAACGGCCACCGGTTCACGTGCTGGTGGAAGGTGTGGGTCTCGAACTCCGCCGGATGGATCAGCCGGAACTGGGTCGGCTCACCCCGATAGCTGGGAAACACCAGGTCGCCACCGCCAGGATCGCCGAAGGCCCACGACGACAGGCTCGTCTCCTCGCCCACGCACTCCGCCGCGTTGAACCCCTGCCCCGCCCGCGTCGCGGCCGGGCAGCCCACCTCCTCGCGGTTGAACCCCGGCTCGGCCCGGTAGTTGAAGGCGAACCACTCCATCTTGACCGGCACCTCGCCCTGCACCAGCGCGTCGGCGTCGCCGCCCGACAGTCCCGGCAGCGTGCCCGCCTTCAGCTTGGCCAGTTCGGCCGCGCTCGGTTCCACGCACTCACCGCTCGCGCGGTCCTCCTCGTCTTCTCCGGTACGGCACAGCCGCGTCAGAATGCCGGGCTGCGCCTCCACTTCGTCATGCATGAACACGACCTGCTCGCGAAAGTCCTTACCCGCCGGGTTCTGAATGATCGCCCGGGTGCCCGACTTCAGCGGCTGGCCCGTCGAAGAGTCCACCCAGGTGGTACCGGCCGGTTCCACCATGATCGCGCCGAAGGCCCCGAAGGCGTGCGACCCGATGAAGTTGCCCGCCCCGGTCTGCACGGAGCTCATGTCGGCGCCGTCCTTGCAACTGGAACTCCCCCTCCGCGTCGGCGAACAGCCGATAGGTCGTGGAGGCGCCGGGCGCCGTGGTGGACGCCGGATTGTTGCCGACCGCCGTGCCGTCCGACGTGGCGACGTCATACTTCAGCCCATCGAAGTGCATCGAGGCGTACGGCGCCGCGGTCGTGTCGAACTGCACCTTGCGCGCGGACCTGGCCGGTGCGAACTGCCGCTTGGCCGGGGTGACCGCCCCCGGAGTGGCGACCACCGTCTCACCGGGCAGCTTGAACACCGACTCTCCCAGGTCGAACTCCAGGTCCGGCGCCGGCTCCCCCAGCCTGTTCGTGAACCTGATCGACACGCAGTCGCCGTGGTTCACCCGGATGGTCAGCGGCTCGACCAGATCCCGCTGGCTGAACGGATCGGCCGCCTTCTTGAAGTTCGCCCGCACCGCTGCGATGTTCTCGTCCAAGACGTACATGCGCCCTTCGGGAACGACGTCCCCGAAGCGATTCAGGAAGAGCGGAAGGTTGATCAGGGAGATGTCGAACGTCCTGACCGGCGCGCCGGCCGTACACGGATCCGCTGCCGCGACGCGCTGCGCGAAGGCGCCACTGACCCCCCACATCCCGCCGCCCGCCACCAGCACCCATGCGCCGATCGACATCGCGAACAGCAGCCGCACCCCGATGCCGCGCCTCCTGAACCTGATCAGCACCAGCCCGATGCCGGCGCAGGCTAAAGCAACCGTCGACAGGTCCGCCATGATGCGCTCCTTTGCCCCGTTCACCCCAGTACCGCGCGCAGCCAGTGCCGGGACAAGCGCGCCGCCGCAATCTGATCCCTGCGGACCAGAGGTTGACCCAACCGGCTCGCCTCCAATGACCCACCGGGACCGCCGCCCTCGATCGGGGTCAGTGACGGGCTGGTGTGCCTTTTCGGGCAAGAGCAATCCGCCGGACCGTCCGCACACCCCGACGTCTGTTCTCATCTGAGCTAGGTTGAGCGCCCATGACCGACCATCGAGTCGGCATGGGAGCCTGCCCGCCGCCGCGCTCGACGGTCTCGACCGGAAGGCGATCCATGACCGGCGACCTGCGAGCGCATTTCGACGAACATGGCTATGCCCGCCTCGACCGCGCCTTCGCCGATGCCGCCGATGACATGGCGCAGGCCCTGTGGTCCGAGCTCGCACGCAAGCACGGCATCTCTCGCGAACGGCCCGACACGTGGACCATCGCGGAACCTCGCGGCTTGGGCGCGCTGCGGAAAGCCGGAGCCTTCGACAGGCTCGCCTCCCCAGCCGTCGTGGCCACGATCGACGCGCACGCGGCGACCCCCAGACTGATGGTCACCGGCGGACTGGCCTGACCCCTCTCCGTAGATCCTTCGAGGACCGAATTCATCCACCAATGCCGAGCTACGCGATCAGCCGATGCTGCTTGGGTGAGGTATCGGTGGAGGTCGCGGCAGACGGCCGAGATCAGCAGGTTCGTCGGTCCGGTGGTCGCGGCGTAGAAGGCGCCCTCGCGATGGCCGGTACGGCGGTGTGGTGACCGAGCGCCGCGGCGTTGACGTCGAGATCGAAACGCAGCAGAGAGAATTCGAACCGCCTGCCGCCATGGTCGAAGAACTCGATGACCGGAGCACGCACCTCGTCGCGCGGGCCGACGAACATGCCTGAGCACCGGCCCCCTCCCCCGTACACCATGCCGGCGTAACCGGGCCTGCACGATGGCCTCAAGGATCGCCGAGCCCAACAACGGTCACACGGCCCGGCCTCGCCTACGTCATCGCAAGTCAGCCGACAGCGGTACTCCACCTCCGGGAACTGCCGTCAAGCATCTTGTACGAGAGGCAGGACGATGTCATCCAGGATCTCCTCGATGACATCGTCGGGCAGGGGTCGCAACGTCGTGAGGGCCTCGTGGCGGTACAGGTCGAAAGCGAGCCTCCTGAGCCGGGGTGTGAGGCGTTCGGCGCACGCCTCGCCGCGGTCGATCGCCCGCTGAAAGATGACATCGGCGGCCGAAGGCTCACCAGCGAGGATCTGCTGTCGAAGTTGCGCCGGACTGGTGTCCGTCTCGTCGAAGTAGGTGCCGAGGACCACCGTCATCGCGGCGATGAGATCGAGACGCGTCTCGTTGGCCGCCCTCATGATCGCCAAGAGATCTCCGCGCAGTGTCCCCGTGTCCGGGGTGTCGAGGGGCTGGGCGGAGCTGGCGTACAGGAGGGCGGCCTCGACCATGAGGTGCTTGTTCGCCCAGCGCCGATAGATCACCGGAGTGCTCGTGGCGGCCCGGCGTGCCACGGCTTCCAGCGTGAAGGTGGCGTAGCCGCGTTCGGTGAGTTCCGCCCACGCGGCCTCGAGCAGGGCCGCCTCCAGCCGGGCGCCGCGCCGTCGTCGCATGGCAACCTCCGTAAGATGCACGTGCACATCTTACAACGGTGCCGTAGGGTGTGATTTAAGAAGCGACCCCGCTTCTTAAAGCAGACACAGAGGGTGAGCGAGGACGATGAACGACGCGGTGACGGTCCTGATCGAGATCCACGCCAAGGACGGGCGGGAGCGTGAGGCGCGTGACGCGCTGGTGCACGCCATCCAGACTTCGGCCAAACCGGGCTTCCTCAGCGCGCGCATCTTCGCGCATGCGACAGATCCGGGCGCCTTCTACTCGGTGCAGGAGTGGGAAAGCGCCTCGGCCTTCCACCTGCACATGGCCGAAGCGGCGCCCGGCATGGCCGAGGCTACCGACATGCTGCGCGAGCCCCCCACTACGGCAGTACTGCAACCCATCGGCTCCTAACAGGAGCGCCGCGGCTGCTCGGCCGGTGCAGAATCGAGGTCGGCGTCCAGGTGGAAGCCGCAGTGAAGTGCCCTGGCATGTCGCGCGGTGCGCGTCTGGCCGCCCATGGTGCCGTCTCCACATCCCTGGCGCCGCACAGTGACCGCGCCCTGCGCGAGCTCGTGGACACGGCCGTGCCGACGGGATCGGGCATCGGTGGGGAGTCGGCGCTACTGGAGGTCGCCGGAAGCCCGGTCTTCGTGAAGCGGGTGCCCCTCACTGATCTGGAGAGGCGGCCGGAGCATGTCCGGTCCACGGCGAATCTGCTCGACCTGCCGCTCTTTTGCCACTACGGCATCGGCCAAGAGGGCCGTGACGCGCTGGCACGCTCCACCGACTTGACGGAAGATCCAAGCTAGAGGTCTAGTACAACCTGACTTCGTAACTTGTGGGTGGCGGGCGTGATGTGGTGACTGCCGATGATCTACAGGCGGGGCTGGACGCGCTGTTCGCTCGGGTGGCCGACCGTTTCGGGAGAGTGGAGCCTCGTCGTCAAGCGCGGGCGTAGGTGAAGGCGGTCGGTGAGGTCGTCGTGTGGCCCAGGTGATATCAGCCTCCCGGCATCTAAATGCCTCGGCCAAGCCTTTGACGACCCCCGGTGCCGCCATGTTCCGCGCGCCGCGGACCGAAAGGCTAACGATAGGGCCGCGCCTGGATGGTGAACAGTTGAGCATACGTACCGCGTCTGGCCATTAGCGACTCGTGGGTGCCTTCCTCGGTCACGCTGCCCTCCTCCATGACGTAGATCCGGTCCGCGTGTCGGACACTGGAGAAGCGGTGAGAGATCATCAAGACGGCTCTGTCGGCGAACAGGTTCTTGACGCGGGCGAAGAGATCGTCCTCGGCCTTCGGATCGAGTGCTGCCGTGGGCTCGTCGAGGATGATGAAGGGCGCGTCCCGGTAGAAGGTACGGGCGATCGCCAGCCGTTGCCATTGGCCCCCCGACAGGTCCGCGCCATTGGCGAACTCCTTGCCCAGGATGGTCTGAGCCCCGGCTGGCAGCGAGGCGACAAACGCGTCGGCCCCCGCCTGGGCCAAGGCTCGCTGTGCGCGGTCCGTGTCCACGGGCGCGTCCGGCTGACCGAAGGTCACGTTGTCGATGGCGGGGAGTTTGTAGCGGACGAAATCCTGGAAGACGACCGCCGACAGATCACGCAGCGTCCGAGTGTCGGTGACAGGCGTGCCGTCAAGCAGAACGGAGCCGTGGTCCGGCTGATACAGACCGGCGAAGATCTTCGCCAGCGTTGTCTTCCCCGAGCCGTTCGCCCCGACGAGAGCGATAACCTCGCCCGGCTTGACCGTGACCGTCACGTCGCGAAGCACCGGCCGATCAGTTCCGGGGTAGGCAAAGGAGACCTGGTCGGCCTGTACGGTTCCCATCGCCATCCGGGGGTGAGCGGTTTCCCGGGGCGAGACCGCGGTGAAGGCGCGGAGGTCCTCCAGATAGAGAATGGATTCGCCGATCCCGCTCAGCAAGCCGCCGAGCATCTGCGCGCGAGTCGACAAGAACCACAGTCCCATCAGCGCGGCGGCGACGGTCGCCAGGTCGAGGACGGAGGCGGCCACCAGCCAGATGCCTCCGCCGACAACGGCCAGGACCAACCCGTCCGCAGCCGCCCGGGCGCGCAGGCTGCCCCACATGTAGCGCCGGTTGGTTGCGGAGTGGCCGTGGATCTCCTGTCGATACGCGGCGTCCCAGCGATCGTGCAGGACTTGCCCGAGTCGCAGAGCGCGAATCTCCTTGGCCTCGTCCCGGCCGGTCAGCAGCCGCTCCAGGTATTCGCGCCTGCGCCGGTTCTCCGACAGGGCGTGATGCAGTTCGTGGCGGGAGTTCCGGTCGTCGCGCGCGGCTTTGAGGACAGGTAGGGCGCTCACCGCGGCGACCGGCAGCAGCCACCATGCCATCGACATGAACGTGCCCGTGACGGCGACGGCAGCCAGTACGGCCTGGCCGATGGCGACTGTCGCGGTGACGAGCATGGCCAGTCTGCTGCGAGAGGCGAACACCGCGCGTTGCAGCCGGTCGTGAAACGCCGAATCCTCGAATTCCGACAGTTCGGCCTGCATGGCGGAGCGCAGGACGATGGCTGTGGCGTGCCGGTCCACCTTCACGGTCACCATGCGCTGAATGCGGGTGCTCACGGCGCGCACCATTCCGGCGGCCGAGCCCAGCACGACGATCGCGAGGGCCGCGGGGATGCTCGCGGCCCGAAAGCCGCTCCCGCCCGCCGTCTCCAGGGCGGTTAACGATGACCGTACGAGCACCAGGACACTCGCCAACCCGACCGCCGACACCAACTGGAGAACGGCCAAGCCGGCGGTTCCCTTCGGGTCGGCCTCCCACAACAGCCGGAGACCGAACAGCAGTGACTGAGCCAGGTTGGGCGTCCGGGCATTCGCTGACCGCACTCAGAACTCTGCTTTCCGCAGCCAGTCACCCTGCTCGCGGGCCAGCGCCTCATAGGTCTCCCGGAAGCGGAAGGAATGGCCCTCATGGGGAAGCAGGATCAGGCGGGAGTGGCCGCCCGCCGCCACGATCGCGCGATAGAGCTCTATGGCCTGCTGGGGCGGGGTGCTGGGATTGACGTCAGCGAGGCCGTGCGCGATCAACACGGGGCCTTTCAGCCGGTCGGCGAAATGCAGCGCGCTGAATGCCTGGTAGAGGTCGGGCGCATCCCAATAGGAGCGCTTCTCGAAGTGAAAGCCGGTCAGGGTGTGGGTCCGGTTGTAGCAGCCGCTGTGCGCTATCGCGCCGGCGATCCCTGGCACATGTGCCAGGGCGTAGAGCGCTAGGAGCCGTTTCTTAGATCTGCTGACTAGTTGTGGTGATGTTGTCACGATTGGGTCATGGGTCGTGGTGATCTGACCAATGCGGAGTGGGAACGGCTCAA